>NZ_CP028475.1:2608570-2934642 GCF_003047105.1 Celeribacter baekdonensis
TCCCCCTTCTCAAAAGGACCAAATTTCACTGCATCTTCCCAGCCCGTCGACAGGTTATCAAAAGTCACAGGCTGATAGCCCGCGGCCCGCAGCGCTTTACACGCATGCGAGCCGATATAGCCGGCCCCGCCGGTTACAATCACGGATTTGGTCATGGGTGGACCTTACTGTGCGGCGGTGCGAATGGAAGACAGGGTATCAAGATACTCCTGAAGCTCATCGTGCAGCTCAGGGCGCGACAGGCCAAACGCAATCGTCGCTTGAAGGAAACCAGCCTTGGACCCGCAATCAAACCGCTGACCTGAGAAACGATAGCCGTACACGCCGCGATCCGATTCGATCTCGTCGGCAATCGCATCGGTCAGTTGGATTTCACCACCGGCGCCCGCTTTCATCTGGTTGAGGTTTTTCATCACGTTGGGCGAAAGAATATAACGGCCAATCACAGCAAGGTTGGACGGCTCAGTGCCAGGCGCGGGTTTTTCAACCATACCTTTGGCCGAAACATAGGCCCCCATGTCCTCTTTGATGTCGAGCACACCGTAGGAGGACACTTTATCATCAGGGACTTCCATGGCCGCAACCATAGATCCGCCAATTTCCTCATAGGCTTCGACCATCTGTTGCAAACACGGCTTATCGGCCGCAATCACGTCATCCGGCAGGATCACAGCGAAGGGTTCTTTCGGGTCAAGAAGACGGCGTGCGCACCATACAGCGTGACCCAGACCCAGCGCTTTGTGCTGGCGGATATAGGCAATCGCACCACTGTCCATATTGGTCATTTTCAAAGTTTCAAGAAGCGCATCTTTGCCCTTTTTGCGCAGCTCTTGTTCAAGGACGGGAGAATGATCAAAGTAATCCTCAAGCGCGCCCTTGCCGCGCGAGGTGACAAAGATGAACTCCTTAATTCCGGCCGCCCGCGCTTCATCAATGGCATATTGAATCAGGGGGCGATCGACGAGCGTCATGATTTCCTTAGGAATAGATTTGGTCGCAGGCAAAAACCGCGTCCCCAAACCCGCCACAGGAAAGATCGCTTTCGTCACTTTACGTTTCATCTTTACTCCTCTGGGCTCGCACCATTGAGCCCTCAAATTGAACTTTGCCAAAGCGACCTTAATATTTTCCGCTCATAAGGTCAGCACTGGTCTTCAGCTTTCGCAGTTTATTGCCACAGTTTTACAACTGTGCCTTGTTAGCACACAGATACAGATCAAAAAACGATCATATGGCGTATAAATTCCCCTAAGATGCGCCCATCTCAGACAGCATTGCCTCAAGGCGCGGGACGTCTTCGGGGTTGTTCAACTCCCAAAATTGCCGCCCACGAGATTCGACCTCAACACAAAGAACAGGCCGCTCTTGTTCCAAAAAGCGGAGTTGCTCCAAACCCTCGAGGCGTTCCAATGGGCCAACCGGCCATTTCGGATAGGCCCCCAAGGCAGACGGACGATAGGCGTAGACGCCGACGTGGTGAAACACGGGCGTTTCGGCGTCATCCGCATAGGTTTGAGAGGTATAGGGAATCACCTCTTTTGAGAAATAGAGACCCTTGTGGTCACTGCCAAAGACGGCCGTCGTTCCGCCCACACGTCCCGCCCGCCGATCCTCAAGAAACCCGTTCAAAGCCCGGCCATCACACCGCAACACCGGAGTGGCAACCTCCGCTGTTGGATGCGCCCGCAAACCCGCCACAAGGTCTTCGACGAACCAAGCGGGGGTCAGCGGTGCATCACCCTGAAGGTTGACCACAATGTCATAACCGCCACCGAGATTTTCCAAGGCCTCAGCACAGCGTTCAGTCCCATTGGCGCAGGTCTCTGAGGTCATCACAACCTCTGCCCCAAAGGCTTCGGCAGCAGTGCGAATGCGGTCATCATCTGTTGCAACAACAACCCGATCCACACCGGACACCGCCGTGGCAGCATCCCAACTGCGCCGGATGAGGGATTTCGCTTCGCCCGTGGCCCCGGTCAATTCCACAAGGGGTTTGCCCGGATAGCGCGTTGACGCGTACCGGGCCGGAATCACAATCAGAACAGACATTAAGCCTCTTTCAGCTCCACGCCAGGAGCATAGGCAATGAAGAACGGATTGGCGTAATCTTCTTTGCCATAAGTCAGAGGCGTATGATCATCAAAGCGCACCACGTCCCCACCGGCTCCAAGCAAAACCGCATGCCCGGCAGCCGTGTCCCATTCCATCGTGCGACCAACGCGCGGATAAAGATCGGCCTCACCCGTCGCCACAAGACAGAATTTAAGCGACGACCCAGCAGATTTGCTGTCTTTTGCGTTGTATTTGGCAAGGTAATCTTCGGTCGCCTGATCACGGTGCGATTTCGAGGCAACGATCATCAAAGCGTCATTGTCCGGCGTCGACACCGAGATCTTTTTCATTTCACCCGGCGCCGAGACTTCGAACGGGCCAATTTCCTCATAGGACTGACCATTTGCATCGGTGATAAACAGGCGGTCCTTGGCAGGCGCGTAAACAACTCCGCGCAGTGGTACACCTTTTTCAACATAGGCAATGTTCACCGTAAAATCGCCGCGACGCTTCACAAATTCTTTGGTGCCATCAAGCGGATCGACAATCAGAAACGTGTCCGATTTCAACTCATGCGAGGCGGATTGCTCTTCGGTGATCAGGATCACGTCAGGGAAAGCCGCACGCAAACCTGCCGAAATCAATGCATCTGCCGCCTCATCCGCTTCGGTCACAGGACTTTCATCGGCCTTTGTTTTCACCTCGAAGTCATCGGCATTGTAGATTTCAAGGATCTTCTCACCAGCTTCGATCGCCAGACTGCGCATGAGGGGGATTAGTTTTTCGAAATCCAAGGCATTGCTCCTGATTAATATCACATGTGTTTTCATTGAAAGAAAACCTCAACAACCTTATGCTATGTGGACATAGGAACAACAAGAAATCCCGAAGAAACGGGCACGATTAACCTACAGGACACATGAACGATGTTTCATTACGCAAAAAGCCAAAGCGGGTTCTCAGCCGCACTGACAATCCTGAGGCTTATTTTCGTGAACACCGTGCGTCATGTCCGAAAATCACACGGAAATCCACTTCTCGGTTTGATTTCGAACATGACACAGGCCCTGATTCTCGTGTTCGTCTTTACCTTCATGTACAGCATCCTTGGCATTCGCGGCGTCGCGATCAGAGGGGATTTTATCCTGTTCATCATGTCGGGGATTTTCCTGTTCCTAACTCACAACAAAGCGATTGGGGCCGTTGCCGGGGCGGAAAACGCCACCTCGCCAATGATGCAACATGCGCCGATGAACACCGCCATCTCAATCGCTTCCGCGGCTCTCAGCACGCTTTACATCCAAGTCCTGTCGGTCGCCGCGATCCTCATCGTTTATTCGCTGGGCTGGGGGGGCGTGCATTTTCAGGATGCCGCTGGCGCTTTTGGCATGCTGCTTATGGCTTGGGCCTCCGGGTCTGCCATCGGCACTGTGGTTTTGGCGGCCAAACCGTGGGCCCCGCGCATGGTGGGGATCGTGCAAACGGTCTACACCCGCGCCAATATGTTCACCTCCGGCAAAATGTTCGTCGCCAATCAAACACCGGGCTACATGCTTGCCTTTTTCTCATGGAACCCCCTGTTTCACACCATTGATCAGGCGCGTGGATTTACCTTCGTCAACTACAACCCGCATTACAGTTCGGTGGTCTATCCCGCCGTCTTTTCGATGATCTTTGTCACCATCGGGTTGCTCGCCGAATTTTTCACCCGCAAGCGCGTGTCGCTTAGTTGGGGCGCGCGGTGATCGCGATCACGTCACAACGCGCAGAGTCAAATTGAGGCGGCCTCCATCGCGCAAAAGCGTGCTGGTGCCGGTCTTGATCCGATCAATGCCGTGATACAACAGGCGCGCCTCGCCCCTCATGACCACCACATCGCCAGACTGCAACCAAACGCTTTCCGTCTTGCCGCCTCGGCTCGCCTGACCAACCCGAAACAGCGCTTCATCGCCCAAAGAAATCGACACAACAGGTTGATCAAAATCTGCCTCATCGCGATCTTGGTGCATCCCCATTTTCGCACCTTCGCCGTAAAAATTGATCAAACAGCACTCAGGAGGCCGGTTTGTACCCGAAACCTGGTCCCAAATGGTGAGAATGCGTTGCGGAATGGGCGGCCAGCCTTGCCCCTTCGGATGCCGATCCGCATAGCGATAACCCGTTTTATCCGAGACCCAGCCAAACCGCCCCGCCGAGGTCATACGCACCGACATCGGCTTTCCATAGGGGGTCATTGGCGAAAAAAGTGGGGCACGCCGCGTCACCTCGCGCAGATCGTCAAGGATCGCCTTTTGATCCTCTGCCGCAATAAACCCCTTATAAATGCGCATCCCACGCAGACTTAAGGCCTTTGGTTGATCCATTTTCGCCTCCTTTGTCATTTTTCCTCTGAAATGACTCCATTTTTCCTGTCCTAGAGCGCCTCGCACAACTTGCAGGGGGCCAAACGCCTCCTTATATACGCCGAGAAGCAATGATCGGTTCGGATATTCTGATCGGTCAAGATCACTGGGATCAACGGCGGGTGCCAAAATGGGCCCCTCGTTTTAACATCGCCTAAGAGAGGATTTTGAGCATGGCCAAAGTCATCGGTATCGACCTCGGGACCACCAACTCCTGCGTTGCCATCATGGATGGTTCGCAACCCCGGGTTATTGAAAATGCTGAAGGTGCACGTACCACACCTTCGATCGTCGGTTTTACCGACAATGAACGCCTCGTTGGCCAAGCGGCCAAACGTCAGGCTGTCACCAACCCTGAGAACACAGTGTTCGCCGTCAAGCGTTTGATCGGTCGTCGCGTTGGCGACGCCGAAGTGGAAAAGGACAAGAGCCTCGTTCCCTACAACATCGTCGATGGCGGCAATGGTGACGCTTGGGTTGAAGTGCGCGGCGACAAATATTCGCCTTCGCAAATCTCTGCCTTTATCCTTGGCAAAATGAAAGAAACCGCCGAGTCCTACCTTGGCGAAGAAGTGACACAGGCCGTCATCACGGTCCCGGCTTACTTTAACGACGCCCAACGCCAAGCCACCAAAGACGCCGGTAAAATCGCTGGCCTCGAAGTGCTGCGGATCATCAACGAACCGACAGCTGCGGCTTTGGCCTATGGCCTCGACAAATCCGAAACCAAAACCATCGCGGTCTATGACCTTGGCGGCGGGACATTCGACGTGACCATCCTCGAACTCGGTGATGGCGTGTTTGAAGTTCAGGCCACCAACGGCGACACGTTCTTGGGCGGTGAAGATTTCGACATGCGCATCGTGAACTACCTTGCAGGTGAGTTCAAAAAAGAGCACGGCGTCGATCTGACCAAAGACAAAATGGCCCTTCAGCGCCTCAAAGAAGCTGCTGAAAAAGCCAAAATCGAACTGTCTTCGTCCAGCCAGACCGAAATCAACCAACCGTTCATTTCGATGGACCCGTCCTCCGGCACCCCGCTTCACCTCGTGGTCAAACTGACCCGTGCGAAGCTGGAAAGCCTTGTGAACGACCTGATCAAAAACTCGATCAAACCGTGCCAAGCCGCGCTCAAAGATGCTGGCCTGTCCACCTCTGACATCGACGAAGTCGTGTTGGTCGGCGGGATGACCCGTATGCCGAAAGTCATCGAAGAGGTGACCAAATTCTTCGGCAAAGAGCCGCACAAAGGTGTGAACCCGGACGAAGTGGTTGCCATGGGCGCCGCCATTCAGGCCGGTGTGTTGCAAGGTGACGTGAAAGACGTGTTGCTGCTCGATGTGACCCCGCTGTCCATCGGCATCGAAACGCTGGGTGGCGTGTTCACCCGCCTGATCGACCGCAACACCACGATCCCGACCAAAAAGTCGCAAATCTTCTCCACTGCCGAGGACAACCAGTCCGCCGTGACACTTCGCGTGTTCCAAGGTGAGCGCGAGATGGCCGCCGACAACAAAATGCTTGGCCAATTCAACCTCGAAGGCATCCCGCCCGCACCGCGCGGCATGCCGCAAATCGAAGTGACCTTTGACATCAACGCCGACGGCATCGTCGAAGTGGGCGCCAAAGACAAAGGCACCGGCAAAGAGCAAAAGATCACGATCCAAGCCTCTGGTGGCCTCTCCGATGAGGACATCGAGAAAATGGTCAAAGACGCCGAAGCAAACGCCGACGCCGATAAGGCCCGCAAAGCATTGGTCGAAGCGAAAAACCAAGCCGAAAGCCTCATTCACTCGACTGAAAAGGCCATCGAAGAGCACAACGACAAGGTCGACCCGACCACCGTTGAAGCCATCGAACTTGCGATTGCTGCGCTCAAAGATCAGCTTGAAACCGAAGACCCGGATAAAATCCGTTCGGGCATTCAAAACGTGACCGACGCTGCCATGAAGCTCGGTGAGGCCATCTATAAGGCCGAACAGAGCAAAGCGGGTGCAGGCGACGATGCCGACATGGATGACGGTCCGTCTTCCGTTGATGATGACATCGTTGATGCCGATTTCGAAGATCTCGGCGGCGACAAGCGCTCCTAACGCGTATCTGGGACCGATTGGCCGGTTCGACACCATCGAACCGGCCTCTCCCGTTTAGGGCGTTCCCGAAAGGATAAAATCCATGGCAAAACGCGATTTCTATGAGGTGCTTGGCGTCGAAAAAGGCGCGGATGCCGGGGAGTTGAAAAAAGCCTATCGCAAAAAAGCGATGGAATTTCACCCCGACCGAAACAAAGACAACCCCGAGGCAGAGGCCAAGTTCAAAGAAGCGAACGAAGCCTATGACACGCTCAAAGACCCCGATAAAAAAGCCGCCTATGACCGCTTTGGCCATGCTGCTTTTGAACAGGGTGGAATGGGTGGCGGCGGACGTCCTGGCGGCGGCTTTGGCGGCGGTCACGGCGATTTCTCATCGGCCTTCTCCGACGTCTTCGACGACCTGTTCGGCGATTTCATGGGCGGCCAGCGTGGCGGCCAGCGATCGCGTGCGCAACGCGGCTCTGATCTACGCTACGACATGCGCGTCACCTTGGAGGAGGCCTATCAGGGCGCACAAAAGACCATCAACGTCCCGACCTCTGTGGCCTGCACGGGCTGTAGCGGAACAGGTGCTGCGAATGGGGCCGAACCGCAAACCTGCCCGTCTTGTTCGGGCATGGGCAAGGTCCGCGCACAGCAAGGCTTTTTCACCGTTGAACGCACATGTCCAGCCTGTGGTGGACTTGGCCAAACGATCAAAGACCCCTGCCCCGATTGTCGCGGTGCTGGGCGCGTTGAAAAAGAGCGCTCGCTGTCTGTGAACATCCCTGCCGGTGTTGAAACCGGCACCCGTATTCGTCTCGCTGGCGAAGGTGAAGCAGGGCTTCGTGGCGGTCCTACAGGCGATCTGTATATTTTCATCGAGGTCCGCTCGCACAATCTGTTTGAGCGCGATGGTGTGCATTTGCATTGCTCCGTGCCCGTGTCTATGGCCACGGCGGCCCTTGGTGGTGACATCGAAGTGCCGACAATTGATGGCGGTCGCTCGCGTGTGAAAATCCCCGCCGGTAGTCAATCCGGTCGCCAAATGCGTCTGCGCGCCAAAGGCATGCCAGCGCTGCGCGGTGGCGGTCAGGGTGACATGTTCATCGAGCTTGCGGTGGAAACACCGGTCAATTTGACCTCGAAACAAAAAGAATTGCTTCAAGAGTTTGAAAAGCTCGGCGAAGACAACAACAACCCGGAAAGTTCTAGCTTTTTCAAAAAGGTAAAGACTTTTTGGGATAGCGTGAAAAGCTAAAGACCTAGGACTGGCGGCATAGATTTATGCCGCCGGTTAAAAGCCGTTAACTACTTTTTTAGCGAATCGTGGGATGGATTCACTCCATGACCACAACACCGCACCCCTCCGCGTTTCGCGAAATGCCTGACTGGCTCTTCGATCTCGAAGAAGCCCGTCCCGTTGTCCTCCCATCGCGTCCGCCAAGCTACCTACGCAATCATAAAAAGCATCTTCAGGATCGCTTTTTTGATGGTGGCGCTCAGGCGATGCCGGATTATGAGCTTTTGGAACTCATCCTCTATCGTGCCCTCCCGCGTATGGATGTGAAACCGATTGCGGCGGTACTGATCGAGAGTTTTGGTGATTTCAACCGGGTCATTTCTGCGCCCATTTCCCGACTTTTGGAGATTGAGGGCGTCGATCTCGCGGTGGCACAGGATTTGAAAATTGTTGAGGCGGCGGCGCATCGTCTGGCTCGTGCCCGCGTCATGCAGCGCCCGGTGATTTCAAGCTGGGATGCGGTTTTGGACTATTGCCACACAACCATGGCGCATCGAGAAACCGAACAGTTTCGCGTGCTCTACTTGGATCGTAAAAACATCCTGATCGCCGATGAAGAACAGGCGCGCGGCACGGTGGATCATGTCCCGGTCTATCCGCGCGAAGTGGTCAAAAGGGCGCTTGAACTCAACGCCTCTGCGCTCATTCTTGTACATAACCATCCCTCCGGCGACCCAACGCCATCGGATGCAGACATCACAATGACCAACCAAATCCGCGATGCCGCAGAGGCGCTGGACATTCAACTCCACGATCACCTGATCATTGGCAAATCGACAGAGCTGAGCTTTCGGGGGACGGGCTACCTCTGAACTATTTTAAATCTCTCAACCAGATTTCCACACGGCGATTGAGAGACCGGCCCCAAGCGACATCATCACAGGCGAGTGGCATGACTTCGCCATAACCTTGGACGGAAAATCGGACGCGGTCCGACTCAAAGGCCTCACCAAGCGCACGTTGCACGGCCAACAGCACAGCATTCGCACGCCGCTCAGACAACGTGCGGTTCACCGTTGCGGCCCCTTCCCCATCGGAAAATCCGGCGAACATCAATTCTTTGCCGTCATAGACTCCCGCCTCAATCAACTCCGCAAGCAAATGCACGTTGGACCGCGATTGCGCATCAAGGCCGATCGCCCCCCCTTCAAATCGAAACCCCAAGGTCAACCGTTTGGCCCCCTGCAGGGCCTCGGTAACATTCTGAAGATCGTCAAGCGAGATTTCGTCTCCGGCATGGGCGATGGCATTGGCAAACCGGCGTCCCTGATCACGGAATGACAGGTGATCCACCCCCTGATCCACAAAGGCCGTGCGCGCGACGATAACTTGTGCTGCGGGCGACACGGCAAATTCAAGAAACTCCCGCGCCAATTTCGGCAAACGCCGCGCGGGTGTGTAGAGAAAAACAGGACGGGTCAACGGATAGTCTTCGGTTTTGATGTCCGGTGCGATGGCTTGCGCCTCAAACCCACAAGCACCCGTCAACCCAAGGGACTTAACCGACCCGCCTGCTGACATCCGTCCCAATCCGATAGCATATGGATCATGCTCAACCGCAGCAATCAGAGCATCGTAATTGTCATGAATGGCCAACTCACCTGTCGCAGATGCCCCTTTCGCAAGGATCATCCGGCGAAATTCGCTCCCCTCTCGCAAATCATCGCGCATCACATGACGCGACACGGGGGCATCGGCACCGCCAACCTCAGTCCAGTTGGTGACAGACCCTGTATAAATATTGGACAAATCGGTGAGAGACAGCGCCTCAAGTTGGTTTGAGCGGGACACGACAGGCACCAACGCATCCAAGCCAATCACACGCGCCCGCAGGGGATTGGACAGATCGCCAACACCCGCCTCCTGAGCCAGAGATCGCTCCATCGGGGACACCTTGCGCAATGACACGACAACATCGGTGTTCTCAGATACGAGATCGGCAAACCCTTCGCCACTTGAGGTGGGCGCGATCAAAAATTCGCCAACCACCAAATCGTTTGCAGCGTCCAAAAGCAAAAGCACCGTTTGGCCATCCGCCGCCGCCTCTTCGTCCACCACGTAGCCATTGCGCAGGGCGAATGCTGTGATCAAAGCTGGAATAAGGCCCGACGTCCCCGTCGGATCACCAGACAAACGAATTTGGGCGTAATATCCGTCAAGTTCAGGACAGCCTGGCCCCTCACAGCGTACGCCTGTGCCATCGACCGTGAGAACGCCAAGATCGGTATCGACCCGATAGAATTCACCATCGAAACTCAAAAATGTGCCGGTGATAGAAATGGCTCCATCACGCGACAAAAGGTTTACGTCTTGGGCTTGTGCCGAGAGGGGCAAGAGCAAGGAAAGGGCCAATGCGGCGATCTTCGCCGCACTTTGACTGGACATGAGCGCTTAGCCTCGCATGAAAATCGGGTGCAATCAGTTGCTGGCGATTTTCAGCTCTGGGATCATATTTTTCAACTGGATAAAGTCACCAATCGCGTCACAATCCGGCATATCAATAAAAAAACTCTGGCCTTCCGCTGGTGCAAAGGGTGCGATTTCAAATATTTGCCCCCCAATTTGGCGGCCACAGGAGGCCTGTGTCACTTCGGCCTCAACAATCAACCCGACATGGGTCTCCGTTTCCGCCCAATCCACCGGGAAGGAATAGATCTGAGCGCGAGACGCATACGCGCCAATCTCTGAGCCCAATTCAATCATATATCCGGAATGCGATGCCCGAGCACTCTTGGGATCTGAGGGGGTTGCGCTCCAGATATGGCCCGCAGAGCCAAACTCGGCCCCGTTCTCGAACGCATGCAACTGAAATTGAGCTTCACCAAGCCACTGCAGAACGATGCGAGAATAGGTGTCGATGGTGAAGACATCCAAGCTGGCTTCAGCCTGTGCACCGGACGCAAGCGTCACCTCAAAACGCGCAGTTTTTTTGCAAAGCGGGCACGGACAAGGAGAACTCGCCATGGACATCCAAAAGGGCAGAAAACACAAGACCGGCATGAGAGAGCGTGACAGTTTGATTCGCAGCACAGGGTGCGGTCATGGTGAGGCCAACCATCGCATCAGCCATTGAAACGGCCTTTAAACTGACGGGGCACATAAGCTCGTCCGAAGGACGCATCGCATCAGAGATCACGGACGGAGACAGGTGATTTTGCTCCAAGGCGGCGACACGCATCAGGGGGGAATCTTTGATCAAGGGCCGCGGCTCAGCAATAGGAGGAAGCGGCACCATTGAGACCAAAGACGGCGTTTGCACGAAGGCTTCATCGGCAAGATCAATGCGCGCCGCAACTGCGCCCCCTTGCATCACATATCCGATCGCAAAGGCGACAGACATTGTACCCACAGCGGTTAAAACTTTACCCTTAGGGAGCATCACATTCTCCACCAAACCGTTGACCCTTTGTTAAGGATTTAGGCGGGAAATCTGATTTTTCTGAGGTCGCATCAGGGCAAGAAAAAGCCCGCCTCTGACAATCAGAAGCGGGCCAAGCCGGTGTAAGAGACTGATTTAAACAACGCCGTGGCAGTGTTTAAATTTTTTCCCGGAGCCACAAGGGCAGAGATCATTGCGGCCAGGATTGCCCCAGGTTGTCACATCCGCTTCATCAAAACCGGGCGCAGCATCGAGGCTCAACTCAGCGTCTTGATCGGGGGCAACGGGTTGTGCACCCGCCGTTGCCCCCGCTTGCTGTTCCACAAGCTGTTGCAACATCGTGTTGCGCTCTTCTTCGGTCATTGGACGCACACGCGACAGTTTTTGGGTCACTTCTGTACGCAAGCTGTCAAGCATGGTTTCGAAAAGCTGGAAGCTTTCGTTTTTATACTCGTTGAGCGGATCACGTTGTGCATAGCCGCGGAAGCCAACAACAGAGCGTAAATGTTCGAGCGTCATAAGATGCTCGCGCCATTTTGCGTCGATGGTGTTGAGCAGGAACTGCTTTTCGATCTGACGCATTTGATCGTCACCAAAGGCCGCCGTCTTTTCTGCCATCATGGCATCGGACTGTTCAACAATGCGATCAATAATCACCTCATCATCAACACCCTCTTCTTCCGCCCAGTCTTGCACGGGGAGGCCCATGTTGAGGGTCTCAACAATGGATTCTTGCAGTTTCGCAACATCCCACTGATCCGGATAGGATTTCGGCGGAATGGCCTCTGCGACCAGTTCTTCGATCACCTCGTGGCGCATATCCGCCACGATCTCGTTCACATCGGCGGCTTCCATGATGCCACGACGCTGGGAAAACACCACTTTGCGCTGATCGTTCATCACGTCGTCGAATTTCAAAAGCTGTTTGCGGATGTCAAAGTTACGGCCTTCGACCTTCGCCTGTGCTTTGGCGAGGGATTTGTTGACCCAAGGGTGCACAATCGCCTCACCCTCTTTCATCCCCAAAGACGACAGCATTTTGTCGAGGCGATCAGAGCCGAAAATCCGCATCAGGTCATCTTCGAGCGACAAGAAGAACAACGAACGGCCCGGATCACCCTGGCGCCCCGAACGACCGCGGAGCTGATTGTCGATGCGGCGGCTTTCGTGGCGCTCGGTGGCCAGAACATAAAGCCCACCAGCCTCAAGCACGCGCTGCTCTTCGGCGGCATGCTCCGCCTCGATTTGTGCGCGGATGGTGTCAGGATGAGCGTCTGGATTGGCTGCAAGCGCCTCCATCACCTTCATCTCAACGTTGCCACCAAGTTTGATGTCGGTGCCGCGCCCGGCCATGTTGGTCGCGATGGTCACCGCGCCGTATTTGCCAGCGTCCCCAACGATCTGTGCTTCTTGCTCGTGGTGACGGGCATTGAGCACATTATGGACGATGCCCTCTTTGGTCAGAAGGTTGGACAGGTCCTCAGACTTATCAATCGAGGTGGTGCCAACAAGAACCGGCTGACCTTTTTCGTGCGCTTCGCGAATGGACTCGACCACAGCGGCCAGTTTTTCTGCCTCCGTGCGATAGACCCGGTCATGTTCGTCGAGGCGTTGAATCGGACGGTTGGTCGGAACTTCGACCACACCGAGTTTGTAGATTTCCATGAACTCTTCGGCCTCGGTGGCCGCCGTCCCGGTCATGCCGGACAGTTTGCCATAAAGGCGGAAATAGTTTTGGAACGTCACCGACGCCATGGTGATGTTCTCGGGCTTGATCTCGACACCCTCTTTCGCCTCGATCGCCTGATGCAGACCCTCGGACAGACGACGGCCCGACATCATGCGGCCGGTGAATTCGTCGATCAACGCGACCTCACCATTGCGCACAATGTAGTGAACACCGTTCTGAAACAGCTTATGTGCCCGCAAACCTTGGTTCACGTGATGCACGATGGTGGTGCTTTCGGGATCGTAGAGCGTCTGACCCTCGGCCAAAAGACCCGCTTGATGCAGGCGCTGTTCTAGGAATTCGTTGCCCTCTTCAGTAAAAGTCACCTGCCGGGTTTTCTCATCAAGCTCGAAGTGCTCGTCGGTCAATTCCGGGATCAATTTGTCGATGGTCAGGTACAACTCAGACCGGTCATCGGAAGGACCAGAAATGATCAAAGGTGTACGCGCCTCGTCGATCAGGATCGAGTCGACCTCATCGACGATGGCAAAATGATGCCCGCGCTGAACCATTTCGCCCAGTTCGGATTTCATATTGTCACGCAGGTAATCAAACCCAAGCTCGTTGTTCGTGGCATAGGTCACATCACTGGCATAGGCCGCGCGTTTCTCGTCTTCTGGCTGTTGGCTATAGATCGAGGCACAGGTCATCCCCAGCGCTTCAAACACATTCGCCATCCATTCCGCATCGCGTTTGGCCAAATATTCGTTGACGGTCACGACGTGAACGCCCTGTCCAGACAGCGCATTGAGATAACAGGGGAAAGTCGCCACAAGGGTCTTACCCTCGCCGGTTTTCATCTCTGCAATGTTGCCTTCGTGCAGGAAAATCCCACCCATCAACTGAGTGTCAAAGGCGCGCAGCCCAAGCGCACGACGCGCCGCTTCGCGACAATTGGCAAAGGCCTCTGGCAGGAGCGCATCAAGGCTTTCGCCGTCCGCCACCCGCTTTCTAAATTCTTCGGTCTTTGCGATCAAACCGGCGTCGTCGAGCTTTTCAAACTCTGGTTCCAGCGCGTTGATTTTAGCCACGAGAGGGCGGGTCGCCTTGACCTTGCGATCATTAGGGGTCCCAAAAACCTTTTTCGCGAGTGTACCGATGCCCAGCATATTCTCTCCGCTCGATGCGTCCTGACAGGATCGTGTGAGAGGAGGGATTGCCCCAGTGCCATTCACCCCATAGAAACAGGCGGAAGGCTCCTCTTCAGTGACCTAAGGCGATGTAAGGGGCCACATCAACAGTGTCAACGTCGCGCCCCGATATGGGGACGACAGGAAGGATTTTCTCGATGAAATACCGCATTTCTGGTGCCGCAGCTCTCATTTCCGCCGCGTTTTTTGCCATGAGCCCGCTTCATGCCGAAGATGTGACCGCGCAAACCGTTGTCGCAACAATCAACGGCACGCAGATCACCGTTGGCCATCTCATCGCCGCGCGCCAGAGCCTTCCGCCGCAATATCAAAGCCTGACCGACGAACAGCTTTACGACGGCATTCTCAATCAGATCGTCCAACAGGAAATCCTCAAACAATCCGCGGGTGAAATTGGCGAAGCGCTGAAATACCA
This sequence comes from Celeribacter baekdonensis, assembly GCF_003047105.1. NCBI lineage: Bacteria > Pseudomonadati > Pseudomonadota > Alphaproteobacteria > Rhodobacterales > Roseobacteraceae > Celeribacter > Celeribacter baekdonensis. The sequence continues at coordinate 2,623,074 of NZ_CP028475.1, forward strand.
GATCGAGAATGAAGAACGCGTCGTGATTGCGGGCTCCATGCTTGAAATCATCGCGAAAGAGGCGGTGAATGACGCCTCCCTCAAAGCCGCCTATGACGCCAAATTTGCCGAATTTGAGCCGGGCCGCGAATACCACGCCGCGCATATTTTGGTGGAAACCGAAGATGAGGCAAAGGCCCTTATTGCCGATCTGGATGCAGGCGCAGATTTTGCCGATCTCGCACGCGAAAAATCAACTGGTCCGTCAGGTCCGAACGGTGGTGATCTGGGCTGGTTTGGCCTTGGCATGATGGTGCCCGAATTTGAACAGGTCGTCGTTGGCATGGAAGAAGGCACTGTCTCCGCCCCCGTCCAAACCCAATTTGGCTGGCATGTGATCAAACTGATGGAAACGCGCCTGTCCGAGGTGCCGCCATTGACCGACGTGCAGGATGAATTGGCTGCGGAAATCCAAGACAAAGCCATTCAGGACAAAATCGCCACGCTCGAATCGGATGGCTCCGTTGAGCGTGTTGATGGCATTGATCCGTCCGTGTTGCGGATGGATGATTTGCTCGCCAACTAAAGCCTTTTGCCCTTCATCTGAGGCATGAGTTCATTGCAAAAGGCCGACAACATCGCAATGTTGCATGGCGTTTTGCAAAGCTCTGTGCCTCAGCTTTTTCGCGAACGCTTTGAGATCGTTTTGTAGCAAGGACGCCGACCATGGCCAAAATCGAACACGTTTCCCCGCTCGCGCCCAAATCGGGCTTTCCCGAGTTGCCTGTCATCGAAGGTGTGCGCTTCGCAGCCTTAGAGGCGGGTGTGCGCTACTCTGGCCGCGTTGACGTGATGCTGGCGGAGTTGTGCGAGGGAACGGCTATGGCTGGCGTCTTCACCCGCTCCTCGACGCGCTCCGCAGCCGTGTTGGATTGTCAGGAAAAAATCGGCCTTGAGGGTCCTGGGAAAGCCGCGATTTTGGTCAACTCGGGCAACTCCAATGCTTTCACTGGCAAAAACGGCATGGACGCGGTGCAAAAGATCACCACAGCGGTGGCGGACGCCATGGGCATTGATCAAACCCGTGTCTTCACCTCCTCTACTGGCGTCATCGGCGAGCCCCTGAAATGGGAACGGATCACCGCCAAAATTGCCGATCTCGACGCCGCTTTGGACGAGGCCGGGATCAGCGCAGCCGCCCGTGCGATCATGACCACGGACACTTTCGCCAAAGGCGCCACACAGACAGTCCAACTTGATGGTGCGACCGTCAAAATCGCCGGAATCGCCAAAGGCTCCGGCATGATTGCCCCTGATATGGCGACAATGTTGTCCTATATTTTCACCGACGCGAATATCTCCCGCGATGTGCTGCAACAATGTATCTGGCTCGACAACGCCAAGACATTCAACTGCGTCACGGTTGACGGCGACACCTCCACCTCAGATACGGTCCTTCTGGCCGCGACAGGCAAGGCGGATATGGCTCAGATCACTGATTTCGCCGATCCGCGCGTTCACGCCTTCCGCGAAGGGCTTCATGCGGTGATGAAAGACCTCGCCATTCAGGTCGCACGTGACGGCGAGGGTGCGACCAAACTGATCGAAGTGCAGGTCACCGGCGCCAATGCCAATGGCCCGGCGCATCGGGTCGCGATGGCGATTGCCAATTCACCCTTGGTCAAAACCGCTGTGGCGGGTGAAGATCCGAACTGGGGTCGTATTGTTATGGCCGTTGGGAAATCTGGCGAGCGGGCCGAACGGGACCGTCTCAAAATTTGGTTTGGCGACATTCTTGTAGCTGAGGATGGCTGGGTGTCCCCCTCCTATTCCGAAGAGGCGGGTGCGGCCTATATGAAAAACGACGAGATTGTGATCCGAGTAGACCTCGGTCTCGACAATGGTACGGCCACCGTATGGTCCTGCGACTTGACCCACGGCTATATCACCATCAACGCAGATTACCGCTCGTGAAACTGGTTCTGGTTTCGGCAGTTGCCTTGATTGACGTCGAGGGGCGCGTGCTTTTGGCACAGCGCCCCGAAGGCAAATCCATGGCCGGTCTTTGGGAGTTTCCCGGCGGCAAAGTTGAGCCCGGCGAAACGCCCGAAGCCGCGCTTGTACGCGAGTTGCATGAGGAGCTTGGCATTGAGACCTGGAACTCATGCCTCGCACCGCTGACTTTCGCGTCACACAGCTATGATGACTTTCACCTGATGATGCCGCTGTTTGCCTGTCGCAAATGGAACGGTATTCCCCATCCGCGTGAGGGGCAGGTTTTGCAATGGGCCAAAGTATCTGAGCTTCGTGATTACCCGATGCCTCCGGCAGACGTGCCCCTGATTCCCATGCTGCGCGACCTTTTGTGAAATGCTGCAAAGCAGAAACGGAATATTCTGTGGCTATCGTCTCTGTTTGCACAACATTTGTGCTTAAATAACGGTTTTGTCTTAAATTTGTGAATGATTTTTAAATATTTATAAGTTAATTTATTTTTAACGTCATTTCATTTGGGGGCAAAAAAGATGATGCGTTCTATCTCCGTCGGAAAATACATTTCCGTCCAAGGTCTGTTTGTCGGTGAAACCACCGATGGAAACATCCAAGTTCGCGTTGGTGACAAAACCTTCGAGGGCAAACCCGTTTCCGCAAAAAAAGCCGCCTGACTTCATAAATCAGCGTGCAGAATAAAAAAGGCGAGCCGTTTGGCTCGCCTTTTTGTTTTGATGTATCACATGAATCACTCAAGATTCCGTTGCACTTCTTCGCGCTCAAAGATCTCGATGACGTCGTTCGGACGAATGTCTTCGTAGTTCTCAAAGGCCATGCCGCATTCCTGACCGGACTGGACCTCTTTGACCTCATCCTTGAACCGTTTGAGCGTCTTGAGTGTCCCTTCGTGCATGACAACATCGTCACGCAGCAAACGCACACCCGCCGAGCGACGCGCAACGCCTTCGGTGACAAGACAACCCGCAACCTTACCAACGCCAGAGACCTTAAAGACCTCTTTGATCTTCGCATAACCAATAAAGTTCTCGCGGATTTCAGCGGAAAGAAGGCCGGAAGCCGCCGCTTTCACATCATCCACAAGATCGTAGATCACCGAATAATACCGGATTTCCACGCCTTTTTGGTTGGCGGAGTTGCGCGCCGGAGCATTCGCACGGACGTTAAAGCCAATAACCGGGGCGCCGGATGCCTCAGCAAGACCGATGTCGGATTCGGTGATCGCACCCACGCCGTAGTGGAGAACGCGCACACGCACTTCGTCGTTGCCAATTTTTTCCATCGCCTGAACGATCGCTTCGGCAGACCCCTGAACATCCGCTTTGACCAAGATGGGCAATTCGGAGACGGTTTCATCGGCTTTCGCTTTCGCCAAAAGCTGATCCAACGTCGTCGCAGCGCCAGCAGCAGCACGTTTGTTCTTGGCCGCATGTTCGCGATATTCTGCGATTTCACGCGCCTGTGCTTCGGTCTCAACCACGTTCAAAACGTCACCCGCTTCGGGCGTACCGTTGAGGCCAAGCACCTCAACCGGAACAGACGGGCCAGCCTCATCCACACGCTCGCCTTTGTCGTTTACAAGCGCACGGACTTTACCCCATTGCTCGCCCACAACAAAAATGTCGCCGCGTTTCAAAGTGCCTTTTTGTACGAGCACTGTCGCCACCGGACCACGGCCCACATCAAGCTGCGCCTCAATCACGGCACCTTCGGCGGCGCGATCAGGGTTGGCTTTCAACTCAAGGATCTCAGCCTGAAGCGCGATGGCTTCAAGCAAAGTATCAAGACCTTTGCCGGTTTTGGCCGAAACTTCCACGTCCTGCACATCGCCAGACATCGCCTCGACAACAACTTCGTGTTGCAAAAGCGCGGTCCGAACACGGTTTGGATCGGCATCCGGTTTGTCGCATTTGTTGATCGCAATGATCATCGGAACACCCGCCGCTTTGGCGTGAGCGATCGCTTCGATCGTTTGCGGCATGACCGAATCGTCCGCAGCCACAACCAAGATGACAATATCCGTCACCTGCGCACCACGGGCACGCATGGAGGTAAAGGCCGCGTGACCCGGCGTGTCGAGGAAGCTGAGAACAGCGCCCGAATCGGTGGTCACCTGATAAGCGCCGATGTGTTGGGTGATCCCACCCGCCTCACCAGAGGTCACATTCGCATGGCGAATCGCGTCAAGCAGGGAGGTTTTCCCGTGATCAACGTGCCCCATAATGGTGACAACCGGCGGACGCGATTTGAGATCTTCGGGTTTTTCTTCAACCTGTTGGATCACATCCTCAACGTCGGCATCAGACACGCGCAAAATGCGGTGACCAAATTCTTCAACGATCAACTCGGCCGTATCCGCATCAATAGATTGGTTCTGCGTGACCATCATGCCCATGTTCATGAGCGATTTGACCACATCAGCCACACGTTCAGCCATACGGTTGGCAAGCTCGGACACCACAATGGCTTCCGGGACACGCACTTCACGCACAACCTTTTCGCGCTGCTCGTTGCCCATAGCTTTTTGACGCATGCGCTCTTGTTTGCGCTTCATCGACGCCATGGAGCGATGACGACTGCCTTCGCCGCCCGTCAACGCTTGGTTCACGGTGAGTTTGCCAGAGCGGCGATTGTCCGCCACTTTGTTGCGATTGTTGCGATCGGTCTCTTCACGCTCACGCGCACGCGGTGCCGGAGTGGCCGGACGACCACCACGATCCATTTGCTTTTGCAAAGCAACCTGAGCGGCAGCCGGATCATCATCGACCTTGGGCGCTGCTGCGGCTGCCGGCTTTTTCGCCTGCGCTTGAGCCTGAGCTTCGCGTTTTTTGGCGTCTTCCGCCTCTTGCTTGGCGCGAGCTTCTTCTTCTTCCTTGGCTTTGAGCGCGGCTTCGCGCTCCGCTTCTTCGCGTGCCTTTTCTTCAATTTCACGGCGGCGGCGCTCGCGCTCTTCTTCGCGCGCCTTCTCTTCTTCCGCACGGTTTTTAGCATCCTGAACTTCGGCAGATTTTGCCGCAGCCAATGCCTTCATCCGGCGTTCCATTTCCGCATCGGAAATGCCCGCAGGACGTTTTGATGGGTCCCCGTAGTGGGCTTTCCCGGCACCCGACGCAGACGGTTTCGCGGACCCAGCTTTGGGGACCACGACTCGTTTACGCTTGGTCTCGACCACAACACTCTTGGTGCGCCCGTGGGAAAAGCTCTGTTTCACCGATCCGGGGCCGCCCCGAAGGCCGAGGGGTTTCTTGCCGTCTGTATCGCTCATTTCGTCGTCTTACCCTTCCCGGCGGAGCCCTCTCCACCGATTGTCTCGCGCACGCCCATCAGGCGTGTGGCTTCCTCTACAACACGTTTACTGAGTCCGCCACCTGCGAGCGCGCCATGTATCACACTTTCGCGTCCAAAAGCCAAACCCAATTCGGAACTCGTCAGATGACCGAACCAACGACCACCCTCCGGCGTCCAAAGTTTGCCTTTGCCGCGCTCTGATCCGTCAGAGGCCTGAAGCAAAATTTTTGCCCGCCCATCTGCCAACCAGCCTTTAACTTTTTCGAACCCACACACCGCATCTCCGGCTTTGCGCGCCAGAGAGATCAAATGCACGACACGGTCCGTCAAACCCACTTCAAGCAGATCAACAAACCCGTCAGGGATCGTCAAATCCATCCGCGCGGCCTTTGAAAAGAGACGCTTTTTGAGCGCCTCTTCCAAAACTTCGCGCTCTGCCGAGACGTAAATCCCACGACCGGGAAGCTTTTCTGACAGATCCGGCACGAGGAGCCCGTCCGGGCTAACGACGAACCGAATGAGACCACGCTTCGGCTGCGCTTCGCGCGTCACAATGCAACTGCGCTCGCTCTCATCTCTGTTTTTCGTTTGCCCACCTCGGGTCATATAGCACCTCGTCGCTCAGCCTCAAATCAGGCTTCGCTTTCCTCTTCGACTTCACCGTCCTCATCGGACACAAGATCGGACGGATCGACCCAACCAAGCTGAATGCGCGCCGTCATCACCAGTTTTTGTGCTTCTTCCAGGGACATGTCGAATTTCTCAAGGACACCGTCGTCCTTGACGCGTTCGCCATTGACCGTGGTCCAACCGCCGGCCAATTCCCAATCGGCACAGGTCGCGAAATCTTCGACGGATTTCACACCATCTTCGGCCAATGCTTCAATCATTTGGGGTGTCAGGCCTTCGAATTCAATAAGGCTGTCTTCGACACCCAATTCGCGAGCATGCTCAAGCGCCTTACGATTGGCGGCCTCCAACACATCACGGGCACGAGCCTGAAGTTCAGACGCGGTATCCGTGTCCACGCCGTCGATGACCAAAAGCTCATCCACATCAACATAGGCCACTTCTTCAAGGTTGGTGAACCCTTCAGAAACAAGAAGCTGGGCAAAGAACTCGTCAAGATCGAGGTTGTCCATGAACAGTTTGGTGCGCTCAGCGAATTCGGCCTGACGACGCTGAGATTCTTCAGCTTCGGTCAGAATGTCGATATCCAAGCCGGTCAACTGCGACGCAAGGCGCACGTTTTGGCCACGGCGACCGATGGCGAGCGACAGCTGCTCATCCGGCACAACAACTTCGATTTTGCCAGCGTCTTCGTCGAGCACAACTTTCGTCACCTCGGCTGGCTGAAGCGCGTTGACCAAGAAGGTCGGCGCATCTTCGTTCCACGGGATGATGTCAATTTTCTCGCCCTGAAGCTCGTTCACCACGGCCTGAACACGCGAACCGCGCATACCGACACAGGCACCGACCGGATCAATCGAACCGTCATAGGAAATCACGGCAATCTTGGCGCGCGAACCCGGATCACGGGCCACAGCTTTGATCTCGATGATACCGTCATAGATTTCCGGCACTTCCATTTTGAACAATTCGGACATGAATTCCGGCGCGGTGCGGGACAGGAAGACCTGCGGCCCGCGCGCTTCGCGGCGCACGTCTTTGATGAAACACCGGATACGATCGTTCGGGCGATAGGTTTCGCGGCCAATTTTCTCGTTGCGGCGCAGAATGGCTTCGCCACGGCCAACATCGACAATCACGTTGCCATATTCTTCGCGTTTCACCACACCATTGATGATGGTGCCAACGCGATCTTTGAATTCGTCAAACTGACGATCCCGCTCTGCTTCGCGCACTTTTTGCAAGATGACCTGCTTGGCAGATTGCGCCGCGATCCGGCCGAGTTCCACGGGCGGAACCTCATCCTTGATCTCGTCACCGATTTGCGGGTCGGCCATATATTGTTTGGCCTGTGTGACGGTCAGCTCCGCTTGGTAATTCTCAAGCTCGTCTTCCTCAACCACAGTGCGCACACGGGTAAAGGTGGCGCGGCCGGTCTTGCGATCAATGGACACACGAATGTCCATTTCGGAGCCGTAACGCGACTTTGCAGCGCGTGCGAGGCTCTCCTCCATCGCTTCAACGACCAATTCGGGGTCGATCATTTTCTCGCGGGCCACGGCCTCGGCGGTTTGCAACAGCTCAAGCTGGTTTGCAGAGGTGATTGCCATATCTCAGTCCTCTCTCAATCCTCTGAAGACCCGTCGTCGGTCTGGATTTCGTCAAAATTTGTTTCGTCGATTGCCCCGGACGCTTTGCGTTGGCGCAACATTTCACGGATCAACTCATCGGTCAGCACGAGTTTCGCGTCCGACAGCCAATCAAAATTCAAACCGATGGTGAGCGCTTCACCATTTTCTTCGATCGTCAGGAGAACCTCATCGCCTTCAACTCCGGCGATCTCTCCTTTGAACCGACGGCGGCCGTCGATCATCTCAGTCGTTTCAATCTTGGCCTCATAGCCCTCGAAAGATGCAAAATCTTTCAGGCGCGTCAAAGGCCGGTCGATACCCGGGCTTGACACTTCAAGCGTGTATTCGTCCTCAATCGGGTCTTCGACATCAAGAATAGCAGAAACTGCGGTCGAAATCTGCGCACATTCGTCCACCTCGATCCCACCATCGGGACGTTCGGCCATAATTTGAAGCGTCTTCGATTTGGTCGACGACATCAAACGCACGCGCACAAGTTCAAATCCCATCCCCTCGATAACCGGGGTGATGATTTCCGCCAAACGGCGGTCAATGGCTGTCTTGGCAATAAGTTCGGACATGTCCGGGCTGCCTCTCAGATACGGGTTCACGGGTCGCCCATCGACCAGCTCGGTTTCAGGGCACAAAAAAACGGGCGCGCGGCCCGTCGATCTTTCCCGGTGGAGCTTTGGGACCTCCCAACGCGCCGCTGTTGGCACGTCCTATACGCCGCCACAGGCCGCTCTGCAAGTCTTATCGCATTTCCTGCCCGATCCGATTCATTGTTGCCACCAGTGCTTGCGTGATTCCGGGCTCAGACATGGCATGGCCTGCCTGCCCGACCATCACCAACCGCGCCTTAGGCCATACCTTATGCAGGGCGTAGGCGGTATGCGGCGGACAAATCATATCGAATCGCCCCTGAACAATGGTGCCAGGCACGTCGGCCATTTTCGCAATGTCTTCCAACAACTGCCCATCGCGGTCAAAAAACGCCTTATGGGTGAAATAGTGGTTCTCCAGCCGCGCAAAGGTCCGGGCGTAATCCAGCGCGGGTTCGCCCGCTGAACCATTCGATCCAATCGACGCCAAAGCATTTTCCCAACGCGACCAAATCCGACCAAAACGCAGTTCTTCTTGGTGATTGCCACTGAACAACCGCCGATGATAGGCGGCGATCAAATCATCGTGCTCCTCCTCCGGGATCGCATCGCGAAACTCTGCCCAAAGCTCCGGCCAAAACTGACCCGCACCGCCCGCATAGAACCAATCCAGCTCGCTTTGGCGCGCCAAAAACACACCTCGCAAAATAAGGTGAATGACCCGTTCTGGATGGCTTTGGGTATAGGCCACACCCAGCGTTGCCCCCCAGCTTCCGCCAAACACCGCCCAGCGATCAACCCCAAGTTCGACCCTGATCCGCTCAACATCAGCAATCAGATGCCATGTGGTATTTGCCTCGACAGAGGCGAAGGGCCGCGATTTTCCACAGCCGCGTTGATCAAACAAAATGATGCGAAAAATGGACGGATCGAAATAGCGCCGCATATAAGGGCTACACCCACCCCCCGGACCACCATGGAACACAACCACAGGAATGCCATTCGGATTGCCGCTTTGCTCGACGTAAATCCGGTGCCCGTCCCCGACCTCCAACATCCGGTGGTCATAGACCGCGATTTGGGGATAGAGATAACTATATGCGCTCTTTTGGCCTGAGACCTTATCCATGGAGTTCCTATATAGAGCGATCAATCGGCATAGAAACCGATTTCTAAGTTGAACACGAAGGAGAGGATCATGCAAATGCATCAGTCCACCATTGACCCGCAAGAGGTCGCCAAATTCGAGGCCATGGCCGCCGAATGGTGGGACCCGAATGGTAAGTTTAAGCCATTGCATATGCTCAACCCGTGTCGGCTTGATTACATCACCGCACAAATCGCTGCTGAATTCGGGCGTGACCTGTCCGCTGAGCGACCCTTTGAGGGGCTGCGGCTGTTGGATATTGGCTGTGGTGGCGGGCTATTGTCCGAACCAATGGCACGATTGGGTGCGACGGTTGTGGGCGCCGATGCTGCGGCGGGAAACCTACCCGTTGCGCAGCTTCATGCGGAAAAATCCGGGCTTGTGATCGACTATCGCCACACCACCGCCGAATCATTGGCCGAAGCTGGGGAGCAGTTTGACGTTGTTTTGAACATGGAAGTGGTCGAACACGTCTCCGATCCACAGGGCTACATGACCGCCTGTCAGATGTTGCTCAAACCCGGCGGGCTGATGATTGCCTCAACGATCAATCGCAACCCCAAAAGCTATATGATGGCGATTGTCGGCGCCGAAGTGATCATGCGCTGGCTGCCAAAGGGCACGCATGAATGGAAAAAATTCATCACACCGGACGAGCTCTTTGCATTGATTGAAAAGGCCGGCCTGTCGCCGGTTGATCGCAAAGGTTTTGTCTTCAATCCGGTACTTTGGAGCTGGTCCCTATCTGCCCGCGATCTGTCGGTGAACTACGTCACGGCATCGACCAAGCCGAGTTAGGGTCTAATGTTCTTCCTCAAGACGAATGCGCATTTCCCGCAAGACGGGGAGTGCGGCCTTGACCCGTTCAGTGCCAATCGCCTCGACAATATCAGACAGGATCGGCGCAATCGCCGCCAAAGCTGCGTCTCGTGCCGCACGACCTGAAGGGGAAATCGACACGAATTTACGGCGCGCATCGTCCCAATCCGGGCGAATGTGAACATGTCCCGCCCATTCAAGTTTGTTCAACGTGTTGGTCATCGCGCCACGGGTGACGTGAAACGCCCGCGCAAGCTGCGCCGGAGACCTTTCATCGTTGGCGCGCGCAAGATGGTTGAGCACAGAAAAGTGGCTGATTTCCATACCTTTGGGCATCGCCTTGGTCAGCCGGTTTCGGGCCAGCTGATCCGCCATGAAAATTTCGGAAAACAGCGCCACAGACAGCGAATCATTGTTGGATGAACCACTCATTGCGGAACCTCAAAGTCACGGTCATGGGACAAAGAGGGGATGCGCGATCTGGCACGAGCAACATCATCCATATCAATATCAATCACATCCCACCCCGGCTCAACGCCGCCATCATAAAGCACCTCCCCCCAGGGCGAAATGGCAAGCGAATGACCATAGGTGCGGCGTGTTGACCCCGCGGTTTCGACGTGTTGCCCCGTTTGCGCCGGAGCGAAAACAAAACACCCGGTTTCAATCGCCCGCGCTCTAAGCAGGCTTTCCCAATGCGCGACCCCGGTCACCGCAGAGAACGCCGCAGGCACGGTGAGGATGTCCGCTCCGGCTTGCGCCAATGAGCGAAACAGCTGAGGAAAGCGCACATCATAGCAAATCGCCATACCAATCCGGCCCAGCGCCGTTTGCGCCAAAACCGCGCGATTGCCCGGACGATATCCGGCAGATTCCCGATAGGTTTCCGTTTCGCTGACATCGACGTCAAACATATGGATTTTGTCGTAGAACGCGGCAATCTCCCCCTCAGGCGTGATCAAAAACGAGCGATTGGCAAAGCGCCCATCTGGATCATCGGTCTTTAACGCCAGTGAGCCGATCAAGAGCCAAATCTGACAGGATTTAGCCGTTTCTCGCAGCCCAGCCAAGGTTGGGTCTTCAGATTCAGTGCGCAAAACCTCTCGTTGATGCGCTCGCGAACTTGACACACAATTGGTCACCTCTGGCGTCATCACAATCTGCGCCCCCGCCTCTGCCGCCTGGGTCACATAGCGCTGTGTGATCGCAAGATTGGCAAGCGGATCGTCAGAGGAGTTGAGTGTGATAAGACCGACGCGGGTCATGACTTAATCCGCCAAAAGCGGGTCGAGCTTACCGGCACGTTCAAGGGCATGAAGCTCGTCACAACCACCGACATGAGTGTCGCCGATAAAAATCTGCGGCACGGTGTGGCGACCATAGGCCTTTTGCATCATTTCGGCGCGACGATTGGGCTCAGCCATCACATTGATGTCGGTGTATGTGACCCCTTTGCTTTCAAGCAGGCGCTTGGCCGCGATACAATAGGGGCAAATCGGAGTGGTGTAGAGCGTGACGGGTTGCATGGGAAATCCTTTGATCTTTCGGCGACTATAAGGATTTAGACCTCTCTGGCAACGCGGGCCAGTACCGCGATTGAAATATGGGACGCACCGGCCTCAAGACAAACGCGTGCGCATTGCGTCAAAGTCGCGCCAGTCGTCATAACATCGTCGATCAAAAGCACATGCCGACCGGCAATCCGCTTGGCACGCTTTGGCGTGACTTTGATCGCTCCCGACACGGTTTCATGCCGTTGATCGGCAGTCATCCCATCCAATTTTCGAGTCGCAACAGGTCGGCGCAATAGATCTGGACAATAGTCTAATCCATGAAGCTTCGACACTTGGGCCGCCAACAAGGCGGACTGATTATAACGACGTTGAAGAACGCGCAGCCAATGGAGAGGCACCGGAGCCACAAGCGTATCCTCACACACCAGAGGCGTAGCCGCCTGTGCCAGCCATGCCCCCGCAGAACGCGCAAGATCGGTGCGGTCGCCATGTTTAAACTTCAAAACCATCGACCGGCCATTCTCCGCATATAACATCGCGGCCCGCCCCCGATCCCACAGACGCGGATTGGCGCGACAGTCATCGCAAAGATCACCCTCCTGCGCCTCACCAATCAAAGGACGGCCGCAAGCGTCGCAGGGCGGATCGACAATAAACGGCGTGTGAGACCAGCATTTTGGGCATAATCCACGCGCCACCTCGATCATTTCGTCGCAGGTGAGGCATTGTGCCGGGTAGATCAGCTTGGCCAGTGTTTGCATTTCCCCGTCAACTTCCTACATTGCCCGCAGGTTTGAAACATGACCGTAAAGAAAGCATATCCATGTCCGACCCCGTTCCTTTGATCCATCGGGACCATCTGTCTCGATACCGCACCCGTGCTTTGCGCATGGGGGCGATTTCTTTTTGCACGAAGAGGCCCGCGCTGAGATCGAAGATCGGTTAAGCATGGTTAATAAACCGTTTACATCGCCAGCGATTGTCACCGGTTTCCCCGAGCTGTGGTCAAAATGGTTCCCCAAGGCACGCGTCATTGCCGATGACGATGTGCTCGACTTGGAACCGGGCGCGCATGATTTGGTGATCCACGCCATGTCCCTGCATTGGGCTAATGATCCCGTTGGTCAGCTCATCCAGTGCAATCGCGCGCTCAAACCCGATGGCTTGATGATCGCGGCCTTTTTCGGCGACCAAACACTGCACGAATTGCGCGCCTGTTTGGGTCAGGCGGAAACCGCGCTTTTGGGTGGGCTGTCGCCACGCATTTTGCCGATGGGGGAGCTGCGTGATCTGGGTGCGCTATTGCAACGCGCCTCTTTTGCTCTGCCCGTGGCGGATAAAAGTCCGCGCACTGTGACCTATCCCGATCTGAAAAAACTCGTCACCGATCTGCGCGCTATGGGCGAAAGCAATGCCCTGAGCGCACGACACATGGCGCCAAGCCCAAAGGCGCTTTTTGATCTCACTGAGCATCTCTATCAGACTCATTTTGTACAAGACGATCGGCTTGTGGCGACCTTTGATTTGGTGTTTCTCACGGGCTGGGCCCCGGATGAAAGCCAGCCGAAACCACTGATGCCCGGCTCCGCCAAACACCGCCTGGCAGACGCGCTTCAGGCGCAGGAATTTAAGCTGCCCACAGAGGCCAACTCTTGACCCGAAACCCGACCGCCCTAAGCCTATAAAAAATCAAACAATCAGGACAAACACATGGGACTTATGAAGCCAAGCCGGATGAACTCAAATGCGGCAGACGCCACATGTCCAATGCACGCTCAAACAGACCACCCCAAAGTACCGAAACAAAAAATCGGGGTCTTGCTCTCAAATTTGGGGACGCCCGACGCCACAGACTATTGGTCAATGCGCCGATATTTGAACGAGTTCCTGTCGGATCAGCGCGTGATCGACTATCCGAAATGGAAATGGCAACCAATCCTTCAAGGCATCATTTTGACCTTTAGACCATCGAAATCCGGTGCGGCGTATCGGTCGATTTGGAACAACGAGGCGAATGAAAGCCCGCTGATGACCATCACCAAAGAGCAAACGGCAGCGATCAAAGCAGCGCTTGCCGAGGAGTTTGGCGATGAGGTGATGGTTGATTTCTGTATGCGCTACGGCAACCCATCCACCAAATCAAAGGTGCAAAAACTCGCGTCTGAGGGCTGTAGCAAAATCCTGTTTTTCCCGCTTTACCCGCAATACGCCGGGGCAACCGTCGCCACCGCCAATGACGAATTTTTCCGCGCCTTGATGGAAGAAAACTGGCAACCCGCCGCGCGGACCGTGCCACCCTATTTCGATGATCCCGCCTATGTTGATGCGCTCGCGCAATCCATTGAGCGCGCTTATGAGGCGGCGGAGAAAAAGCCGGATATCCTGATTTGTTCTTATCATGGCCTGCCAGAGCGCTACCTGAAAGAGGGGGGCGACCCCTATCATTGTCAGTGTCGCAAAACCACTCGACTGCTGAAGGAGCGCCTCTGCTGGGATGACACGCAGATCATGACGACGTTTCAATCGAAATTTGGTCCTGAAGAGTGGCTTCAACCCTACACCGTTGAAGAGGTCGCGCGTCAGGCCGAAGCTGGCAACAAACGTATCGCCGTGTGTGCACCCGCGTTTTCCGCCGATTGCATTGAGACACTCGAGGAAATCAACGAAGAGATCAAAGAAAGCTTTGAACACGCGGGCGGTGAGGATTTCCTCTACATCCCGTGCCTCAACGCCGAGCCTTTGCACATTAAGGCCCTTGTGGATCAAATCCGTAAAAATCTAAGCGGGTGGATCTAGACGGGGCTCAAAGAGCCTTAGCTCCACCGCTTTTATAAAATGAAAAGGGCAGCTCGATGAGCTGCCCTTTAAAATTAGTAACTGTCGCGAGACGATTAGTCAGCAGCAACAGCAGCGGCAACGAGTGCCAAGATCAGCAACGGTACAACGTAACCACCGGCGGACGAGGAAGAAGTTTCTTCCACGATGACGGGAGCTTCGATAACCGGCTCAGAGTAGCCGCCAGCGAAAGAGGCGGTGCCAGCCAGAGCAAAAACGGCAGCAGCAGCAAATTTTTTCATTTTCATTCCTCCATGATCCCTGCATTGGCAGGTCAGGTTTGTTACACAGTACTCGTCTTGACGCCAAATTCGGGGAAAATCAATTCCTCGATCACAGAGGAACCATATTTCGGTCGGCTTGTCGTCAAATTAGCAACACCTGCGTACCTACTTTTGTCAAACCATACAACTCCGCAATGTGCTCGTTGTATAAGCCGATGCAGCCATTCGACGACCGACGACCAATTTTTCGCGTGTCGTGGGTGCCATGGATTCGGTAATATTGCCAAGATAGGTAAAGCGCGTGCGTGCCGAGCGGATTATTTGGACCTGGCCCAACAAACTCCGGCCACTCAGGGTTACGAACTCTCATAGCCGGCGTTGGAGACCAGCTCGGTCCTTCGACTTTGCGAATAATCTCAGTGCGGCCGCGACGGGTCAGATCCTCTGTCAACGGAACCGACGTTGGGTAGAGTTTATAGATCGACTGGTCTTCGCTCCAAAAATGCAACGCCCGCGACGTGGTATCCACAAGGATGGCGCCATTGCTGAGGTTGCTGAAATAGGGCTGCCAATCGAGCGAGCGGAAACTTGAGATGTTGCGACGTACAACGGTTGAGATGTCGCCTTCGATCTCTGTGGTGTTATCGGTTTGTGCCAAAGCAGGCAGTGCCAAAACAGCAGAGGAACCTGCAACAAATGCGCGGCGGGAGACCTTGAGGGCCGAAAGTTTGCTCATTGAACGAAGCCAGTCATGAATGTGAAAGCGGGTACTCAGCCTTTATATGGCGCGATTGCCTCAGTCGCAAATCAAACAATCATTCATGGCAAAAAGTCGCGAACAGGATTTGATCCCGGCAATCAAAGGGTCTACGTCATCAGAACACAGTTTTTGGAGTGTCTGAATGTCTCGCATTATTGCTGTCCTCATGATGGCCCTTATTGGTCTCTCCGCCTGCGACGCGCCGACCGAACGTCTTGGGCCAGATGGCAAGCCCTTGCCGCGCCTCTATCGAATCCATGCTCGGGATGAAGCGAAGATTCAATATCACATCCTTGATTCAATCAACGCACTGCGTGCCGCCGCCGGGACCTCCCCCGTTCAACTCAATGCCAATCTCAATGCTGCCGCGGCGACTCATTCGCGTGACATGCACGTCCAAAACCGTCCCTGGCATTTCGGCTCTGACGGCTCCTCGCCGCTCGATCGCGTCAACCGCTCCGGCTACACGGGCTTGATGATTGGTGAGAATATTTCGGAGACTTACGAAACCGAACTTGAAACTCTGTCCGCATGGATGGAGCAGTCCGACACGCGCGATATCATTCTTGATCCGCGCGCTACAGATATTGGCTTTGCCTGGTATCAAGAAGACAATGGGAAATTGTGGTGGACCCTATTGATCGGGGCCAACCCGTCCCAATTTTCAGGCCTCTAATGACCTGAAATTACGGGAAAATATCTACTTGAGTGCCATCTTGCACCATCATG
Organism: Celeribacter baekdonensis; assembly: GCF_003047105.1. Lineage (NCBI taxonomy): Bacteria > Pseudomonadati > Pseudomonadota > Alphaproteobacteria > Rhodobacterales > Roseobacteraceae > Celeribacter > Celeribacter baekdonensis. The sequence goes on from NZ_CP028475.1 coordinate 2,639,242, forward strand.
TAGATCTTCTCAATGTTGCGATCGGAAACCGAGATACAGCCCGCCGTCCAATCACGGCCTTTGCCTCGGTTTTCGCCTGCCCTTCCGTGAATGAAAATGTCCCCGCCCGGACGCCGCCCCATCAACGCGGCATTCTCGGCATCAATTTGGTTTGGGTAAGAAATCCCCAGAGACAGATGATAGGCTGAGTTCGGGTTCCGCCGATCTACGATATAGCTGCCTTCCGGGGTCTTGCCATCACCCTCGAATTGCTTGGGTCCAATCGGATTTCCGCCCAGTCCAATTTTGTATTTCTTGAGCACCTTTTCACCGCTCATAAGATACATTCTGCGGCGTCCCTTGTAGATCACAATTCGAGTGACTGCGGGCCCGGAATAGGCCCTGAGCTCACGCGCCAAAACGCCGAATGGCAGCACAATGGCTGCCACAGTTGATGCTAGAAAAGTTCGCCGATCCATTGGGTCTACTCGATTTGTGTTTTCCGCTGGATACACCGATTTGGCTGATCAGGCCAATGATTTGATTGCTCTAAACGCGCAGGAATCGCGCTGCGATTTCGACGTGAGTCGACCAGCGAAACTGATCAATCACCTCAATCCAGTCCAAAACAAAGCCTGCATCGGTCAGTGTTTTGGCGTCTCGCGCGAATGTGATCGGGTTGCAGGACACGAAACCAATGGTTTTCAGCGCACTTTTCGCGATCTCATCACACTGTGCAGCAGCCCCCGGTCGTGGTGGATCAATGATCGCCGCATCGAACCGATTGAGTTCGTCGGCCCGAATCGGTTGTCGAAACAAGTCGCGAGTCTCAACCGTCACGCGTTTGAGACCGTCGGCCTGTCGCCACCCTTTGTTCAACGCGTCAAGCATCTCACTCACGCTTTCCACGGCATGAACCTCAGCTGTCTCCGCGCAAGGCAAGGAAAACGTCCCGCACCCCGCGAAAAGATCAATGACGCGCTGTGCATCTCCGACAGCTCGGCGCATTGCGTGCACAAGTGCTGCCTCACCTGCTGCCGTTGCTTGAAGAAACGCACCGGCGGGCGGTACGACCCGTGCTTTGCCAAAACGCAGATAGGCTGGCGCTTCGCCCGCAACATCTTCGCCATTCCATGACAGGCGTGAAAACCGTTGATCACGCACGACTTGGCCAAGCTCAATCCTCAGATCCATATCGAGCGGCTTGCCATTCTCCACGGACACATCAAGACCGGTTTGCGTGGCGATCACCGCGAGGTTCATTTCGCCACGGCGCGAGGCCCCAAGTTGAACCAACCGTTCAAGCGCACCATAAGCCGACATGATTTCCGGGGTCATCAGAATGCAGTCAGACACCGGAACCAAGCTGCCAGAAGCGCGGCCATACAGCCCGACCATGACACTCTTTTTTGTCCGTCGTCCATGAAACACTGCGCGCCTTCGACTGCGGGAGGGGGATGTATAAATCGTCTCTAACCCAGCCGAAATACCGTGATTTTTGAGGGCAGTTGCAACGATTTCACGCTTCCAGTCGGCAACAAATTCGTCTGAGGCATGTTGAAGCGCGCAACCACCGCACGTCTTGTAGTGGCGACAGGCAGGCGCGACACGTGCAGGAGATGGCGTGATGATCCGACCATTCATCACCCGGTCATTTTCAGCGTCACCCTCTACAATCTCACCCGGAAGCGCATTTGGCACAAACACGCCGTCTCTGGTGATTCCATCGCCTTTATGTCCAAGCCGGATAACTTCGAACTGCGTCATATCACTCACCTTTTGCCCGCGTAATCAAAGCATGCCTATCGAGCGTAAATCCACTTTCAATCCACGCCTGTTCCGCTGTTTTCAACGCAGAGCCAAGCGCGGGCCCTCTCATTTCTGGCATCAAATCTGCCGCACTGATAGGAAACCGAGCCCTGTCGCCTTTGGCAATGTCCGCCTCCACATCCGGTGAGACCGGCTGTTCAAAGAACGCAGATCGAAGACATGCAACCGCGCGCGCCACATCTGCAGTTTCACGATAGGCAATTTCTGCAAGCCTCTTTGTTCCGGCCGCAAGATCTCGATAAGTGTCATATTCTCGACATTGCACCTTGGACAACCTCAAAAGTTCGCTCACATCAAAGTTGCCCAGCGCCGCAAGGCGTAAGATCGGGTTTGGACGTGTCTCAAAAGCGGTCAAAAGAAAAAATGCCTTTGTCGATGCGCCCGGCAGAAGGGCATTCAAAACGCCGGATTGATCCATCGCGCCAATGGCTTGATCAGGCGACAGGGCAGACAGCAATTTGATGAATTCCGCCCCCACACGTTCCCGCGACAGTGTTGCCAATCCATCAAGATGTGACGCGCAGGCTGCCAAGCCATCAGGGTCTAATCCGGCAGAATGATCGCCATACCACGCATAGAACCGAAAGAACCTAAGAATACGAAGATAGTCCTCTTTGATCCGAAGATGAGGATCATCAATAAAACGGACGCGACCGGCGCGTAGATCCGGCAACCCGCCAAGCGGGTCAATAATCTCTCCTGACGCATCGGCATATATGGCATTCATCGTGAAATCGCGTCGCCGCGCATCATCTTCCATATGGGTTGAAAATGCGACCACAGCACGCCGACCGTCTGTCTCCACATCCTTGCGGAATGTTGTGATCTCAAACGGTTCGCCATCCGCGATCACAGTGACCGTGCCATGCTCAATCCCGGTTGGAATGGCTTTCAGTCCAGCATCTTTCGCCAGTTTTAGAGTGAGTTCGGGTCGCACCGGTGTCGAAATGTCCAGGTCGCTGACTGGAACATCAAGCAGACTGTTCCTGACACAACCTCCAACAAAATACGCAACCTCGTCAATTTCGGAGAAGAGGGCCATCACTTGACGCGCCCCTGTACTGTTGAGCCAAGAGGCCGTGAGCCTGGTCACAATTGCACCCGATCCGCCAACCCGCGCAAAATGCGCGCTGTAGCGCCCCAGATGTAGTAAGGGCCGTAAGGCACAGTGAAAAAGGATCGTTTTTGTCCGCGCCATAGACGCGACTGTACATTAAAATTGTCTGGGTTGAGGACGTGGCTCATGGGAACAGTGAAGATTTCAGAAACTTCGCCCGGCTCAGCAATGGGCGTAAAATCGTCTCTAATCCAGCCTAAAACAGGGTACATCTGAAATCGCGTCACGGTTTCATGGGTGGGAAGAGTGCCGATGACATCAACACTCTGTCGCGGCAAACCAATTTCTTCTTCGGCCTCGCGAAGGGCTGCGTCAATCGGGTCCGTATCCGTTGGGTCCACCCGCCCGCCCGGAAATGCAATTTGGCCCGGGTGATGTTTGAGTGCGGATGAACGCTTGGTCAACACAAGTCTTGGCCCATTTGGGTGGTCCATAATGGGGATCAACACACCGGCCGCCCGCAAGTCACCCGTCACAGCGTCCGAAAAATCCGGGTTCAGATCGAAATCTGACGACGGCGCACCAGAGATATGGAGCGCCGCCTCAAGTGTGGTCCGATCAATCGGTGTTTCCATCCGGCTTAACCTCCGCATCGAAGCCAACTGTTTTAGGATCGAGCACATAATGCGCGCCGCAGAATTGGCAATCTGCGGTCACAGTGCCCTCCTCCGTCGTCATATGTCGAATGTCCTTTGCAGAGTACATCGACAGGCTGTTGCGCACACGATCCTCGGAGCAGTTACAACCGAAAGCGACAGGTTGCGGATCAAAAACCCGAGGCCGCTCTTCGTGGAACAGGCGGACGAGGAGATCAGTGGGCTGAACGCGTGGACCGATCAGCTCCATCTCCTCGACCGTGCTCAAAAGGATATTGGCACGGTTCCAATCTTCCAAATCATCCTCGGCCAGAATGTCGGCGGGCTTCAAGAGGCTCTGATCTTCGGCCCCCTCCAAAGGTGCGGCAAAAGGCGAAGCTTTTGGCATTTTTTGCAGCATAATACCGCCCGCACGCCACGACTCGGTTTCGCCAGACAGGCGCGATTTACCAAAGGACGTTGAGAACCGCGTCGGCAATTGTTCGGATTGAGCAAAATAAGTTTCCGCACAAGCAGACAAAGATCCACCGGCGATCGGCGTGATGCCCTGATACGGTGTCGTTCCGCTGCCTTGATCAATTAGGATGGCAAAATAGCCCTTACCAATTTGCGAAAACGGATCAACACCGGGCTGAAGACGCTCTGCATCATAGGATGCATAGGCCCGAATACGCCCTGGTGCACCGTCCTTTTCTGGCGCGTAATAGTCAGTGGCGATCAGCCGAGCCGGGCCATCCCCACGCACCTGCAGTGAGAGCTTCCAACGCAATTTGATGGTCTGACCAATCATTGCGGTCAGCAACGCGATCTCAGCGACCAGCGCTTCTATTTCAGGCGGATAATTGTGCTGCAACAAAACGCGGTCCAAGACCCCGTCAAGACGCGCGACACGGCCCCGGATGTCGGATGCATCCAGTTGAAACGGGAGAACGGTGTCATCCCATGCGATTTTCGATCCGATCATTTGTGCTTTCCTTGAGGTTCGGCGCTGACATATCGTGTTCATATAGGTGGAACAACCGCCGAAGGAAGGTGGAACACGATGCGGCGCTACGGAGAATCGAAAGTTTTAGGGCAAACCTACCGTACACGTCCCGGTGTTTACGCCCTATTGCCACGCAATGGACGTGTTTTATTGACCTACCAAGGCGGCATTCATCACGAGTTTCAATTTCCCGGCGGCGGTGTTGATCCGGGGGAAAGCCCTATTGCAGCACTTCATAGAGAGGTTTTTGAGGAAACCGGTTGGCGTATAGCATCCCCAAGATTGATAGGGTCTTTTCGGCGTTTCGTGTATATGCCCGAATATGACATGTGGGCGGAAAAAATTTGCCGTATATACCGGGCCTTTCCCGTCAGACGGCTTTCCGAACCTCTCGAACCAGACCACTCCGCACATTGGGTTTCACCTGAAGAGGCCGCAATCTTGTTAGAAAATCGCGGCGAACGTGACTTTCTGAACACTAGGCTTTAGAGACCTGCCCCGGGTATTCGAGAAGAATAGCAGAGATGTCGTCAGGGAAATCCTGATCGTTGTTAAAGTCGTTCAAATCCCAAAGGAACGTGTCAAAGAACGCGTTGCCCGTTTCAGTCGAAACCTTTTTGCACATTTCGACCAATCCCTCTTCGCCAAGCATACCATCACCGCCATCGGGGCACTCCGTCACCCCATCGGAAAACAACAAAATCCGATCGCCCGGCGACAGTGTCATGCGAACATCCTCGTAAGTGGCGAAGGGGATCAGACCAACCGGCAATCCACCATCACCAAAAAAGGATATATCCCCATTGGAGCGCTGCACAATCGGGTGGGGATGACCGCATTGCGTCATAACAAATTCGCCGCTGAACCGATCAAAATGACCAAGGATCATGGTGAAATAGAGATCCGTTTCCATTTCCTCCAACATCAGACGATTGAGGGCCATGGCCGCCTCAGACGGGCTGGCCGCAATGTATCCGCCATTGTCGTCAGATCGAATTGCAAGATTTTGTTCGGATGTGGAGCCCGTAAGATAAGCGGCAAGCCGTGCGGTCATCAAAGCCGATGCGATCCCATGGCCGGAAACATCAATCGAAAAAACGCCAAATTGCCGCTCATTGATTGGGAAAAATCCAACAAGATCACCGCCCACATGGCCGCTGGGGCGTAAAAGAAGTGATATTTGAGCCGTCTCAAAATCATGAAATCGCTCCCGCACCAACGATTGCTGCAACTTTCGCGCTTCGACCAGGTCGCGATCAAGGGAATCATAAAGTTCAGATATTTCTTTCAATGTTGAACTGACCAGTCGGTTCTTTTCTGTCAGTTCGCGCTCCATCCGCAAGATGCGCTCCCCGGCCCGAATACGCGCAAGCAATTCGTCCCCGGCAACTGGTTTGGTCAGAAAGTCATCAGCCCCAACATCCAAACCCTGTGCAACTTCAGTCTTATCGGATTTCGAGGTCAACAGGATGAAATACCCATAGTTGATCCGATCAAGTTGCCGAAATAATTGACAAAATTCCAAGCCGCCCATACCGGGCATCATCCAGTCGGAAACGATCAAGTCAATGCTTTCGCTTTGACAGACGTCCATCGCTTCCTCGCCAGAACCGGCTTCGAAAACGGTGTATCCCCAGCGCCCGAGATAGGAAGACAGAATTCTTCTCTGAGCTCGGGAATCATCAACAATCAACACGTTATTGACCACGCCACGCTCTGGCACAGCTTGAAGATAGGCTTGTTTTTCTTGTGCGATGGCCAAAATCAGAATCCTTAAAAGACGTGCTTTGATCGGACAATGCGCCTTGCGGTTTAATGCAGCCTTAAATCTAAAATTTTCTGGAATCATTGAGACACGCTTACGTAAAGGTAAGGTTTTTCTACTCTCATGCGTTGGAAAAAGGAGAGCGTCATGATTGATTGGAGCCGAGTGGACGATCTGCGCGATGAAGTTGGCGCTGAGGACTTTCGTGAGGTCGTTGATCTCTTTCTTGATGAGGTGGATGAGGTGATTGAGCGGATGAAGCGTCATCCAACCCAATCCAGTGTTGAGGAAGATTTACATTTCCTCAAAGGCAGCTCACTCAACCTCGGGTTTGCCGCGTTTTCAAGCCTCTGCGCGGCAGGCGAGCGTGCAGCGCGAAATGGCGATGCTAAAACCGTCGATCTCGGCCAAATTTTTGACGCCTATGCGCAATCGCGCGACGCCTTTGTGGCAAAAGTCGTCTTGTAAGGACATGAGATCAAAGGACGAATTCAGCCAAGGCCTGATCATTGGTGATGTCGCGATAAACAAGACCAGCATCGTCCATCTTTTGAAAGAGCTGTTCAAAGCTGCTTGAATCTGTCGTTTCAATTCCGATCAGGACAGAGCCGAAATTTCGAGCAGACTTTTTAAGATACTCAAATCGTGCGATGTCGTCCTGTGGGCCAAGCATATCCAAAAAATCGCGCAAAGCGCCGGGGCGCTGCGGCATACGCAAGATGAAATATTTCTTGAGGTTGCGGAACCGCTGAGCCCGCTCTTTGACCTCCGGCAGCCGCTCAAAGTCAAAGTTTCCCCCAGACGTCACGCACAAGACACGCTTGCCCCGAATGTGGTCGCGGATGTCCCAAAGCGCATCAATCGAAAGCGCGCCGGCTGGTTCAAGTACAACGCCCTCCACGTTCAGCATCTCGATCATCGTCGAACAAATTCGATCTTCTGGACAAGATAAAACGTGATCCTTCGGCACATCTTTGAGAACGTCAAATGGGATTTCCCCAATCCGAGCAACAGCGGCACCATCGACAAAGCTATCAACATTTTTCAGCGTCACCAATGCGCCCGCATCCAGAGCAGCGGCCAAAGATTGTCCGCCGGCCGGTTCAACAAAATAGACCTCAGCCTGTGGCGCAACCTCTTTGAGATAAGACAGGACGCCAGACGAAAGACCGCCACCACCAACCGGCAGCACAACAACATCCGGTGTCATTTGCGCCATAAATTCCACCGCAACAGTGGCTTGTCCCTCAATCACATCCGCATCGTTGAAAGGCGAAAGAAAATGCCCTGCCTCCTCTGCACAATAGGTGCGCGCAGCCTCTAAAGTGTCGTCAAAATAGTCTCCAACCAAGCGGATTTCGACCATATCCGCACCGAACACTCGGGTCTTGTCAATTTTCTGCTGAGGCGTGGTCACCGGCATAAAAATGACACCACGCACGCCAAATTCACGACAAGCAAAGGCGACACCTTGGGCATGATTGCCCGCAGACGCACAGACAAAAAGCGAAATGTTCGGATCATTTTCCCGCGCCTTGACCATCGCATTCCAAGCGCCACGCAACTTATAAGACCGCACGGGCGTGAGGTCTTCGCGTTTGAGCCAAACGTCACAATCATAAGCCACTGAGAGGTGATCATTGCGCAAACATGGCGTTGGCTCAAACAGGCGTCTCACACGAGCTTCGGCCCCCCGCGCCTTATCTGCAAAATTGGTCCAATCAGTCATTGAAGCGCCCTCGAAAGGAAATCTCGTAAATTGAGGACAAAAGGCTGACGTTCACCATCAAAACGATCCACCCTGTGACCAATTCGTAAATCAGCCCAAACAATCCGCTGCCAAAAAGCATACCAATAATCTGCAGCGCGACCAGACTTACGATCGACAGGATGGCTGCCTGCAAAATTGTAGCGCTGTGCGGTTTGGTGGCGCTCCAAGCCTCTGCAAACCGCATTTTTCCGCCCAATGCGATCGCGGGAAGGACTGGGGACACGCGCAAAAAGCCATAGATTGCTGGCAGACCGATCACGACCATAAGGAACAAGCCGCCGAGGACCATAGCACCTTGCGATCCCAAAATCGACACCAAGAATGCGGCCAAAACACCAACAAAAAGTCCAATCAACAGGCCGATCAGCAAAGACAGACCAAAATACCCCCAAACGCGCGAGCCGCTCCACGACGGAAACGCGGATGTCGGGCGCCTGCCCTCAAGTACATAACGGTGCCACTCGACCGCGACCCAGCAGGAACCGATCGCCATCACAACATTGGACAAAAGAATGAGGAAAAGAGATGTGCCGTCCACCATAGGTACGTCACTTTCCGCCAGGCCTTCCATATCCAACGATCCGAAGGATAAAATTTGGCAAACCAAGATGGCGATCCAAATGAGGCCCGAGACGGCCAGTGCTTCGTCGAGATTGCGGAACACACGCAAAATAGCGTGTTGGAACAATTGAAATCCGGTCATGATCGCCCTTTGAGACTGTGTTTGGGGATGGTTTAGGGCTTTTCGGGCCGAAGCTAAAGCATTCTGACGGTGAACTGAGTGCGAAACCTTGCTCTTGGGCGAAAAACCCGATACTCGCCCGTGCGATATCCGAAAAAGGAAAGTCTCATGTCTGCGCCCAAAAAAGTCGTTCTTGCCTATTCCGGCGGTCTTGATACGTCGATCATTCTGAAGTGGCTCCAGACCGAATATGGCTGTGAGGTTGTCACCTTTACCGCCGATCTCGGTCAGGGAGAGGAATTGGAGCCCGCGCGTAAAAAGGCGGAGATGCTCGGCATCAAGCCGGAGAACATCTATATCGAAGATGTCCGTGAAGAGTTCGTGCGCGATTTTGTTTTCCCGATGTTCCGCGCCAATGCGGTCTATGAGGGGCTCTATTTGCTCGGCACTTCTATCGCCCGTCCGCTGATCTCCAAACGCCTTGTTGAGATCGCTGAGATGACCGGCGCGGATGCCGTTGCGCACGGGGCCACCGGCAAGGGCAACGACCAAGTGCGGTTCGAACTTTCCGCCTACGCCCTCAACCCCGACATCAAAGTGATCGCGCCTTGGCGGGAGTGGGATTTGACCTCGCGCACCAAGCTTTTGGAATTTGCCGAACAAAACCAAATCCCGATCGCCAAAGACAAACGCGGTGAAGCGCCGTTCTCGGTCGATGCCAACCTGTTGCACACCTCGTCTGAAGGCCGCGTGTTGGAAGATCCGGCACAGGAAGCACCCGATTACGTCTACCTGCGCACCGTGAAACCCGAAGATGCGCCCGATGAGCCGGAATTCATCGAAGTCACCTTTGAAAAAGGCGATGCGGTTGCGATCAATGGCGTGGCAATGAGCCCGGCGACGATCCTGACAGAGTTGAACGAATATGGCCGCAAACACGGCATCGGTCGTTTGGATTTCGTTGAAAACCGTTTTGTTGGGATGAAATCGCGCGGCGTGTACGAAACTCCGGGCGGCACGATCCTTTTGGAAGCACACCGTGGCATTGAACAAATCACCCTCGATTCTGGCTCGGGTCACCTCAAAGACAGCCTGATGCCGCGCTATGCCGAGCTGATTTATAATGGGTTCTGGTTCAGCCCGGAACGTGAAATGCTTCAGGCCGCCATCGACAAATCTCAGGAACATGTGTCCGGCACTGTGCGTCTGAAACTCTACAAAGGCTCCGCAGTTACCGTGGGTCGTTGGTCGGACGCGTCGCTTTACTCAGAAGCGCATGTGACCTTTGAAGACGACGCGGGCGCCTATGATCAAAAAGACGCTCAGGGCTTTATTCAGCTCAACGCCTTGCGCCTGAAACTTTTGGCCGCACGGAACCGTCGCCTGAAAGACTGAGACGTCTAAAACCCAAAGAGAAAGGGCGCTTTCGAGCGCCCTTTTGCATTTTTAGAAAGCACCCGAAGCTTCTCTTACCGGTGCATTGGAAGATTGCTTCACAAGAGCAATGCCGCTAAGCGCATCACTCCTATTAAAGTAGCCCTCCCCTGAATCTGCGATCGTCTTGTTGTTAGCTGCGCGCAAACGCCAGCGCCAATAGCCTCCAGCGTCTTTATACAAAACATAGTACATTGTCTTTATCCGTTCATAAGATTGAATTCCCCCGACAAACCGCTTGCCGAGAGAAAGGTCACTTGACGGAGGCGATGCAATCCTAGAGAATCCTAGTGTGTATATTACACTGCGTCCTTGTGACGTCTGAACGCTCATTAGTTGACGCTAATGGGCGTTCGCACGTCTAGGACTCCACGATTCGGCCCGAGAGTCGAGTCTTTTCTTTCAAAATGTAGCCCGCATACGCAACACAACTACACTATACTGTGTATTCCCATAGAACTCACGCAGCCCGAAAAGATTTTACCTCATCGGCGGTCGGGATTGCATCGGCGGTCCCGTGGCGCGTGACCTTAAGTGCGGCCGCCTGAACCGCCCATTCCATCGCCGCCTTGATTGGCATGCCAAGGTCGAGCCCCGCCGCCACATAGCCGATGTAGGTATCCCCTGCGGCGGTCGTATCCACAGGATGCACCACAGGTGAGGGCACTTCGATCACTTCTCCGGTCTCATTGGAGCGCCACATCGCGCCCTGCGCACCAAGGGTAACCATGACCTGCGGGGCAGGAATTTTATCAAGAGTCACGCCCATTTCGGAACAAAGCTGTGCCGCCTCAACCGAATTCATCACCAGCATCGACACATCAGGCACAAGATCGGTGACCGCTTTGATCGAAAAGGGCGCAGCGGAATAGATCACCCGCATGCCTTTGACGATGGCAAAAGTCGCAGCAAAGGCCTGAAGGTTGGTTTCGTTTTGGATCAAAAGCGTGTCAGAGGACGCCGCCTGATCAATTGCATCTACAACAAATTCGCTGTCCTGCTGCATGTTCGCGCCGGCTTCCAAAACGATGGTGTTTTCGCCTTCCGCATCAACATAGATCACGGCATGACCCGTATCCTGTTCGACCAGGCGCAAAAATTTACAATCCACCCCGTAGGATTGGACTTTATCACGCACCCATGTGTCCCGTTTGCCAATCGCACCAATGTGAAACACGGACGCACCCGCCTTGGCGGCGGCAACGGATTGATTCATCCCTTTGCCACCCAACCCAAGGCTGTGCTCGCGCGCGCTGAGTGTTTCGCCCGGCGCAGGAAGATGTGGCAGTGTATAAAAATGGTCGATATTCACCGAACCCAGATTAAAAATCGCCATCCACTTCCCTTCCGAAATCCGTTAGTGCGTCTGACCCACCTTGCAGGCCGCAAGGATCGCCATATTCAGAATATCATTTACAGTAGAAACAGTTGAACAAATCTGAATAGGCCTATCAACCCCCGTCAAAATTGGTCCAATCACGGTCGCACCGGCCATTTCTTGCATCAGCTTCACCGAAATAGATGCAGAGTGTCGCGCAGGCACCACCAAGATATTGGCCGGTCCAGACAAGCGACAAAACGGATAGGCCGCCATCGCATCGGGATTGAGCGCCACATCGACCGTCATTTCCCCATCATATTCGAAATCAACGCCGCGCTTATCAAGCACTTTCGGCGCAATATGCATTTTGTTGGCACGTTCAGAGACCGGATACCCAAAGGTCGAGAAAGACGCAAAGGCCACACGCGGCTCGATCCCCATCGCACGCGCCACCTGAGCGGCAGAAACAGCAATATCGGCAAGATCGTTCTCATCGGGCCATTCATGCACCAGAGTATCAGCAATAAAGATGATCCGGCCTTTGTGCAGCACGGCGGTCACACCCACAGCGCCATCTTCGGCCTTGGCATCAAACACCGAATTGATCCGATCCAACACATGCGCCGATTTACGCGTCGCGCCAGTCACCAGACCATCGGCATGGCCATGCGCCAACATCAGTGCCGAAAACGCGTGACGATCACGGGCCGCCAGACGGTGAATGTCTTTTTGGTCAAACCCGGAGCGCTGTAGGCGATTGTAGAGGAAGGATTTATACTCGTCCAAATACGGTGTGTTGGCGGCGTTTACGATATCAAGCTCCGCCATAGCCTCGCCAAGACCCTCTTCTTGAAGTCGAGTGCGCACATCGTCGTCACGCCCAACCACAAGTGCGCGGCCAAATCCACCACGCTGATAGGCAACGGCAGCGCGCAAGACGCGCGGATCATCACCCTCGGCAAAAATCATCGTCGCTTGCGCCTGTTTCGCCCGCGCATAAAGACCCTGAAGGATCTGCGCCGTCGGGTCCATGCGCGCTTTCAGTTCCTGTACATAGCCTTCCATATCGACAATCGGGCGACGCGCCACGCCGGTGTCCATTCCAACCTGCGCCACAGCGGGCGGGATGGTGTAAATCAGGCGCGGATCAAACGGCGTGGGGATAATGTAATCACGGCCAAACGACAGCTTTTGCCCATAGGCCAAAGCAACCTCATCGGGCACATCCTCACGCGCCAGCTCAGCCAGCGCACGCGCACAGGCAATTTTCATCTCGTCATTGATCGCGCGGGCATGGATGTCCAAAGCGCCCCGGAACAGGTAGGGAAAGCCCAGCACGTTGTTGACCTGATTGGGGTAATCCGAGCGTCCCGTGGCCACGATGGCGTCTTGGCGTACCGCATGGGCTTCTTCGGGTGTGATCTCCGGGTCAGGGTTCGCCATGGCGAAAATCACCGGGTTGGGGGCCATATCCGCCACCATATCCTGAGTCACAGCCCCCTTGGCCGACACGCCAAGAAACACATCCGCGCCCTTCATGGCTTCTTTCAAGGTCCGCGCGTCAGTCTTAGCCGCATGGGCGGATTTCCATTGGTTCATACCTTCGGTACGCCCTTGGTAAATCACGCCTTTGGTGTCGCACATGATGCAATTGTCATGCTTTGCACCCATCGACTTGATGAGCTCCAAACACGCAATCCCCGCGGCCCCCGCGCCATTGAGCACGATTTTACAGTCTTCGACCTTTTTACCCGACAGATAGAGCGCATTGATCAAACCTGCTGCACAAATCACCGCCGTGCCATGTTGGTCGTCGTGAAAGACCGGGATGTCCATCTCTTCTTTGAGCCGTTGCTCGATGATGAAACACTCAGGCGCCTTGATGTCCTCAAGGTTAATCCCGCCAAAACTCGGTCCCATCAAGCGCACCGCTTGGATGATCTGTTCAGGGTCTTCGGTATCAAGTTCGATGTCGATCGAGTTCACATCCGCAAAGCGCTTAAACAACACCGCCTTGCCCTCCATCACCGGCTTGGAAGCCAGCGCCCCGAGATTACCAAGACCCAAAACCGCTGTTCCGTTGGAAATCACCGCCACAAGGTTGCCCTTGTTGGTGTAATCATAAGCCGTTTCGGGATGGGCCGCGATGGCTTCGCAAGGCACAGCCACGCCGGGAGAATAGGCCAGCGACAAATCGCGCTGAGTGTTCATCGGAACACTTGGCGTGATGTCGAATTTGCCTGGGCGCGGCTCCATATGAAATACGAGCGCTTCTTCGCGGGTTTGTTTGATCTTGGACATGCGGGTGGGCCTCCTCCTCGTCAGGCCTGCATCCTTATCCAGACTGAGCCCCGGCCTCAACAAAAAGAACGCGTTCTGGGCCTTTACGCCACATATAGTGCGAGTAAGTTGGGGCAACCCAAACCGGAGAGACAAACCCGTGTCCAACGAAACGCCCGCCGCCACCCCGATGATGGCGCAATATCTTGAGATCAAATCGCGTCATCGCGATGCATTGCTGTTTTACCGCATGGGTGATTTCTATGAGATGTTTTTTGATGATGCGATTGCCGCCTCGCAGGCGCTCGACATTGCGTTAACCAAGCGCGGCAAACATGCGGGTGACGACATTCCGATGTGCGGCGTGCCCTTTCACGCCGCTGAGACCTATCTTTTGAACTTGATCCGCAAGGGGTTCAAAGTCGCGGTCTGTGAACAGCTCGAAAATCCGGCCGATGCGAAAAAACGTGGCGCAAAAGCTGTGGTCAAACGCGATGTGGTGCGTCTTGTCACCCCCGGCACCTTGACCGAAGACAGCCTGCTTGATGCACGTCGCCACAATTATCTCGCCGCCTTCGCTGAGGTTCGAAATGAGGGCGCGCTGGCTTGGATCGACATTTCTACAGGGGCTTTTCATGTCATGCCCTGCCCTTTGGTTGGCCTCGGCCCGGAACTTGCGCGCCTCAACCCATCTGAGATCGTGATCTCTGAGGCAAATGACGCGAATTGGGCTGAATTGGTCTCTGATTTTCATCCAAATATGACACCTCTTTCACGCGCATCCTTTGACAGTACCTCGGCACAAAAGCGCCTGACGGAGCTGTTTCGGGTCTCATCTTTAGATGCATTTGGGGCGTTCTCTTTGGCCGAATTGTCGGCGATGGGCGCGATCATCGACTATCTCGATATCACCCAAAAAGGCAAATTGCCGCTTGTTCGACCGCCCGTGCGTGAATCCCTTCGGGGCAACATGCAGATTGATGCCGCCACCCGACGCAACCTTGAGATCACACATTCCCTGTCCGGTGCACGCGATGGGTCGCTTTTGTCCGCTATGGATCGCACTGTGACCGCGGCTGGCGGGCGCCTTTTGGAGCGTCGCCTCTCAAGCCCATCCCGAGATGCCGACATTATCACGGCGCGGCTTGATGCCATCAGCTTTGCCATAGACAATCCGAAGCTCTCCGAACCGTTGCGTGAGGCTCTACGACGTGTGCCTGATATGGAACGCGCGCTGTCTCGCATTGGTCTGGAGCGCGGCAGTCCACGCGATTTGGCTGCCATTCGCAATGGTCTATCGCAGGCGGAAACCATCGCCGATACCCTTTCAAGCGCAGAACTTCCGAGCCTAATCCAGCAAAAAACAGCATTTCTTGTCGGCCATATTGAACTGATCGACCTTCTCGATACGGCCCTTGTCGCTGAACCGCCGCTTCTTGCGCGCGATGGTGGTTTTATCGCGCCCGGCTATGACACTGAACTCGATGAATGCCGCACCCTGCGCGACCAAGGCCGAGGTGTGATCGCCTCACTTCAATCCAAATACGCCGAAACGGCGGGTGTCTCCTCCCTAAAAATCAAACACAACAACGTGCTGGGCTACTTCATCGAAACAACCTCGACCCATGCAGAAAAAATGTTGTCTGCTCCACTCAATGAAACCTTTATCCACCGCCAAACCACCGCCAACCAAGTGCGGTTTACGACGTTGGAACTCAGCGAGCTTGAGACCAAAATTCACAATGCTGGCGGACGGGCTCTTGAGATTGAAAAGCGCCTGTTTGACACTCTGTGCATGGCCATCCTCCAACGCGCGCCTGCGATCAACGATGCGTCCTCCGCTCTGGCGGAAATGGACCTGATCAGTTCGCTCGCCGATCTAGCAATTTCAGAGGATTGGACCCGCCCAAAGGTGGATCTGGGTCGAAGTTTTGAGATCATTGGCGGGCGTCACCCCGTTGTGGAACGAGCTTTACGCAAGCAAGGTGGCAATAAATTTGTCGCCAATGATTGTGATCTCTCGGATGGTCACGACGGCGCGGCGATCTGGCTTTTGACCGGGCCGAACATGGCGGGTAAATCAACGTTTCTGCGCCAAAACGCGCTCATCGCGCTCATCGCGCAGGCCGGGTCATTTGTTCCCGCCAAAGAGGCGCATATCGGCATTGTCTCGCAACTGTTTTCACGTGTCGGAGCCTCGGATGATCTGGCGCGTGGCCGCTCGACCTTTATGGTTGAAATGGTCGAAACCGCAGCCATTCTAAACCAAGCCGATGATCGCGCGCTCGTTATCCTTGATGAAATTGGCCGCGGAACGGCGACCTATGACGGGCTGTCTATCGCATGGGCCACGCTTGAACATCTCCATGACGTCAACGCCTGTCGCGCACTTTTCGCGACCCATTACCATGAGATGACCAGCCTCTCCGACAAACTCAAAGGGGCAGAAAACGCCACCGTTTCGGCAAAGGAATGGGACGGTGAGGTGATTTTCCTTCACGAAGTGATCAAGGGCAAGGCGGACAGGTCTTATGGCGTTCAGGTCGCGCGCCTTGCGGGCCTACCAACGACTGTGGTTGAGCGCGCCAAGGCCGTGCTTGAGGCGCTTGAAAAAGGCCAATCGCAACATGCGGCCAATCCGAAGGCGATCATTGATGATCTGCCGCTGTTCTCGGCCATGCCCGCCCCTGCTCCTGTGCCGAAGGCGAAAGAAAGTGCTGTGGAGAAGGCGCTTTTGGATATTCTGCCGGACGAATTGACGCCCCGTGAAGCGCTTCAGGTGCTTTATGATTTAAAGGCGAAAATCGGCTGAGTCTTAAATGGAGAAAAGCCCCCACTGCTGTGAGGGCTTTTTGTCTTTCGAATTGCTTGAGCTTAGGCCGGGTTGGACGACACGCCAACCTGAGCCGGACGCAACAAACGATCGTGGATCATAAAGCCCACATTCATCACCTGAATGATGTCGCCCGCTTTTGTGCCCGGCACCGGAGCCTCGAACATCGCTTCGTGCTCCTGCGGATCGAACGCATCACCGACTTCGGGTGCAATGATGACGATCCCGTGCTTTTTGAACACGCTGACCAGTTCGCGCATGGTCAATTCGATGCCTTCGATCAGAGCCGCTTGAGCCTCACGCTGATCTTCGGCAATTGCATCAATCGCGCGTTTCATGTTGTCAAAAATCGGCAACATATCCCGCGCCAATTTCGACCCACCGTAATTCTCCGCCTCACGCCGATCCCGGTCGGCCCGTTTGCGCGAATTCTCGGCATCTGCAACGGCGCGGATAAACCGATCTTTGAATTCATCACGTTCCGCGCGTAGCGTCTCCAGCTCGTCGATCTCTTCTTCGGCCGCAGCCTCAAGAAACTCCTCGAGCTCAGCATCCAGTTCGGTTTCGATCTCTTCAGCCATGTCTTTTTTTGGATCCGTCATGTTCCACCTTTTCACGCCTTGCCGGACAATATGCGACCTACAAGTTGCGCCGTGTAATCCACAATCGGAACAATCCGCCCATAATTGAGACGAGTCGGCCCGATCACTCCCACAGCACCAATTATCTTTCGTTCAGCGTTCATATAAGGAGAAACCACCAAAGAGGAACCCGAAAGAGAGAAAAGTTTGTTTTCTGAGCCAATGAAAATGCGCACGCCTTCGCCATCCTCGGTCAGTTCGAGGAATTCAGCGATGTCGCGCTTCTTCTCCAAGTCATCAAACAGGCTTCGAATGCGGTCCAACTCCTCGGCCTCTGCACTTTCTCCCAAAAGATTTGACCGCCCTCTCACGATGAGACGTTCATAAACGGCCCCCTCGCCCTCCCAAAAGGCGCTGCCATTTTCGATCAGATCAGCAGCAAGGCTATCCAACTCTTGTCGACGCAATTTGATCTCGCGCTCCACCACTGTGCGCAACTCACTTAGGGTTTTGCCCTCAATTAGTGAGTTCAAAAAATTCGTCGCTTCACGTAGCGAAGATGGCGTTTGTCCAATCGGTGGCGTGAAAATCCGGTTTTCCACATGACCATCCGCAAAGACCAAAACCACAAGCGCACGATCTGGCGCCAAATTAACAAATTCCACATGTTTTACAGGGGCTTCGTGCTTGGGCGCCAAAACAAGGCTCGCGCCCTGCGTCAGCCCAGAGAGCGCCGAACCGACCCGATCCAACATCCCACCAACGTGAGATTGATCATCACGCACGGTCTCTTCCATTTTCGCACGCACGTCATCTGTCACGGTTCCAAGTTCAAGCAACCCGTCCACAAACAAACGTAGCCCGAGCTGCGTCGGAACGCGCCCAGCCGACACATGCGGACTGTCCAGCAGGCCCAAATACTCAAGATCCTGCATCACATTGCGCACCGTAGCCGCCGAGACTTTTTCGTTCATTGTCCGCGTCAAGGTGCGCGAGCCAACCGGATCACCATTTTCGAGGTAGCCCTCCACAACACGGCGGAACACCTCGCGGGATCGGTCGTTCATTTCGCTGATTAAATTCGCACGGTCGTTCATATGGCAAAGGGCTCCAACGGTATCGTCATTAAAAGACATGCGTTGCCGGGGTCAATGACACTTGCACCTTTCACACCCACTTCGTTATGTCTCAGCCAACAAAAATTGGAAGGAATGACCATGCGACCCTCCGGACGGAAATTAAACGAGATGCGCCCGATCTCAATCGACACCAATGTGACAAAACATGCCGAAGGCTCATGCCTGATCCGCTGTGGCGACACGCATGTTTTGTGCACCGCCACCATTGAAGAGCGCGTACCGCCGTTTATGCGCAATTCTGGCCAAGGTTGGGTCACAGCGGAATATGGCATGTTGCCGCGTTCGACCTCCTCGCGCATGCGCCGCGAAGCCACTCAAGGGAAACAAGGCGGCCGGACCGTGGAAATTCAACGCTTGATCGGCCGCGCCCTGCGCGCTGGTGTGGATCGCGTTGCCCTTGGCGAACGTCAGATCACCATCGACTGTGACGTCATTCAGGCCGATGGCGGCACCCGCTGCGCCTCGATCACGGGCGGTTGGGTTGCTCTGCGCATTGCCACCAACAAATTGTTGAAATCCGGCGCACTGATTTCTGATCCACTGATTTCCAACGTCGCTGCCGTGTCCTGTGGCATTTACGCAGGTCAGGCTGTGCTCGATCTCGACTACCCTGAGGATTCCGAAGCCGGCGTAGATGGTAACTTCATCATGCTCGCCAATGGTCAGATGATCGAAACACAAATGAGTGCCGAGGGGGCCACCTATTCCCGCGCTCAAATGAACGAACTCCTTGATCTTGCAGAAAAAGGTGTCGCTGAACTGGTTGCTGTACAAAACGCTGCGGTCGCCTGATGCGCACGTTTGATGGCGACACACTGGTCCTCGCCTCCCACAACAAAGGCAAGCTTCGCGAAATCGCGGAGCTTCTTGCGCCGTTCGGTATCAAAGTCATCTCCGCTGGCGATCTTGGGTTCGAAGAACCGGATGAGACCGAAGATACATTCGCCGGAAATGCCCGAATCAAGGCCCATTTTGCCTCGAAAGAAAGCGGGCTTCCTGCGCTTTCCGATGACAGCGGTATAATGGTCGATGCCTTGGGCGGGGCCCCTGGCGTTTACACCGCCGATTGGGCGGAAACACCCAATGGTCGCGATTTTCCGATGGCGATGAAGAAAGTCTGGGACAAGCTAGAGGCTATAGATGCCTCCGAGCCCCGCACCGCACGCTTTTGCTGTACTCTTTGTCTCGCGTGGCCCGATGGTCATGACGAAATTTTTGAAGGCAAAGTCGAAGGTCGCCTTGTTTGGCCAATGCGTGGTGATTTGGGTTTTGGCTTCGACCCGATCTTCTTGCCTGAGGGCGAAACAGAAACGTTTGGTGAAATGGACCCTGCCAAAAAGCAGGACATGAGCCACCGTGCCGATGCTTTTCGTAAACTGGTCTCCGGACCCTTCAAGGACCTCTCTAAATGAGCACTCGTAAACTCATCTCGTCCGGCTCTGCTTTTGAAGCAACCATGGGCTATTCCCGAGCTGTCGCCCAAGGCGATTGGTGTTTCGTCTCCGGCACAACCGGCTACGATTATGCCACAATGACCATGCCCGACAGCATCGCAGATCAGGCGCGTAACTGCTTTGAAACCATCTCAAATGCACTGGAACAGGCCGGGTTTTCCCTCTCAGACGCTGTACGTGTGCAATACACCGTCAGTGACAAAACCTTGGTCGACGAGCTCATCCCGGCACTTGGCGAATTCCTCTCCGACATTCGCCCTGCGGCGACAATGGTAATTGCCGATCTCATCAAGCCTGAGATGAAAGTCGAAATCGAAATCACGGCATTCAAGGGCTGATGATGGAAGACTGGCAAAACGGCGGATTTGGTCTCTATTTTCACTGGCCGTTTTGTCAGGCAAAATGCCCCTATTGCGATTTTAATTCCCATGTCGCGGCCACAATTGACCAAAAGGCCTGGGAGCGCGCGTATCTCTCTGAAATTGACCGAATTGCAGCGCTCACACCGGGGCGCTTGGTCAACACGATCTTTTTTGGCGGCGGAACCCCATCCTTGATGGAACCGGAGCTTGTGAATGCGATTTTAAGCCGGGTTAGAGCCTCATGGACGCTTGCAAATGATGTCGAAATCACGCTTGAGGCCAACCCAACCTCCGTGGAAGCGGGTCGTTTTCGTGGGTATCGCGACGCAGGTGTTGATCGTCTGTCCATGGGCATTCAATCACTTCGTGACGACGATCTCCGCCGCCTTGGTCGACTTCATTCCGTGTCAGAAGCGAAAAAGGCCTTTGATGTCGCTCGATCTGCCTTCGATCGGGTTAGCTTCGATCTCATTTACGCTCGCCAAGGCCAAACTCTGCACGACTGGCGTTTAGAGTTGCGAGAAGCGCTTTCTATGGCGGTCGATCACCTATCTCTCTATCAACTGACCATCGAACAAGGAACCGCCTTTGGCGATCGCTACAATCGCGGCCAATTGCGCGATCTTCCTTCCGATGACGATGCCGCTGACATGTATTTTCTCACCCAAGACGAATGTGACGCCGCCGGTATGCCGAGCTATGAAGTCTCTAATCACGCTCGAAAAGGATCTGAGAGTCGACACAATCTTATTTATTGGCGTTATGGCGATTATGCCGGCATCGGCCCTGGCGCTCATTCTCGCCTCACTCTTTCTGGGCAAAAATACGCAATCGACACACCACTCTCTCCGGCACTCTGGCTCGCGTCCGTTGATGCAAAAGGACACGGCGAACACGAACGCAGCGCCCTGCCCGGTTATGATCAAGCTCTTGAATACCTCATGATGGGGCTTCGAATATCAGAAGGCGTTGATTTAGCTCGGCTATCTTCCCTTTTTGGATATGATTATTCTATTAAAAACAAATATTTATTGGACGACGGGTTTCTAAAATCAGAAAACGGGCGCCTTTCCGTAACTGGAAAAGGGCGCCCGCTGTTAAATGCTGTCATCCGAGATTTGATTCCAGACGCCTAAACGCCTTTCGACAAAATCCTACAAATCGTATCCAGATCATCCAAAGTCGCATAGGTGATCGAGAGTTTACCGCTCTCCGACCCGTCTTTGTGATCAATCTCCACCATCATCCCGACCGTAGCCGACAAATCAGCCTCCAAAGCACGCGTATCAGCATCCTTTTCAGAGGGGCGAAATACTTTTGCGGCTTTTGGCTGAGGTGGGGTTTTTTCCGCCTTAACCAGTTTTTCTGCGTCCCGTACGGAAAGCCCGCCTTTTACAATCCGTTTCGCAAGCTCGCCCGGATGTTCAGCCGTCACCAACGCTCGTGCGTGCCCAGCCGAAAGCTGACCATCAACTACCAAATCCTGAACATCCGGCGGCAAATGCAGCAGACGCATCAGATTGGCAATATGACTACGGCTTTTACCCAGAGCATCAGAAAGCTTCTCCTGCGTGTGGCCAAATCGCTCCATCAATTGCTTGTAGCCTGCCGCCTCCTCGATTGCATTGAGATCTGCGCGCTGAATATTCTCGATAATCGCAACTTCGAGAACCTCGGTGTCGGTATAGGCCCGCAAAATAACCGGCAACTCATGCAATTGTGCAAGTTGCGATGCGCGCCACCGACGCTCACCCGCAACAATCTCATACTCACCGACATTCTTGGGGCTTTCCCGCACGATTAAGGGCTGAATCACACCTTTTTCACGGATAGAATTCGCCAAATCGTCCAATGCACCTTGCTCAAAGGTTCGCCGTGGCTGATCTGGATTCGGCACGATCTTTTCGATAGGCACCATCATATCAGGACGGCGAGGTTCTTTTGCACCAGATGACCCGCCCATTTCCGGCGCAACATCAGCCATTAGCGCTGACAAGCCACGGCCGAGCCCTCGGGTTTTTGGTTTAGACGGATTTTCCATCTGTTAATTTCCCCTCTTTGCGGCAATTTCAGTCGCCAAAGCCCTGTAGGCTAAGCTGCCCTTAGAATTAGAATCGTATTGAAGAACCGGTAAAGCAAAAGACGGAGCTTCGCTAACGCGCACATTGCGTGGAATCACCGTTTGAAACACCAATTCTCCCAAATTCTCACGGGCATCCAACTCAACCTGTCGAGAAAGGTTGTTTCGTTGATCATACATCGTCAATACAACCCCTTCTATTCTCAACTTTGGATTTGCCGTCTGACGCACCTCTCGCACGGATAACATCAATTGAGACAAGCCTTCGAGCGCAAAAAATTCACTTTGAAGCGGCACTAACACGGAATCAGCGGCAACCATCGCGTTCACAGTCAACAGGCTAAGCGAGGGAGGGCAATCAATTAAAATGAAATCAAACAGATAACCATCAATCGCAGGCTGACGCAGCGCATCATGCAAAAGGAAGCTGCGTTTTTCGCTTGAGACCATTTCAATGTCAGCAGAGCTCAAATCAACGGTCGCGGGTGAAATCCACAGGCCCTCAATATCTGTTGTTTGGATAACATCGTGCAAATCCACATCCCCAAGGACCAGGTCGTAAGTGGTGTAGTTACGGCTTTCTACATCAATACCCAGACCAGTCGATGCGTTCCCTTGCGGATCAAGATCAACAACAAGAACACGAAATCCATTTTCAACCAATGCGGCAGCCAGATTTATTGCCGTCGTCGTCTTTCCGACACCGCCCTTCTGGTTTGCGACTGCGATAATCTTTGGGCTAGGTGGGCGGGTGGGATCAGACACGTCCTATATCTCCAATAAGAAGGGTGACGGCATCTTGGCCCGTCGCGCTCGGATATTCTTCATAGGTGAAGCGCCAAGTTTCAAGAGATTCCGCGATCTCGCCTGACACATTGGCCCCTTTTTGGAAAATAGCCAATCCATTGGGAGCAAGGTGGCGCTCAGCAAAACTTAAAAGTAGTGGTAGGGCTGCAAGCGCTCGTGCAGAAATGACATCCGCATTGAGGGGGGGATATCTTCAATGCGTTTTGCCAGTACAGTAACGGAAACATTTAGATCTCGAGCAACTGTGCGAAGGAACTCCGCCTTTCTTTGATCAGACTCAACCAAAGTAAACTCCATATCAGGCGCGAGCTCAGCGGCCAAAACAGCGGAAACCAAACCTGGGAACCCTCCCCCACTACCGATATCGAGCCAGTATTTGCTTTCTCTCGGCGCCAAAGCAAATACTTGGGCTGAATCCAGAAAGTGCCGATTCCAAGCATTTTCAATTGTGGATTTTGCCACCAAATTTATGACAGGATTCCATTTCTTTAAAATTGAAAAATAGGCCTCAAGTCGCTCGAATGTTTCACGTGAAACATCCAAGCCCGCAAATGAAATTTTATTCATCAGGATGCCTTTGCTTTCTTTCCTTGGCGCATCCGCGCAAGAATAAGAGTGGTCGCCGCCGGGGTCATCCCCTCAACACGACCTGCTTGCGCGATTGTTTGTGGGCGCACGCGCTCAAGCTTCATTCGTAGCTCATTCGAAAGGCCGACCAGCGTTGAATAATCGAAATCATCAGGGATAATTTGCTTTTCGTCCCGCTTCATCGCCAAAACATCCCGCTGTTGCCGCTCTATGTAAGTTGCATACAACGCGTCTTTTGAAAGTTGCTCGCGGATATCGCAATCAATCTGAGAAAATATCTGATCAAGCTTGATTATCTCATCATACTCAACGTCAGGAAATGACAGAATTTGAAAGGCGTTGCGACGGCTTCCATCAGAACTTGCAAGAATGCCAGCTGCTGACATCTGTTTTGGAGTAAAAGCATGACTTTCCAAAAGACACCTACCATACGCGAGGGCTTCCATCTTTTGAGTAAACGACTGTTCACGATCTCGACCAACGAGGCCCACATCCAAACCCACAGGCGTTAATCTTTGATCTGCATTATCTGCACGCAAGGACAGTCTAAACTCAGCCCGAGATGTGAACATACGATAGGGCTCGGTCACCCCGCGCGTCACCAAATCATCAATCATCACACCGATATAGCTTTCAGATCGCGCAAACACCGTTGTCTCTTTACCCAAGGATTTGCGTGCGGCGTTTAAACCAGCCACAAGTCCTTGTGCGGCAGCCTCTTCGTAGCCTGTGGTCCCATTGATCTGCCCTGCAAGGAAAAGTCCCGGCACATCGCGCAATTCGAGTGTCATTCGGAGCGCACGGGGATCCACATAATCATACTCAATCGCGTATCCTGGTTGAAGAATCTCAACGGCTTCAAGGCCACGAATGGAGCGCACATAGGCCTCTTGAATATCGACCGGAAGAGAGGTCGAAATGCCGTTTGGATAAACTGTGTCATCATCCGCACCTTCAGGCTCTAAGAAAATTTGATGAGAGGTCTTGTCGGCGAAGCGCACAACTTTATCTTCAATCGAGGGACAATAACGTGGGCCGACCCCTTCAATATGCCCCCCATACATCGCAGATCTCGACAGGTTTTCGCGAATGATATCGTGAGTGGCTTCATTTGTATGTGTGATTCCGCAGGATACCTGACGCGCTGTTGGAGCGTGATTTAGGAAGGAGAACATCACAGGTACATCATCACCCGGCTGTTCTTCCAAAATATCCCAATTGATCGTTTTACCATCCAAACGCGGCGGTGTTCCCGTTTTCAGACGCCCCATTGGCAAACCAAATCCATAGAGTCGCTCAGCCAAAGCGATTGATGGTTTATCCCCCATCCGGCCACCTGAGTGGCTGACATCACCAATATGTATCAAGCCATTCAGGAATGTACCGGTGGTCAGGACGGCAGCGCCGCAGGAAATTTCAGAACCGTCAGCCAAAATGACGCCTGAGATCTGCGCATCCTTCATCATAAGATCGGCAACTTCCGCTTCAATGATGGTTAAGTTTTCCGTGGCAG
The DNA here is from genome assembly GCF_003047105.1 of Celeribacter baekdonensis. Taxonomy (NCBI): domain Bacteria; kingdom Pseudomonadati; phylum Pseudomonadota; class Alphaproteobacteria; order Rhodobacterales; family Roseobacteraceae; genus Celeribacter; species Celeribacter baekdonensis. Next base: position 2,664,359 of record NZ_CP028475.1, read on the forward strand.
AAAGTTCTTTTAGCATCTCTTCGCGGTAAATCTTTCGATCCGCTTGTGCGCGCGGGCCCTGAACCGCAGGACCTTTTCGACGGTTCAGCAAGCGAAATTGAATTCCCGCTTTATCTGCAATCCGTCCCATAACGCCGTCCAGAGCATCAATTTCACGAACAAGATGCCCCTTTCCAAGCCCACCGATAGCAGGATTGCAGGACATGACGCCAATATTACTACGCTTAAGTGTGATCAGAGCGGTGCGAGCCCCTGCCCGAGCTGCCGCAGCCGCAGCGTCAGATCCGGCATGACCACCGCCAACGACAATAACATCAAAGTCGGTATGTTTCACGTGAAACACTCCTTGCGTCATTTTCATTTCCCAATGCAAAAACTGGAGAAAATCTCTCCGAGGATATTCTCGACATCGACTCGGCCCACGAGGCAATTGAGTGCGTGGATTGCTGTACGCAACTCTTCTGCCGCCAACTCCGTCCGATCTGGCCCGAGCAATACCTCATTTCTCGCCGATTCTAAAGAGAGCAACGCATCACGAATTGCAACTCGGTGGCGCTCACGAATGGCCGAGGACGCGGACGAAGCGCGTTCTGTCAAGGTCGCAGAAATCTGAGCGACCATCACGTCGATCCCCTGCCCGGTCTTTCCAGACACCGAAAGCCATGTGCCGTGCTTCGATCCGTCGTCATCCTTACTGAGCACCAAAAGATCGCCCTCTTCAGGTATCATCTCCGCAACAGCATCTTTCTCCGCTAAAAGAATAACACGTAGATCAGCGTGTTTTGCCCGTTCACGCGCGCGCTCAATACCAATCGCTTCAACCACGTCATCCGTTTCGCGCAGGCCCGCCGTGTCCAAAAGAGTCACAGGCAACCCACCAAGCTCCATCCGAACTTCAATCACATCTCGCGTGGTCCCAGCAACCTCAGACGTGATCGCCGCATCGCGTCCAGCCAGGGCATTCAGCAGCGTGGACTTTCCAGCATTCGGAGGGCCGACAATGGCGACTTCAAAGCCATCACGAATCCGTTCCGCCATATGTGCACCGCGTGCCTCGGTTTCGAGATCCAGCATGACACTTGCGATCAGTTCAAGCACCTCTGGTGAAACATCAACCGGAACCTCTTCATCGGCAAAATCAATCGTCGCTTCAATCAAAGCCGCTGCACGGACCAGAGCAGTCCGCCAACGTTCAACCTTATCGCCAAGTACCCCTGAGAACACCTTTAAAGCTTGACGTCTCTGCGCCTCAGTTTCCGCTTCGATCAGATCAGCGAGGCCTTCGACCTGCGCCAGATCGAGACGTTCATTTTCCAACGCTCGACGCGTAAACTCACCCGCCTCTGCAATACGCAAACCCTCCATTTCTGAGAGACTGCACAACACCGCATTCACAATTGCAATGGAACCATGAAGTTGTAGTTCAGCGCTTTCTTCCCCGGTGAAAGACGCGCCTTTTTCAAAGCAAATCACCAAAGCCTCATCAAGCACCTCACCTGCCACATCGCGTAGAACGCGCAGCGCCGTGCGCCTTGGAGCGGGCACATCCCCAGTGAAATTTTTGACAGCCAAAAACGCAAGCGGCCCGGAAATCCGGACCACTGCGACGCCTGCTTTGCCGCGGGCGGATGCCAGGGCGTAGATCGTATCCATAGGCTAACCTATTGATATTAAATGTTAAGCGTTCATAGAATCGAAGAATTCGCCGTTGCTCTTGGTCTGTTTCAACTTCGAGATCAGGAATTCGATCGCATCGGTTGTTCCCATTGGGTTCAAGATTCGGCGCAGCACATAAGTTTTCTGAAGATCTTTGGAATCGACCAAAAGCTCCTCTTTTCGTGTGCCGGATTTGAGAATATCCATCGCCGGGAAGACACGTTTGTCCGCAACTTTACGATCCAGAACGATCTCTGCGTTGCCGGTGCCTTTGAATTCTTCAAAGATGACCTCATCCATCCGCGAGCCGGTGTCGATCAAGGCGGTGGCGATGATGGTCAAAGACCCGCCCTCTTCGATGTTACGTGCGGCCCCAAAGAAGCGCTTAGGGCGCTGCAAGGCGTTGGCATCGACACCACCAGTCAAAACCTTGCCGGACGATGGCACAACGGTGTTGAAAGCGCGGCCAAGACGCGTGATCGAGTCGAGCAAGATGACCACATCGCGTTTGTGTTCAACCAGGCGTTTGGCTTTTTCAATTACCATTTCAGAAACGGCGACGTGACGGGTTGCGGGTTCATCAAAGGTAGAAGAAATAACCTCCCCTTTCACAGACCGCTGCATATCCGTCACCTCTTCGGGACGCTCGTCGATCAAAAGAACGATCAGATAGCAATCTGGATGGTTGGTTTCGATCGAATGGGCGATATTTTGCAGCAAAACTGTTTTACCCGTGCGCGGCGGAGCAACAATCAGCGCCCGCTGACCTTTCCCGATCGGAGCAACAAGGTCGATGATCCGAGCAGAGCGGTCTTTCAGCGTCGGATCTTCGATCTCCAACTTGAAACGTTCATCCGGGTAAAGCGGTGTCAGGTTGTCAAAGTTGATCTTGTGACGGGCCTTTTCAGGCTCCTCAAAGTTAATCTGCGTAACCTTGGTGATCGCAAAATAGCGTTCGTTTTCATCAGGTGCCAACATGACACCTTCCACGGTATCGCCGGTGCGCAACCCATGCTGACGGATCACATCCGGGGAGACATAAATGTCATCAGGACCCGGAAGGTAGTTGGCCTCAGGCGCGCGTAGAAACCCGAACCCATCTTGCAGCACTTCAAGCACGCCATCGCCAGAGATTTCCCAATCATCCTCGGCCCGCTCTTTCAGGATCGAGAACATCATCTCGCCTTTGCGCATGGTCGAGGCGTTTTCGATCTCAAGCTCTTCAGCCATTGAAAGAAGGTCTTTGGGGCTCTTAGCTTTGAGATCGGCCAGATTAAGGGTGGTGACTGTCATGAAAAATCCGTCTCGACCAACTCGATGAGTGGTCTCTTGGTCAAATTATACTGGAGAATCCCATTTGTGCCGGACGGCTGGGATTTGAGAGTACATAGGAACAGAAAGCGGTTAAGTCAATCTTTCTCAGACAGAACAGACAGTATTCACCAAACGGGCTTAGGTCAAAATGGTTTGGCGATGATCATGATCACGATGATGATCATCAAAAGCGTCGGCAATTCGTTCATCATCCGATACTGACGCCCTGTCCGGGTGTTGGTTCCCGCTACAAACTCTTTGCGCCGCAAGGCAAGCCAATGATGAAACCAGGTCATTGCAATCACAGAACCGGCTTTGATCCACGACCAACCTGCAGACCAATCAACGATCCCTGGCGTCATCACCAGACAGAGGCCAAAAATCCACGTCGAAATCATCGCTGGGTTCATGATCAGCTTGAGTAGCTTCAACTCCATGTCCTGAAATAGGATATCGGCTTCACTGCCCCGTTTCACGCTTTCAGTGTGTCGAACAAAAAGTCGAGGAAGATAGAAAATCCCAGCCATCCAAGCGATGACAGAAATGACATGTAGAGATTTCACCCATGGATATACGCTCGCTAAAATATCGCCCATGATCGTCTCCCTTGGTTCGCTCTCTTAATAAAATAAAAAGAAAGAAAAGAAAGATGATGTTGTTAGTAAGGCCTGTGGATAATGGGGATTATCGAGTTACTCACACAGTTCTCCTCCGGTTTAAAAGGCCGTTTAATTCTATCCACACCTTTGGATAAATAAGTTTTATAATTTAAATTCAGTGGTTTAAAAAAGGAGACCTCAAAAAATATGGGGATAAAATAGTTTCACATGATGGATGACTAAACCGTACCGTCATCGAGAGATTTCTTTTCCACACAGGAGAAAGAGTGCGTATTTTTCCTCAACCAGCCCTGATATCCCCATATGAGATGGATTGAGCTGATTTCGGCTATTTGATCAACGCAAACGCACAGGAGTTTTCCACAGAGTGATAAACAGTCCCAAACCCCTCATCCTTGCGTCCGGCTCCGAGATACGGCGTGTTCTGTTGCAAAATGCTGGCTTGAGCTTTGATGTGATCGTCGGACGAATTGATGAAGAAAGCGTAAAAGATGCGCTCTTATCTGAAGCCGCAACGCCGCGCGAGATTGCCGATGCTTTGGCTGAGGGCAAGGCCCGCAAAGTGTCGATGAAACATCCAGAGGCCATGGTTATCGGTTGCGATCAGGTCTTGTCCTTTAAAGGGCGCTTGATTTCAAAAGCTAAGGACATCGAAGAAGCTCGCGCGCTTTTGAGTGAAATGCGCGGAGAACGGCATTCGTTGCTCTCCGCTGCTGTCATCTATGAAAACGGTGAACCAAAATGGCGCCATGTGGGCGAAGTGCGCCTCTCGATGAATGTCTTGTCTGATGCCTATCTGGACGCCTATTTGGAGCGAAACTGGGACAGCATTCGCCATGCTGTTGGCTGTTATAAACTCGAAGAAGAAGGCGTGCGGCTTTTTTCACGCATTGATGGCGACTACTTTACGGTCTTGGGTTTGCCCTTGCTGCCACTTCTGGCATACCTGTCGGAAAGGGGGATGATTGCATCATGAGTGACAAAATTCCACTGGCGGGTGTCATCGGTGCGCCAATCAGCCATAGCCAATCACCAAAATTGCATGGGTACTGGTTGAAGCGTTACGGGATCAAAGGCCATTATGTGCCGCTTCATATTGAACAGATGGACCTCAAAGAGGCCCTTCAAACCCTGCCAAAAATGGGGTTTGTTGGTGCAAATGTGACCATTCCGCATAAAGAAACCGTCCTGGGCCTTGCCGATATTGTCACCGACCGCGCGGCTCTCATTGGGGCCGCCAACACGTTGATCTTTCGCCCGGATGGCAAGCTTTATGCTGATAATACAGATGGTTATGGTTTCGTTGAAAACCTGCGTTCCAGTGCCAATTGGGATCCGACGTCTGGTCCTGCCGCTGTGCTTGGCGCGGGTGGCGCAGCCCGGGCTGTGATCGCCTCTTTGCTTGAGGTCGGCGTTCCAGAAATTCGGCTTTCTAACCGCACCCGTATGCGTTCGGATGTGTTGCGCTCTGAGTTTGGCACCAAGGTTGTGGTCTGCGAATGGGTCAATGCCGCTGACATGCTCGATGGGGTTGCCACGCTGGTCAATACCACCTCTCTTGGCATGGTGGGTCAGCCAGAGCTCAAACTTTCTTTGGACCGCCTGAACCCCAAAGCAGTGGTCACAGACATCGTTTATACCCCCTTGCGGACTGGATTGCTCAAGCGTGCCGCCGAGATGGGCTGTCAAACCGTCGATGGTCTTGGCATGTTGCTGCACCAGGCCGCACCTGGGTTTGAGCGTTGGTTCGGTCGGCGTCCCGATGTTGATGAAGCCACTCGAAACTTCATCCTCTCCACATGACTTCCCGGCCTTTTCTCATCGGCCTCACCGGCTCCATCGGAATGGGCAAAAGCACCACCGCAGCGATGTTTGCCGAGGAAGGTGTCCCCGTCTGGGACGCCGATGCCGCTGTGGCACGGCTTTACGGCAAAAATGGCGCGGCTGTCGGCCCGATTTCCAAACTGTTCCCTGAGGCCATTCGTGATGGGGCTGTCTCTAAAGATCGGCTTAAATCCATTATCGTGGCCAATCCCGGCGCACTCAAACAAATTGAAGCCATTGTGCATCCCCTTGTCGCCGTAGATCGGCATAGCTTCGTTTCTGATTGTACCGCCCCTATTGCTTTGGTCGATATTCCGCTTTTGTTTGAAATCGGTGCGGATAAAACCGTCGATGCTGTTGTCGTCGTTTCAACCGACGCAAAAACCCAAGCCACCCGTGTGCTTGCCCGACCGGGTATGACGGAGGCGCATTTTAACGCCATTCTGTCAAAACAACTGCCAGATGCGGAAAAACGGGCCCGTGCCGATACGGTTATTGAAACCGACACTCTTGAATCCACCCGCGCTCAGGTTCAAAATCTGCTCTCAACTCTCAGGACCAAAATAGCCCATGCGTGAGATCGTTCTCGATACCGAAACCACCGGATTTGATCCACATAGCGGCGATCGTCTCGTTGAGATCGGGGCGATTGAACTGTTCAATCACATGCCGACCGGGCGGACCTATCACCAATATATCAACCCGCAACGGGACATGCCCGATGGCGCATTCGGCGTTCACGGCATTGGCCCCGATCTTTTGACGCCACCGCGCGCGCCAAAAGAGGGTGAGGTGACGCTCAAAGATAAGCCGTTGTTCAAAGCTGTGGGTCAGGCCTTTCTTGATTTCATCGGGCCTGAGTCCAAACTCGTGATCCACAACGCCAGCTTTGATATGAAATTTCTCAACGCAGAGCTGAAATGGATCGGCTTACCGGAAATTCCCTTTGCCCGTGCTCTTGATACCCTCGCCATCGCACGCAAAAAATTCCCCGGCTCTCCGGCCACTTTGGATGCATTGTGTCGCCGTTTTGGCATCGACAACGCTGCGCGCACGCTGCACGGCGCTTTGCTTGACTCGGAAATTTTGGCTGAGGTCTATCTTGAACTCATCGGTGGGCGTCAACCCGATCTGGTGCTCGCGCCGGAACCATCAAAAAAATCTGCGGCGTCTTCGGTTCCTGAAAACGACACATGGCGGCCCACACGTCGCCCTGCCCCACTTCCGCCGCGTATCTCAGACGAAGAAACCGCCGCCCACGCCGCCTTTGTGGACGGGTTGGGCGACGGCGCAATTTGGAAAAAATACAGCTAATATAAGATCTTAGTTGGTCGTAGCAGTGGCCTTTTGAGCTTCTGCACGACGCATCATGTCTTGGCGATAGAGCTGAACAAAGTCGATGTTATCCAGGTTCAGCGGCGGGAAACCCCCATCGCGCGTCACATCATGAACAACCCGGCGCAAGAACGGGAACAGCATCCGCGGGCATTCGATCATCAGGAATGGATGCATTTGCTCGTCCGGTACGTTTTCGATCAAGAACACGCCCGCGTAATCAAGCTCAAGGATGAACAGGGTCGCATCCTCTTCGGTCTTGGATTCGACCTTGATTTTGGTCGCCACATCAAACTGATTGTCCTCAGTGCGCTTTTTGGCATCAAGGGCCACTTGAACAGAAATATTCGGCCGACCTTCGACCTTCAAACCTTTCTGCGCAAGAATATTTTCAAACGACATATCGCGGATATATTGGCCCAAGACCTGCATTTTCACAGGGGCAGCTTGTGCTGTCGCTTCGGGAGCAATCGCGGAGTCGCTGGTGTCGGTTCCATTTTCGGCCATGGGTTTCGTCCTTAGAAGTATGAAATTCGCGGTTTTGTATCAGGTTGCCACTCATGCCTCAATGGCGAGTCCAACCTGATGGGTTTTGCGGGTCATTTGGGGCACTGTCGCCGTCTTGATCAATCTCTTGCCATTCGCCGTCAATGGTCGTGGGACCACCCGGTTGATCGCGAAACTCATCCCCACGCGGGGCATGGTTTGTTGGCCCATGGTAAAGCTCTGAACCTTAACCCTCTTGCGTAACTCACGAAACGCAAAGGATCTAAATGCTGGAATCAAAAGTAAAAATCCGACCGTATCGGTGAAAAATCCTGGTGTCAGCAACAGTGCGCCAGACAAAAGGATCAACGCACCATGGGCCAAAGGTTCGCTTGGATCATTGAGCTCAGCAAAAGATTGGCGCAATTGTGATAGGGCAAGCGCGCCTTGTTGACGCACCAACTGCGTTCCCAAGATCGCCGTCACAACAACGATCAAAAGTGTCGGCCAAAGGCCAATAAGGCCGCCAACTTGAATAAAAAGTGCGATCTCAATGATGGGCACAGCAACAAAAATTGCAAAAAGCCACATAGGAACTCCTGTCTTCTCTCTGTGGCACCGGTGGACTTGGTGCCAGTCAGCACCTACATAAGGTCAGTAGACAGATTTTGCCACGTTGCAACGGAGAAGAACCGCCGATGGGTAATTCCCTTCTTTCCATTTTGGTACTTGCGGGTATCGCCATTTTTTTGATCCTGCGTTTGCGCAGCGTTTTGGGTACGCGCGAGGGGTTTGAAAAACCGCGCGCCGATCTTCCCGGTGCGGCTGATGCCACACGCGCCCGACAAAATTTCGAAGTCATTGATGGCGGTGTCGATCATGACATCATCGACAATGTCGAAGCTGGCACCCGCGTCGCCGAAAACCTCGCCGCAATCAAACGGGTTGATCCGTCGTTTAGCGTCAATGAATTTCTCTCCGGTGCCCGTGGTGCCTATGAGATGATCCTTATGGCGTTTGAGCATGACGAGTTGGAAAGCATCCGGCCTTTCCTGTCTGAGGATGTGTATGAGGCGTTTTCCTCCGTCGTGACCGATCGCCAAGCCAAAGGCCTGACGATTGAAAGCCAATTCGTCGGTCTGCGCGAAATTCAGATCATCGACGCCGATTTGGATCGGGCCAGTGATGAGGCGGAAATCAAACTGCGTTTCGTTGGAGAAACCACCTCTGTGGTGCGTGATGCGACGGGCCAGTTGGTTGAGGGCAATCCCAACGACATCAAACGCCAAAAGGACATTTGGACCTTTGCGCGCACGATCGGGGCGGACGACCCGAATTGGCAACTTGTGGCAACGGGTGCCTGATGTGGACGAGGTTGGCGAGCGCTGCCTGTGCGGCCTTGCTGGCTTTGAGCGCGCCAGCCTCATCTGCGGATGATCTTATGGCACGCGTTCTTTCCTTTTCTGATCTCAACACCTGGGCCGAGGATGATCATGCCGCGGCCCTTGCTGTGTTTCGCGACACCTGCGATCTGATCGACGGTGATGAGTGGCCACAACTGTGTAAACTTGCCGCCACGCCGATCAATGCGCGTAGCTTTTTTGAGCTGTTTTTCCGCCCGGTCCTGATCGAAGACGGTGCAGATCCGATGTTCACCGGCTATTTCGAACCCGAGTTGCGTGGTGCGCGCTCCCCCAGTGGCCCCTACCGTTATCCTATTTACCGCCTGCCCCCGGATCGTGTCTCCGGCGCGCCATATCTAAGCCGCCGCGATATTGCCGATGGGGCTTTGGCTGGGCGTGGGCTTGAGATTGCATGGGTCGACGATCCGGTCGAGTTGTTTTTTCTTCAGGTCCAAGGCTCTGGTCGCATTCGCCTCACCGATGGGTCCACCATTCGGATCGGTTATGCCGGCCACAATGGCTATAATTATCGCTCCATCGGTCAGGAATTGATCCGGCGCGGGGTTTATGAGCCGCATCAAGTGTCCGCCAAGGTCATTCAAAATTGGGTGCGGCGTAATCCGGTCGAAGGTCAGGATTTATTGAACTTCAATCCGTCCTATGTCTTCTTCCGCGAATTGCCACGATTGCCTGCCGACAAAGGCCCGATCGGGGCCATGCACCGTTCGATCACGCCGATGCGTTCCATCGCGGTGGACCCGGCCTTTGTGCCTCTTGGTGCTCCCGTTTGGGTGGAAAAAGACGGTGCCACGCCATTGCGCCGCTTGATGATTGCCCAAGACACCGGTTCGGCCATCAAAGGGGCACAGCGGGCCGATATCTTTTTCGGCTCCGGTGCGACTGCGGGCGATATGGCGGGGCAAATCCGTGATCCCGGACGGATGGTCGTCTTGATGCCAATTCAAATCGCCTATGGCCTTGAGGAAAAGGCCAAAGGATGACCCGTAAACGCAAACCCGGCACTTCCTCACTTACGGAAGAGGATCAAACCCTTTGGGATTTGGTCAAAAAAACCGCGACACCTATGCATGGTGCGCTCCCGCCTGCGCCGATTGCTTGTCCGGTCAAACCAAAGGCGTCCACGCCCATCGCCCCGCGCGATGTTGCTCGTGACATACAGCTTTTTGAACTCGAAATTGGCCGTCACGCCAAGGTGGAAAAAGGCCATAACCTTGCGCCCACTCTTACTGAGCGTTTGGCGCAAGCTCCGTTGCGGATGGATCGCAAACATTTCACCAAAATGCGTAAAGGCAAGGTTTCGCCGGAGGCCCGTATTGACCTTCACGGCATGACCATAGCCCAAGCGCATCCTGCGCTCACCCGGTTTATCCTGTCGGCCTGCGCGATGGATCGGCGGCTGGTTTTGGTCATCACCGGCAAGGGCAAACATCGCGATGATGAGGGCCCAATCCCGGTGCGCAAAGGCGTTTTAAAGCATCAGGTGCCGCATTGGCTACAAACACCGCCCCTGCGTGAGGCGGTGTTACAGGTCGCAGAGGCGCATTTGAAACACGGCGGGTCCGGGGCCTATTACGTCTATCTCAGACGGCAAAAATAGCCCCAAACCTCAGAGCATATAGCGGCTTACGTCGACCTCTTTGGCCATCTCGCCGACATGGGTGCGGACATAGGCCTGGTCAATCAAAACCTCCTCACCACCCCGGTCCGGCGCACCAAAGGACAGTTCCTCAAACACCCGCTCGATGATGGTGTAAAGACGACGCGCACCGATGTTTTCAACGGTGGTGTTTACCTCTGCGGCCAACTTTGCGATCGCGGCAATGCCATCTTCGGTAAAGGTGACTTTGACCTCTTCGGTCGCCATCAAGGCGCTGTATTGCAACGTCAGCGCATTTTCCGTTTCGGTCAAAATCCGAACGAAATCACCTTCTTCCAGCGCGCGCAATTCCACTCGGATCGGCAACCGGCCCTGTAATTCTGGCAACAAATCCGAAGGCTTAGCGATGTGGAATGCGCCTGATGCGATAAACAGGATGTGATCGGTTTTCACCGGCCCATGTTTGGTCGACACGGTGGTGCCTTCGATCAAAGGCAACAAATCCCGCTGAACCCCTTCGCGGGACACATCGCCGCCGCGGGCATCGGAGCGCGCGCAAACCTTGTCGATTTCGTCAATGAACACGATGCCGTTTTCCTGCACCGCCTCCAACGCCACCCGCGTCACGGTCTCGTCGTCCAAAAGCTTGTCGGCCTCTTCCGAGATCAACAGATCATAGCTCTCCGCCACCGTAACTTTCTTTTTCACCGTGCGTCCGCCAAAGGCTTTGCCAAAAATGTCGCCGAGATTCATCATCCCGCCCATCTGTGGCTGACCGGGCACTTCAAACATCCCTGTCGGAGTGCCGCTGTCTTGCACTTCGATCTCGATCACGGTCGCATCCAACTCACCCGCGCGCAGTTTCTTGCGAAACATCTCGCGGGTCTGTTCACGTGCGTCCGTCCCGGCAATGGCTTCAATCACGCGATCTTCGGCGGAACTAAACGCCTTGGCCTTCACGTCCTCGCGCATATACTCGCGGGTCTGAGCAATCGCAGCATCCACCAGATCGCGCACAATTTGCTCCACATCGCGACCAACATAGCCAACTTCGGTGAATTTCGTTGCCTCCACTTTGACAAAAGGTGCCTTCGCCAGCTTCGCCAAACGCCGCGAAATTTCGGTTTTACCAACGCCGGTGGGCCCAATCATCAGGATATTTTTCGGATAGACCTCATCGCGGATGTCATCCGACAAATGTTTACGCCGCCACCGATTGCGCAGCGCCACAGCAACCGCGCGTTTGGCGTCATTTTGACCGATGATATAGCGGTCGAGTTCAGAAACAATTTCACGGGGGTCAGGTCAGTCATTTTGAAATCTTCTCAACCGTCAGGTTGCCATTGGTATAAACACAGATGTCAGAGGCAATTTTCATCGCTTCACGGGCAATTGTTTCGGCGTCCTTTTCTGTGGACATCAATCCGCGCGCGGCCGCCAACGCAAAATTTCCGCCGGAGCCAATCGCCGCGATGTCATGTTCGGGTTCCAAAACATCACCTGCTCCGGTGACAACCAAAAGCGCGTCGCCATCGGTCACGATCAACATCGCCTCAAGTTTCGACAGATATTTATCGGTGCGCCAATCTTTCGCCAATTCAACGCAAGCCCGTGCCAATTGGCCGGGGCTGGCCTCCAATTTGGTTTCAAGGCGCTCCAAAAGCGTAAACGCATCCGCCGTCGATCCGGCAAATCCCGCGACAACCTCATGCCCGCCGGGCTTCAAGCGCCGCACCTTGCGTGCAGTGCCCTTGATCACAGTTTGGCCCAAGCTCACCTGCCCATCGCCCGCGATCACAACTTCACCCCCACGCCGCACGCCTATAATCGTCGTGCCGTGCCATCCGGGAAACTCTTCTCTCGACATCGGTTTTCCTTTCGCTTCGTGGTTTATATGAGCGCGCGACCCGCTTGGCGCAACCCGGCCACGAAAAAGGGCGCCAAGCGGCGCCCCAAATCCGTAATGTTAGCCAAACTCAAACAGCTTCGGCAATCCAACCGGCCAATGCGGCTTTCGGCGCTGCACCGATTTTGTTGGAAATCACTTCGCCGTCTTTGAACATGAACAAGGCCGGGATTGAACGCACACCAAATTGCGCAGGCGCATTCGGGTTTTCGTCGACGTTCACTTTGACGATTTTGACTTTGCCTTCGTACTCATTGGAAAGCTCTTCGAGGGACGGGCCGATTTGTTTGCACGGGCCGCACCATTCTGCCCAGAAATCCACAACAACGGGGATGTCTGAATTGAGAACTTCGGATGCGAAAGTGTCATCGCTTACTTTAACAGTCGCCATGGGGCTTCTCCTGAATGCTGAACTTGACCGAAAACCTATGACTTGTGTGGCCAAAGATCAAGATGTGGCGGCTCGACGCAGGGCGGACATCACGATGTCGAGAGGCACCACAGCAAGTTCCGCCGTGCGCGTCCAAAGGATTGCGGTTTCAATCTCTCTCTCCGGGTAAATCTGCGCCATTGCCTCCGCATAGGCACCCAACTGCCGCAGTAATCCGTCCGGGATGTCTTCGACACGGTCTGGGATCACCGCATTGGATTTGTAGTCGATGATTTGCACGCGATCGGGGGTGATAATGAGTCGGTCGATAATCCCGTGGATCACCTGTCCGCCCTTTACGGAAAACCGCGATGTATAGGGCACCTCCGACAAAGAATTGGCCCCAAACACATCCCAGTCATAGGATGCATTGAGCACACCAAGCGCTTCTGCCAACAAATCGTCGACCTCGTCATCGAGCGCGGGATCTTCGCCGGTGGTTAAAACGTGATGGGCCACTTGCGCGCGCCGCTCGGTCTCGACCTCCGGTAGGATTTCAATCAAACGGTGAAGCTGACTACCACGCCACATTGCGGCCTCTTGGTCCAAAACATTCGCTTCACCGGGCAAGGCTTTGGCGCCGCCAAGATCAGACGGGGACAAAACCGCAGCGGTCAAGTCCGGTTCCGGTGCGGGAAAATGACACCAATCCGGGAGAATGGGCGACATTTGCTTGGTGTGCACCTCTCCGGTTTGCGGATCAGGCCAGTCGCCATAGGCATAGCGGTCCACTTCAAAATCGCCAAAATCGACCTTTTGCGTCGGCAGTTCGGCCAATCCGCGCCGCACAAGGTTGTACCAACTGTCCGCCGTCTCTTTTTCTTCGCCCGCCCCGCAGACGACAAGCCACTTTTCCGCGCGTGTCATTGCCACATATAACAGTCGCCGATCTTCCTCTAAGTCAGACATTTTAAGCTGGTTCAGGGTCTGTTTCACAACGTCGGAGCGCTGTTCTTTCGGGCCCTTCCAAACCACCTGACCACTGTCAGGTTCGACAAACTCATCCCGCGTTTCGCGAAGGGATTTTAACGTGTCTGGTAAGATCACAATCGGCGCTTCCAACCCTTTGGACCCATGCGCCGTCATGACCCGAACAAGGTTTGAAGTCTCATCCAGAACGCGTTTGAGTTGAATATCCTGCGCCTCAAGCCACGCGATAAATCCGGTGAGACTTGGCGTTTCCGCCGCCTCATATGCTCGTGCTTGGTACAGCAGGGCGTCAATGCCGTCTTCAGCCTCTTTGCCCAGACGCGCGATAAAGTTTTGTCGTCCGTTATGGCGGATCAAAATCCGCTCGATCAGGTCATAGGGTCGTAAAAAGTCTGATGTTTGACGCAAATCCTCAAGGATTTCAAAGGTCTCTGGCCATTCCGCCCGTCTTTCATAGAACGCGCGCCAAAGTGTGATCGTTGTGCGGCCATGGGCCAATTGATACAGATCGCGCTCGGACCAATTGAACAAAGGTGACCTGAGCGCTTCGGCCAAAGCCAAATCATCATCCTGCAAAGACAGAAACGCCAAAAGTGAACGAATGTCTTTCACCGCGAGTTCGTCGTTCAACGTCAGTCGATCCGCCCCCGCCACTGGAATGCGTGCCGGGTGAGATTTGAGCGTCCGCAAAATCTTCCCAAAAAGTTCAGACCGACTGCGCACGAGGATCATGATATCTCCCGGTGTCACGGGTCGTCCGTCACCATTTTTGTCAGGAATTGAGCCGGATTCGAGAAGGTTTGCGACAAAATCGGCCACTCTCTGCGCCAGCCGTGCGGAGTGGTGTTCGGGTGTGATGATATCGACCGGATTTTCCCAATCCTCGGGATCATCTGCTCCTTTTTCCGGCTCGATCAAGGGCCAAAGGTCAACGCGCCCGGGAATGTCGTCAAAGAACGCAATATGTTCCGTCGCGCCGCCAACCCCGACCCCCTCACTGGCGCGAAAGACCTGATCAGTGGCTGAGAGGATCGCGCGCGAGGATCGAAAAGAATACTGCAATGCAAGATCTTGCAGGGGCTGACCAACGGTGGCCAAACGGTCGCCAAAATGCGCTTTCATCTTGTCGAACGCTTCTGGAGCTGCGCCTTGAAATGAGTAAATCGACTGTTTGTGATCCCCAACCACAAAGATCGTGCGTGTCACATCGGCGCGTGCCCCCTCTCCCGCGGTAAATTCCCCGGCCAAAAGCTGCACTACCCTCCATTGATCCGGACTGGTGTCTTGCGCCTCATCGACAAGGATGTGATCAATCCCGCCATCAAGGCGATAAAGGACCCATTGCGATACGTTTGAGATCGACAACAAATCCCGCGCACGCCGGATCATGTCGTCAAAATCCAAAAGCCCATGTTGCGCTTTGCGCTCCAAATAAGGTGGCAAAACCACGCGCGCCAATTGATGAAGCGCCCAAGTTCGCCGCGCATCATAGAGGCCAAAGACTTTCGGACGGACCGCCTCGATCCGCTTCATGAACGCTTCCAGTTGATGAAACGCATCGGGATGCGCATCAATCAGTTTGCGCGTTGGAAAGCTAGAATGCTGCGCATAAAATTTTGAAACATTTGGGGTTTTGCTTGTTTCGCCGGACAAAAGCTTTTGGCAGCATGTCTCAATCATAGCCATAGAAGGCTCTAATCCGGCCCAAAATCGAAAGAGTGGCGCCAGTTTTTCATCTGCTTTTGTTGAGCCTTCTAAAAGCGTAGCAACCGATTGAAACATCTCTTGCTCGCCGCCCATGAAAACATCGGAGAACAGCGTGGCCTCCTCATAGCCCTCTGGCAGATCAAACCAGGACCAAATCTCCGCCTGACTTCGCGTTGGCAAAAACCCCTCTCGTTTGGACACAATTCGAAGTGCCAAATCCGTCAAATCCAAATCGTTGACATAAACCGCCGCCGCGTCGATTGCATCACGCGCTGGCCCCAATGCCAACTCGTCCAAAATGTCGGCCACCATCCGCCGAGATTGGCGTTCGTCCATTTCTTTGAACTGGGGTGAAACACCGGCTTCTAGGGGAAACCTGCGCAAAAGTGCGCTGCAAAATGAGTGGATGGTTTGAATTTTCAATCCGCCCGGCGTTTCCACGGCGCGGGCAAACAAGGTACGTGCATGTCGAAGGGTTTCCGCATCCAGAACCTTGCCGGGTGCGAGGGCCGTCAATTCGCCAATCAACTCTGCATCGGGCAGCATCGCCCAGCCACCAAGCCGCGCAAATAGCCGGTTTTGCATCTCTGCCGCCGCCGCTTTGGTGTAGGTCAAACACAAAATATGTTGCGGCGGGGTGCCATCCAGCAACAGCCGCGCCACGCGGTCTGTTAGCACCTTGGTCTTGCCCGATCCGGCATTTGCGGAGAGCCAAGTGGACATGTCAGGTTGTGCCGCCATGATTTGGCGTTGGGTCGCCTCATTAAGTGCGCTCATTGCAAATCCTCCGGCATCGGCTCATCCGCTTCCGACCATTCGCCAAAGCGCGCAAGATGTTCAAAGTCGGTTTTGAACCGCACCTTCGCCATCATACGCCGCGCGCTATAGCCCGTTTCGGGATCGTCATAATTGCGGATCAAATCCCGCAGTTTGGCCTGAACCTCTTCAATATCGCTCTTTTCCAGATCAAGCGATGTTTCGGTCAAACCAGAATCAAGCCCCAAGTAGGTCACTTCGGTGACCCTTCCGATAGGCAGGTTTTCAAACCGCCCAGCCTCCAACATGGCCGCCTCAAGCAACAACTGAATGTTGAAAATTCGGGTTTGTTTCTCCGACGGTGGACGCCCAGATTTATAGTCATAGATCACGAATGTATCGTCGTTTTTGCGGTCGATCCGGTCGGCCTTGCAGGTCAAAGAAAAATCAATATCGGTAAAATGCATTGCGCCCTTTACTTCAATGCCTGCAGGTTGCCCTCTGGTCAGGCGTGCCCGTTCTTGGCGGACCAAATCCTCAGCGATTTTGCGCACACGCCCCAACCACACTCGGCGCGCGGAAGGCCAAGCCACCTGATCTTCTAAGACGCGTTCGGCCGTCGCCATGAATCGCGCCAGTGATTGACCGAATGTTTCGTCTGAAATATCAGATAGATAGCTTTCCATGATCGCGTGAAATGCGGTGCCACGTTCACGTACATCGGGGTCGCGGCTCAGCGGATCAAGCTTGTTCAACCGAAGGATGCGGCTGGCGTAAATGTCATAAGGATCGCGGATCAGTGTTTCGATTCGTGTCACTGAAAGCTGCCTTGGGCGTGCCTCAACGGGAGGGCGCGGACTCGGTCGTTTTGCGGGCGCTAAGGTGAAATTGGGTCGATCAAGGTCATCGGCCATCTTGATCCAATCTGCGCCACGTTTGCGCATTGCCTCAAGGGCGGATCGACCCTCATCTGACATGCCAGACATCAGATTAGTCAAGCGGATCAGCCAACGCGAGGCAACAGTTTCCGCCTCCGCATCGCGTTTTGCGCGGGTCAAAACCACCTCGGGCGCGCCAACGGCCTGTTGGAAATCATGTGCGGAAAGTCCTGTGGCTTGTTCGGGTGACAAAAGCCCTGCCTGCTTACGCATGTCGCGACTAAACCATGGATCTTGCCCCGGCGCTTGCGGCCAGATGGTTTCGTTCAGCCCACCCAAAATGACCAAATCGGCCCCCAAGGCCCGTGCTTCCAATGTGCCCCAGATCATCACTTGCGGATGTTTTGGCGACGGGTCGCGCGCCAATCCTCGACCCAAAACTGCGCGAAAGAGATCAGCAAAGGCCAGCGCATTCATAGTGCCGCCATAGTCGGCCTCTCGGCGCAAATCAGACACAAGCCGCAACGTTTCTCGCCCGGCATTTTGGCCCCAAAGTTCGCGGTCATCCGTGCCTTGCGCGCCTTTTACAAAGAGAGACGCGACCGACACGAGATGATCAATGTGATCTGCCAAGCTGCGTTTAGGCGCTACGGCAAGCACATCCAAAAGATCGGCAATCCAGGTCGCCCAAACTTCGCGGGCCTCTTTGTCCGCCTTTTCTGCTCCAGACGAAATAGCCCACTGCAAAAGGCTTTCACGGTCGGGAAACACCACCCCCTTGCGGCGCAAATGCACCTCAAGTTCACGGGTCCACAAAAGGTGATAACCCCGCCCCTCATCGCCCGCATGTCCGCGCGACGTGAGCGGATGTTTCAAAAGGACCAATACGTCTTCAGAGGATAATTTTCGTCCCAAAATCCCTACAATATGGCGTAAAAGTCGACCCGGAGGGGTCTGATTGAGTGGTATCCCGGCACTGTCATCTGGTGTGATGTTCCACCGCCCCAAAAGCGCCGTCACCCGCCGCGCGAGGTCACGATCCGGCGTGATCAGAGCAGCCTTGCGTTTGCTTTGCGCTGCCTCACGGAGGATCAAAGCAATGGCATTGGATTCAATTCGCATATCCGGCGCTTCAATCAAAGTCAGAGCAGAACAGGCTATGTCTGTATTTTGAAATGCAGGGCCTTCTTTCATCCACTGATAGGTCACGGGCGCAGGTCGTAACGAGAGTGAAATCAGACGGTTTCGGATCGCATTTGGCGGCGAAACCTGCGCCCAATTTTGAATATCCCCGGCAGCCAAACCAAGTTTTTCAGCCAGACGCACTGTGCGCTCTTGCGGGTGCTCAACAGCGGGCGCGCTTCTATTGCCCTGCCCTGCAATCTCCTGCCAGACCTCAAGTGGAATATCAAAATCAACGCCCGGCAAAACCACTGCCCCCATGGGCAGACGGGATACCAAGGCCATAAAGCGTGCCATTGTTCCGCGCGAGCCAGTTGAACCCGCCACGATGATCGGGTGATTTGGCGGCTTTTCTGCCCATTGGATTTCCAGGCGATCTACGATCAATCTCAACCGATCTTCTCGGCTGGGCTCTCGGGCGGATGTTGGTCCGAAGTAGTCAAAAATGATCGACAAAAATGCCAATGACTTTTCCCAATGTCCTGACGCATCGGGAATTTTCAGCGACTTTAGACACTCTGGCGTTACGCCCTCATCCTGCATTTCAGAGAGCAAGGCCGCGAGACTATCGGAGAGATCAAACACGGAGGCGCGCGTGGCGAATTGCGGCTCTTGGCGTAAAAAGTGCGACACGAGTTGCGACAATTCCAACCGCCGCCTTAGCCCGCTGATTGGCATAGGTAGGTCCATGAATTCGGGCGATGATCCCAATTCTGAAATCAATTTTACCTGCGGCAAAAGTCGGGATGAGCCGTCGTCAAAGGCGGATAAGATGTCCTTTTTCATCCGTGATGTGTTCACGAATACCTGAGTGCGGGCCAAGACTTCGGGAGGCGTGTCTCGAAACCGTTCCAAAATCCCCTGTTTAAACGCCACCGGATAATCGACGCCGCAGGGCAGACCAAACAAATGTGGCATCTCGATGGGTCCGAACATAATCCGTCCTTTAATTGGCGTCCTTCAAGAGGCGCTCCGCAATCTCAACCCCTTCGGGATGACCGACATCACACCAATGCCCAGGATATTCCACACCGAAAATTCGGCCTGTTTGAAACAGACGCTCCCAAACGAGGTTGAGCGAAAAACACGTCTCATTGATGTTGTTGAGGGCGCTGGTTTTCAAGATTTGAACGCCAGTGTAAACCGAGCCGCGCCCACGCGCCAATCGCCCGCCTGGTAAAATGTCAAAATCACCCTGTCCAAGATGCCCATGCGTGCGCCCAAATGGCACCGTTAACAAGAGCGCATCCATGTTTTCTGGGTCCCAGGCCTCTGCCAAAATCTCAGCGGCCATCGGGCCTTTCCATACCGCATCCGTATTGACGGTAAACACGACATCCGCCTTGAGGTGCGGCAAAGCGTTGCGAAGCCCGCCGCCAGTTTCAAGTAAAACCTCTTCGAAAACAGTCTCTATTCCAGCTGAATTCAGATGTTCTTTAAGCATATCTGGCAAATAGTGAAGGTTTGCGACCCTGTGCTCGACGCTCCTGATTTGAGCCAGCGCATGGTCGACAAGCGGGCGTCCTGCCACCTGAATCATCGGCTTTGGTCGATCCGATGTCAGGGCTTTCATTCGGGTGCCGCGCCCCGCGCAAAAAATCATTGCAGTGTTGGGATGGTTCCGCATTTTTCTTTCAGACACTGAAGGGTTTCTTTTGTGGGTTCTGGTAAATGTGCGCGAATGAGGTGCGCAAGAGCCGCAAGGTCAGGATGATCTAAATCGCGTTGCAAATGCGCCCACACGCGAGGGATCAGGTCAACGTAATGCGGGCGTGCAAAATGAAGTGACATGCGTGCGAAAATCATCAAAATCCGCAGGTTCCGCTGCACCGAACAAATCGCCGCGTCACGACTAAAATCAACCGGATTGAGATTCAATCCGTTACTAAATCGCGCAAGGCATCGGTTTTGAATCGCAATCGGGACATCGCGCCGTGCATCTGTTGTCAGTGAGATCAGATCATAAGCGGGATGGCCGATCATCGCATCCTGAAAATCCAAAAGCCCAACGCGCGAAGGGCCTGTTCGATCCGGCAGCCACAAGAGGTTTTGCGCGTGATAATCGCGTAAAATCGTGGCGCGGGCATGGCCGAGAGTCGCAAGGAGTGGCGTTAAGGCGGCGCGCGCCGTCTCTCGTTCTGTAGACATATCGCGATCCAAAACAGGTTCGGCGTACCAGCGGTAACAGGAGAGCGCGAGGTCGGTCATCAAAGGAGCGTAATCCGCAGCGCCGTCAAGTGGCGTTGATGAAGCAATGTGAATCAGAACATCGACAGCAGCGTCATAAAGTTCGGGTTCTAAACGTGGCTTCTGGGCGCAGACGACATCGTACAGGTCTGTGCCAAAATCTTCTAAGATCAAAAAACCGTTGGCTTCATCGGCGGCATATATTTCAGGGGCCGACAGTCCGAGATCGCGAAGATAGGCGGCAACGTTGAGAAAAGGGCGAACATCTTCTCCGGCCTCTGGGGGCGCATCCATTGCTATCGCGTATCGACCGCTCGAACGTTCCATCAGCCGATGGTATCGCCGCCGAGAAGCATCTCCCGCCAAGGCGGTTGCGTTAGAATTGGCCCAAGGGCTAGCCCGAGAAACTCTTGGAAAAGCTGCGCGCGCTCAGTCATGAGGCCGCTGAAATTTGAGAAGGAGAGGGGCGAAAAGCATTGCGGGGAGCCTTTGATGATCGGGCAAAACATGTGCCCGACTTTAGGCTGCCCCGCAAGGGACGCAAGGGAAGAAGGGCGTTACATTTCCACGAACTGGCTGTCCGCCTGTGGTCGAATCGCGGGGCGTGCAGTGGAGCCGCGGACCTCAGGCGCAAAGCCGACAAGGGTTTGGCCGGACGGCAGGGGCGCAAAACGGCAGGCAAGGCGTCGTCCATCCCAAAGCCGGGTGGCACCAGTCCATTCTTCGCGCACACCAACGCGGCTGACGAACTCCCGAATGTCATTCCAAAGCGGAGATGGCGCACATTTCGAGTGCCATATCCGGGTTGCTTCCACGATGCTTGTCTCGGAAATGCCTTCCATCTGTTCGAGACCCCAAAGCGAGGTGTAGGCCGAATTCGCCATCATCAAAATGCCTTCGCTGTTAAACACGGCAATTGCTTCAGCCAGGCTGTCGAGTACAGCCTGGCCGGTTTCGATCTCTGATCTAAACCGTCGTGTCAGAGACATTTCGGCTGAAATGTCTTCGAACAAAAAGGCAATGGCGCCGTCGGGATGCGGGCGTCCAGAAATTCGATACGTCATACCTCCCGGCAGGGTCCAAACCTCTTGATAGGTGCCATCTTTGGCAGCGGATTCCAACGCGGCCATTTCTTGGCGCCATGATTTATAATCTTTTGGTTCAGGCATCATTTGACTGTCGCGCAGCCGATCGAGGAAGGTGGTCAAAACTGGGCGTGAGATCAAAAACTCAACAGAAAGGGCGGTCAGATCCGTCAGCGCGGGGTTGAACAAAGCCAACCTGCGATTGCGATCAAATACGGCAAGTCCGATTGTGAGATGAGAAAAGGTTTTGGTTAGGGTTTGAGTGAACTCACGAAGAGTTTCCTCCGCTTTGACCACGTGATCGGCGGAATTGGCTGTGAATAGGAAATCGCCGCCCATTTCAAACCGAAACACCTCAAACCAATGTGCGCCGTCGTTTTGATCTTTGATCGTGAGGCGGCGAGATTCTTTTGCGTCAGTGTTGGACAGAAGCGATGTGTCGAACAGAGAAACCGGTGGCCAGCTTGGAATATCATCACCCTGCGCCATACTGTCGGCAAGAGCGATATAGGCAGCATTGGCCCAGCTGATTGTGCCATCTTCCAGCTCGCGCCACACAAGATAGGGCACGTTTTCCGTGGTGGCGCGCAGAGTTTCAAGCTCCCGCTCCATTGCCATGAGGGAATGACGATCCAGCTCGATATGGCTGTGGTCCGTTTCGCGATCCAACAAAGTCAGACGCGCAAGGCCGTTGCGCCATTCGCATTTTATCACCGAACTGCCGTCTCGGGACTCGATGATCAATGTGCCGCGGTCGGCGAGCTCGACGATTTCCTTTTGAAGTGTTGGGAATTTTGAGATCATCACCGATAAAAGCCGCGACCAATCGGAACCAACATCTGCCGCCGCCGCAAGCACGCTTTGAGCGGAGGCCGTCGCGTTTACCAGTTTTTCGTCATCGAACAAAAAGACGATGTCATTGTCCTGGTCCCTTAGAGTGATCGCCTCTGACTTTTCTTTTCTGGCGGCCATCCAAGCAAACCCATAGAGCGCCAAAAAGGCTATGCACAGGCTTCCAATGATAAGGGAAGCAAGAGTGGAAAGGAGTTCGACCGACATGTGATTCCCGACAAAAATACGCTTCTGCGACGGGATGATTTTGGGTAAGGATAGTTAACGCACCGTTAAAACGACCAATAAATCATGTGTCAAATCGGGCATTTTCACCCAAAGCCTTGTTTTGTTCCCCCTCTTGAACGCTGATCCGCTCCCTCGGCCAACTCAGTTCAACGATCGCACCAGACCGACGACCTGCATGCAGGTGGAGGTCGTGGCGGTCCGATCCATTGGCAAACGCAATCTCGGCTCCAGTCCGCTCCAAAAGCGTTTTGGCAATAAAAAGCCCAAGCCCCATACCCTCATAACCAGGGCGCCGATCAATCTCGCGCTCGGGCCGTCTGCGTCGCATGAAAGGGTCGCCAATCCGCCCAATCACCGATGTCGGAAATCCAGCTCCGTCATCAATAATCCGAAGCGTGATGGTGCGTGCGTCCCAAGTGACATCAATCCATGCCGTCGTTTCAGAAAAATCCACCGCATTTTGGACCAGATTGCGCAGCCCGTGAATGATTTCAGGCCGCCGATAAACATAGGGCTGCGATGTCCCATCTTCGCTGCCCAACACCTCAAGTTTGACGGTTTTTCCCCGCGCGATATGCGGTTGGGCGGCCTCTTCAACCACAGCCTGAAGCGGCGCAAACCGCATATGTAGATCGTCCTTGCCGGCCTGCCCCATCGAACGCAAGATATCGCGACACCGATCCGCCTGTTCGTTGATCAACTGCGCGTCCTCGCGCAAAACGTCATGGTCTGCCAGATCATCGACCAACTCGCTGGACACCAGTTTGATGGTGGCCAGTGGCGTGCCCAATTCATGTGCTGCGGCGGCGATCACCCCACCTAAATCCGTCAGCTTCTGTTCGCGTGTGAGTGCCATTTGGGTTGCCAAAAGCGCCTCTGACATGGTGTGAATTTCGGAGGCGACTTTCCACGAAAACACCCCCAAGAAGACCACCCCAATTACAATCCCTGCCCAGCTCCCGAACAAGAAAATTCTCGGCATACGCAAAATTTCACCGTCTAAAAGCTCTAGGGGGACGTGATAAAGCGCTGCGATGGACACCAAGGCGATGGCTGCGCCCCCTGTCAGCACCGATGATTTGGGCCGAAGGGCTGAGGCTGAAATCGACACGGGTGCCAAGATCAAGAGCGCGAAGGGATTGTTCAATCCGCCAGATAGAAATAAAAGTGCCGATAATTGTACGATGTCGAACAGCAACATCAACGTCGCCCCGCGTTCGCTCAATCGGGTGTTTTCTGGGTAAATGAACGTGATCACGACATTTAAAATGATCGACGCGCCGATCACAACGGCAAATCCGCCCAGATCAAATTTGAGGTGAAACACCACCATTGCCAGAATGATCGTGGCAATTTGCCCTGTGATCGCGATCCAACGCAGTGCCGTGAGGGTTCTCAGGCGAACCCAATTGGATCTGCGCTCTTCGGTGATGAGATCGTCACTATTTTCAATCATTGACAGACTTTTGTTCCAACTGCGGCATTAAACCCCTTGTTAGTCTGTGCTGTTGCACCGATCAATGCGTCGCACACGTGAGGAGAGAAAACATGTCGACGAAATCTTTCGCTATTGTCGCTGGTGTCGCCGTTGCCGCCCTATTGGGTGCAAGCGCATGGTATGCCACGCGTCCGGCTGCTGATGATCAATTTGCCCAATGCCGCGGTTCCGCTGTCAGTGGTGGTGCGGGGTCCATTGGCGGGCCCTTTGAACTTGTGAGCGAAGATGGCGTGACCGTGACCGATCAAGATGTGTTTACCAAGCCGACGATCCTCTATTTTGGCTATACCTTTTGCCCCGATGTCTGCCCGCTCGACAATGCGCGCAACGCGGATGCCGAGCGCATCTTGGATGAGCGTGGCTATGACACGCAAACCGCCTTTATCTCCATCGACCCGGACCGCGATACACCTGAGGTGGTCAAAGAGTTCACGGATCTTTTCCATGAAAACATGATCGGCATGACCGGTTCTCCTGAGCAGGTGAAAGCCGCCTCTATGGCTTACAAAACCTACTACAAGAAACAAGAAGAGGGCGATCCGGAGTATTACCTCGTGGATCATTCGACCTTCACCTATTTGGTCTTCCCAGAAATTGGGTTTGTCGATTTCTTCAAACGTGATGACACACCAGAGCAGATGGCGGATCGTGTGGCCTGTTTTATTGATGCGGCTAAATAGAACGCAGGGTAGAAATTGACCCGCCGCCATCCGCGCTCTAGGTTGATACGAATTCAAATAATCACGCATATTGGCGCAAGGGGGTCCCATGACCGGGGATGAAATGATGGACTTGGGAGTGGACAAGTCGCTGTTGCTGGTCGATGACGACGAACCGTTTTTGCGTCGTTTGGCGCGGGCCATGGAAAAGCGCGGCTTTGACGTTGAAATGGCGGGTTCTGTCGCGGCTGGAAAAGCCATCGCCACCGCCCGCCCGCCCGCCTATGCTGTGGTTGACCTTCGGCTTGAGGATGGCAACGGGCTTGATGTGGTTGAGGTGCTGCGTGAAAAACGCCCCGACAGCCGGATCGTTGTCTTGACCGGATATGGCGCGATCGCCACCGCTGTGGCGGCTGTCAAAATCGGTGCCACGGATTATCTGTCAAAACCCGCCGATGCCAATGACATCGTCAATGCGCTTTTGGCCAATGGGGATGCCCTGCCCCCTCCTCCGGAAAACCCAATGTCGGCAGATCGGGTGCGTTGGGAACATATCCAACGCGTCTATGAGCTTTGTGATCGCAACGTGTCCGAGACGGCGCGACGCCTCAATATGCACCGACGCACTTTGCAGCGCATTTTGGCCAAGCGCAGCCCGCGCTAACGCGAAGCTATTGAGGCAATAAGACTTAGAAAGACCTGCTTGGGCGGGTCTTTTTTATGGCTTGGATTGTGGCCCCAAGGTCTTGAGCCAGTCAATGAACAGCCGGGTCGAGGTCCGTTGCGGGCCTTTGGGTGTGACCGCGAAATAGGAAAAATCGGCGTCAATTTCAAAAGGCACATGCAAAAGTGCGCCGGAGGCAAGGTCATCACTCACCGCGATTTCAGACACAAAGGTCACCCCTAATCCACGCACGACGGCTTGCACTGCATCGGATTGCCCCTCGATAAAAATTGCCGGTGCTTTGTGGCCATCGACGCCACCCTTTTTCATGTAAGCCAAATCTTGGCTATGCGCCTGCGATCTAATCCAAGGCATTGCCTCCAAAGGAAGATTGTTTACGTCCCCACCGTATTTGGCGACCAAAATCGGACTGGCAACAAGGATGAATCTCGTCTCCCAAAGCAATTCAACATCTACGTCCGGCCAATTGCCCGACCCAGACCGGATGCCAACATCAAATTGCCGCCGCTTCAGGTCGTCAACCGTGCCGGACGGGGTCAGGGAAACGGGAATATTCGGGTGTGCATCCCAAAATTGACCAAGACGCGGAATGATAAACGCGTAGGACAAAGCGGGCGTACAGGTGACCCGAAGCCCGCGCGAGCGTGGCCCATTGCGTAGGCGCTCGATGCCCTGTGCAATCGTCGAAAATCCTTCGCCCAAAGTCTCGGCCAATTGCGCGCCCGCTTCAGTCAGCGCCATCCCCCGCCCCTCTCGCTGGACAAGTGCCACACCAAGCTCTTTTTCAAGCGCGCGCACCTGCTGCGTGACTGCCGCATGGGTCACATTGAGCGCACGCCCGGCGGCGGTAAAACCACCCAGCCGCGCTGTCGCCTCAAAGGCGCGCAGCGTGGAGAGGGAAGGTATTTGGCGCCAGTCAATGTCGATCATGTGTAATTACAGCTTACATGTTAAAAGAATCGTTGAGTCGCGATATGGCTCTATAGGAGCTAAACACGGATCATACCCAAAGATTTGGAGAGATCAAATGTTACAGATTGTTGCGACCGATATGATGCGTCAGCCAGAGGTGACGCCAGAGATTCAGCATCTGCGCGCCCACATGGAACGTCAGCACGCTGAATCCCAAGCCGCACGTGCCGCATGGTTCGCAGAGCTTCAGGCTTGGGTCGGAAAATTAGGCTTTGTGTCTCGGCTTAAAGCGCGGCCATCAATTCGGCGTGTCGCGCCGTAAAGGCTGTGCGCGCATAGATCGGCGGTCGCAGGTGAATCCGCAGATCGCGCACCAAATCAGGGTCCATTTTACCAAAAAGCTTATTGCCTTCTTCAATAGAAAACCCGGCGATTTGTGTCGCTTCGAGCCAAGCAGAGACCTTATCCGCCTGTTTGATCTTTTTCTTAATTGTCACAGGGATTTTCGCGGGCAACCCAAATCGAATGTGAATGGCTGCGGTGAGGCGTTCGTCCAACTCACCATAGTTCGGCCCAACAGCGGCCTTCACGGGTGAGATCATATCGCCGATGACATACTCTGGCGCGTCATGCAAAAGGGCTGCCAGTTGCCACTTGACTGGCTCTGACGGGTAAAGTTTGCGAAAAATCTCCTCGACCAAGACTGAATGTTCGGCCACGGAATAGGCAAAATCACCGCGTGTTTGCCCGTTCCAGCGCGCCACAAAGGCCAGCCCATGGGCAATATCTTCGATTTCTATATCCATTGGAGTGGGGTCCAAAAGATCAAGTCTCCGACCCGATAACATCCGTTGCCACGCGCGTGGTTGAGCCATGGTTGCCTCATATGTGTTTGGCCCTAGGTAGCGTCTGAGCGGCACAGTTTCTATGATTTTTGTCGACTTAACCGGAAATCAATGCCTCTGCGTTGTAAGGAGAGCGTCAAGCTGGTAACCAGCGCTCAAATTAACCGTATTTATGCAGGAGCCAAAGATGGGCACCGATTACATCGTGAAAGATATCGCGCTCGCCGCTTTTGGGCGCAAAGAGTTGGATATCGCAGAGACCGAAATGCCGGGCCTGATGGCGTTGCGCGAGGAATTTGGCGCAAGCAAGCCGCTCAAAGGGTCCCGTATTGTTGGCTCGCTGCACATGACGATCCAGACTGCTGTGTTGATCGAAACGCTCGTGGCGCTTGGTGCCGATGTGCGCTGGGCCTCGTGCAATATTTTCTCAACGCAGGACCATGCAGCGGCGGCCATTGCTGAGGCGGGCGTGCCGGTATTTGCCATCAAAGGTCAGTCTTTGGTTGAGCATTGGGACTACCTCGACCGTTCCTTCCAATTCCCGGAGGGGCCGAACCTGATTTTGGACGATGGTGGGGATGCGACGCTTTACGTTCTGTTGGGTGCGCGCGTTGAGGCGGGTGAAACCGATCTGATCGAAGTGCCGACCTCTGAGGAAGAAGTCGCAGTTTTTGCCCAGATCAAAAAACGCATGAAAGAGAGCCCGGGCTGGTTCACCAAAATGCGTGGTCAGATTGTTGGCGTTTCCGAGGAGACAACCACAGGCGTCCATCGTCTTTATGATCTGGTGAAAAAAGGCCAACTCCCCTTCCCGGCGATCAACGTGAATGACTCGGTGACCAAATCCAAATTCGACAACAAATATGGCTGTAAAGAGAGCCTTGTGGATGGCATCCGCCGCGCGACCGATACGATGATGGCCGGCAAAGTGGCCGTTGTTTGTGGCTATGGCGATGTGGGTAAAGGCTCCTCCGCCTCGTTGCGTGGAGCAGGCGCGCGGGTGAAAGTCACCGAGGTTGATCCGATCTGCGCGCTTCAGGCTGCTATGGATGGGTTTGAGGTGGTTGTGCTTGAGGATGTTGTTGGTGACGCCGACATTTTCATCACCACCACGGGCAACAAAGACGTCATCCGCATCGAGCATATGCGCGCAATGAAAGACATGGCCATTGTTGGAAACATTGGCCATTTCGACAATGAAATCCAAGTTGCTGCGCTTAAAAACCACAAATGGACGAACATCAAAGATCAGGTCGACATGATCGAAATGCCGTCCGGTGCGCGTCTCATTCTGTTGTCTGAAGGCCGCCTTTTGAACCTTGGCAACGCGACGGGCCACCCGTCCTTTGTGATGTCCGCCTCCTTCACCAACCAGGTGTTGGCGCAGATTGAGCTTTGGACCAATGGCGACACCTATGAGAACCAAGTTTACATTTTGCCGAAACATCTTGATGAAAAAGTGGCACGCCTGCACCTTGCTCGTATCGGCGTGAAACTCACTGAGCTTTCGAAAGACCAGGCGGATTACATCGGTGTGACTGTCGAAGGTCCGTTTAAGCCCGAGCATTACCGCTACTGAGGCCAAACATAAAAGCAAGACAGAAACCGCTCATGGAAACATGGGCGGTTTCATTATGAGTTCATCCGCCAAATTTTCCCTTTTTAAAGCGCTGTGATCCCATTAGGCTTTGCCCGAGCCTCCGTTAGGTTCTGAAATAACGACATAACACTTTGAATGGTGGGAGAATAAAATGGGAAAACGTGACGATCTGATCGCCAAATACGCAGAGGATCTGAAATCCAAATGCGGCGTCGAACCTGACATGGATTTGTTGACCAAGGTGACCATTGGTTGCGGGCCTGCGATCTACAAAGAAGATGCGTCCACAGTTGCAGCTTCGCAAGACGGCGAACTGGAAACGGTCAAAACCAATTTTCTCATGAAAAAACTTGGCCTCGCAGATAGCCCCGAGCTTATGGATGCGATCAATGTTGTGATCGACACATACGGTCGTTCTGAGCGCAACAAATATCGCGCCGTTTTCTACTACATGCTCGTCAAGCATTTTGGCAAAGAAGCCGTCTATAGCTGATCTTGTTTAGATCTATTGAGAGCCGCCTCGATTGTTCGGGGCGGTTTTGTATTGGGCTCAGCTCACTCAAGTTAATCGGAGGTTTCAAAATCTGATTCAACCCTAGCTACTTCGGATTTGCGGTGAATCGCCAAAACCCCTAGGTTGAATACACGGACCAGGACGGACCGGACCTTATATCGAACACGTGTGGTGCCTAAGGGAGCACGTGGGGTGGTGGAGGGTCCCGGGGGTCGGGGCCCTCCTTTTTATTGAAATTTCTCGTTGAAACGGTGCTAGATCAATTTGATCAAAGCATTAGGCCGGATCGGTGTCCCCTAGCTCACAGACAATAGCCCATTCCGCCTCCGACACCGGTTGCACGGAAAGCCGTGTGTTGTTGACCAAAACCATCTCGGATAGACGCGGATCGGCCTTGCACATGGCGAGAGTCACGGGCGTATTAAAGGGACGCACCGCTTTAATGTCGACGCAGTCCCACCGTTCATCGTCGGTTGTGCTGTCTGGATGCGCAAGCGCGCAGACCTCAACAATCCCAACGACCTCTTTTTCTGCGCGCGAGTGGTAGAAAAAACCGCGATCGCCCAGTTTCATCGCACGCATGTTGTTGCGGGCTTGATAGTTGCGCACGCCATTCCATTCCTCGCCAGCGTCACCTTTGGCAACCTGTTGATCCCAGGACCAAACTTCCGCTTCGGATTTAAAAAGCCAATATACCATTAGCCAATCACCTTGTTCCAAGCTTCAATCCGTACATCTGCAAACAGCCCGGCTTTGGCATAGGGATCATTTGCAGCCCAAGAATTTGCGGCCTCAAGATCGTCGACTTCGATGATCACCAGTGAGCCACACATCTTGCCGTCTGTGTCCAAAAATGGCCCGGCCTGCTCAACCACGCCGCAGGATTTCAAATAGGCCACGTGATCCTGGCGCGTTTCGGTACGAATGTGAAGCGAACCGGGTTTGTCGGTGCAAATGACAGCGTATTTCATGGGTTACTCCCTTTTGAGTGGACGGGAGAGCAACACCTCTACCGCTGCAGAAATCGAAATGTGACCATCCAAAATCTGTGTGATGGTCGTTGTGATGGGCATATCTAGGTCTAAGGTGCGCGCAAGATGCACGACAGCCCTGGCTGTCGCCACCCCTTCGACAGTAACGGTCGGGTCAACCGTGGCGCCTGTCCCAAGTTTAAAGCCGTGCGAAAAGTTGCGCGATTTCTCAGACGTGCAGGTCAACACAAGGTCGCCAAATCCTGAAAGCCCTGAAAGCGTGGCAGGATCAGCCCCGACACGGGCCGCAAGCCGCTGCATTTCGGCAAAGCCACGCGTCATCAGCGCAGCACGCGCACTTTCGCCAAGCCCGGCCCCGATGGCGAGACCGCAAGCAATGGCAATCACATTCTTTAATGCCCCACCAAACTCGACTCCAACCGGATCAAGGCTCGAATACAGGCGGATGTTGTCGGTGGTCAAAACAGATTGTAGCGCCTCAACCACCCCCTTGTCGCGCGCGGCAAGGGTCAATGCGGTGGGCAAGCCCTCAGCGATATCGACAGCAAAGGAGGGGCCGGACAGAATGGCCAACTGCGCCTCTGGCACCACGTCCTCAAGAACAGCCAGAGGGCCACGATCAGATTTAAGATCAATCCCCTTACAGCACGCAATAAGGCTTTTACGCCGGATTAGGCTCTTATTTTGGGTCGCGAAATCCGCCAGCTGTTGCATGGGAACGGCCAAAAGAAGGATGGGCGCTTTGCAGGCCAGAGGTAAATCAGACGTGACACTCAGGCGGGATGGAAAGGATTTCCCCGGCAAGCGGCCAAGGTTTTCGCGAGCGGATTGCATGGATGAAGCGGCGTCAGTGGAGCGCGCCCAAAGGGTGACAGGCTTCCCCGATCGCGCAAGAGAAATAGCCAAAGCCGTCCCAAATGCACCTGCGCCGAGCACAGAGATTTGATCCTGGTGTCGCATTTCCTCAGCCAGCCGCATCGGTCGCCCTCCGTTGAGCGTTGTTCTGATGTCTTTTGGGAGGTATCACCGAGTGAACCGTCAGACAATCCCGAGACCGATTTTGCCCCAAACCGTCCTCATCACACGTCCCCAAGATGACGCCACACGACTGGCGCAGGATTTGCGCGCATTGGTGCCGGGGGCGGCTGTGCTGACAGCGCCGGTTTTAGAGATTGTACCTTGCGTCCCAAGTGTCACCACGCAGCGCTATGATGCCGTCATTCTGACGTCGCGCCACGCCGCCCAAGCGGCGATGGAGATGTTTCCGAAACTAACGGCTTATTGTGTTGGAGATGCGACCGCGCAGGCGGCTCAGTCGATTGGATTGATGGCTGTTTCCGTTGCGGGGTCGGCGGATGATTTGATCGCATATCTTGCGGAAAAACCGCTGTGTCGGGCCATCCATCTTCATGGCAAGCATACGCGTGGCGATGTGGCAGGCCGATTGACGGCCGGCGGTTTGGAGACGGATGATGCGGTGGTCTATGATCAGCAGGCTCGAACATGGACATCGGAGGAACAGAACAGCGTGGCGCAGGCGCAATCGCTCGTGGTTCCGCTCTATTCTCCGCGCTCTGCACAAATCCTGTCGAAAAGACTTGAAATCTACTGTGGGCGATTGACCCTTGTCGCGATGTCGCAAGCCTGCCTTGATGCATGGTCTGGGCCTGCTCCCATTTGCTCTATTGTTGCGCAACATCCCGATGGTGCGACGATGAAGCATGCCATTGCGTCGCAATTGACCTGATCATCGCTTGAGGCACAGGGCCTCAGGGTCTAAGTTCCAGAGGCAGTTGTAAAATTGGTTCTGGATTCGAAAGGTTGATCTTTTGGCACGAGACAAAAAAACTCCGCAAAATGATGTGAAAGCCGAAGTGGAGGCGGTTCAGGATCAAGAGAATACGCCGGTTGAAGGACAGGTGTTGCCGGAAACCGATGCGCCAACTGAGGATGTGCCTGAAACGCCTGAGATCGTCGGTGAGGCATCTGACCCGGAGACTAAGGGGGCGCAAGAGCCTGTCACTGAGGATCAGGATGGCCCCGAAGAGACAGAAGAGCCGACGCCGGATGAAGAAGAGATCCCGAATGAGCCCGCCGAAGTGACCCCGCAGCCGGTGGTTGAAAAGGTGGTTGTGAAACGTGGCGGTATTGTTCCGGCGCTTTTGGGGGCGCGCTTTGTGTGGTCCTCGGTTACGCAGGCGCTCAGTTTGTCAAACCTGAGGGCTGGCCTTTCCCAGGGGCCAACACGGATGAGCTAACACAGAAGATCACCGATCTGTCGGCGCAATTGGCGGATCTGAAATTGGGTACACAGGATCAAATCGCGGCGGTTCAGTCGGCGCAGGACAGTTTGAAATCCGATATCGAAACGCAAGTCGCGGCTAGTGATCCAACAAGCGTTATTCAGCCGTTCCAAGATCAGTTGTCCAACTTTGAATCTCGGCTGACCGAATTGGAAGCGCGCCCCGTGGCTGAGGCTGTGGTCTCGCCTGAGGCGACAGCCGCATATGAGCGTCAATTGGCAGAGATGCAGGACTTGCTGACAGGCGAGATTGCGCGACTTGAAGCCGCCAAAGCACAGTCTGTGGCCGAGGAAAAAGCCGCCACCGTCGCAACACAAAAAGCACGATTGCAAAGGCTTGTGGACGCAGGTGATCCTTTTGCCTCCGTTCTGGGTGAGCTTGGCGAGAATGCACCCGCTGCGCTCACAGAGGCGGCGCAGGATGGGATTGCCAGTGTGACGGAGTTGCAGGACACCTATCCTGAGGCCGCAAGAGCAGCTCTCATGTCGGCGTCGCGGGCCGCCTATGAAGCGGGCGAACAGGGCTGGTTTGACACCGCACTTCAAACGCAACTTGGTCTCAGATCGACGAAACCAAAAGAAGGCGAAGACGCCGACGCGATCCTGTCTCGAGCCGAAGACGCCGTGCGCAAAGGTCAGTTTGCATCAGCAATCACCACGCTTGAGGCTTTGCCAGAGGCAGGTCAGACGGAGATGCAGCCCTGGATCGAACAGGCGCAAAAACGGGTGGATGTGATGACCGCTCTCAATGAAATGCTTGGTCAGTAAGGTAGGCGAAACATGCTTTGGTCCCTCGTTAAAATCGTTCTTTTCGTCATCCTTGTGGCTGCACTTGCCTATGGCGGCATGCTTCTTATGGAAACAGAAGGCGGCGCGCAGCTGAGTTTTGGGAACTTCGAAATTACCCTTACACCGCTCAAAGCCGTACTGGCGTTGATCGCCTTGATCGTTGCGTTTTATGTGGCACTCAAGCTCATCGGGCTGTTGATCGCTGTGGTGAAATTCCTTTTGGGTGATGAAACCGCGATCTCGCGTTATTTTGACCGCAATCGTCAGAAAAAAGGTATTGAAGCCCTGACGG
This sequence comes from Celeribacter baekdonensis, assembly GCF_003047105.1. Classification (NCBI taxonomy): domain Bacteria; kingdom Pseudomonadati; phylum Pseudomonadota; class Alphaproteobacteria; order Rhodobacterales; family Roseobacteraceae; genus Celeribacter; species Celeribacter baekdonensis. The sequence continues at coordinate 2,697,844 of NZ_CP028475.1, forward strand.
ATGGGATGATGGCGCTGGCCTCGGGTGAGGGGCGCATGGCACTGACCAAGGTCGCGCGTGCCGAGAAATATCTGCAAAGGCCGGAGCTGACCAACCTGATCAAAGCGCAGGCAGCGGTGATGACGGGTGACAAAAAGACCGCCGAGCGCGCCTACAAACAATTGATCACGGATGACCGCACCCGTTTTATTGGCGTTCAGGGCATCATGAAGCAGAAGCTTGAGGATGGCGATACGGCGACTGCGCTGAAACTCGCGGAAAAAGCTTTTGCCCTCAAACCGAAACATGTCGAGACACAAGACATTTTGCTCCGGCTTCAGGCCGAAAAGGGCGATTGGTCGGCGGCGCGTTCGACTTTGTCGGCCAAGTTAAAACACGGAGCGATCCCGCGCGATGTTCACAAACGTCGCGATGCGGTTTTGGCCCTGTCAGAGGCCAAGGGAGTGTTTGAAAAAGGTGCCACGATTGAAGCGCGTGAAGCCGCGATTGAGGCCAATAAAAAGTCGCCTGATCTTATTCCTGCCGCCGTGATGGCCTGTGAAGAATATGTTGCGGACGACAAGCCGCGCCCGGCGGCCCGTGTGATTAAAAAAGCATGGGAAGCGCAGCCACATCCCGATTTGGCCGCGGCTTTCGCTGCGATTGTCCCGGATGAAACGCCGGAGCAACGGATCAAACGCTTTGCGGCGTTGACCAAAATCCACCCGGAAGACCCGGAAACGAAAATGTTGGCCGCAGAACTGAACATCGCGGCCGAAGATTTTCCGGCGGCCCGGCGTGCGTTGGGCGATTTGGCCGAAATCAATCCGACGTCGCGCAGCCTGACGATCTTGGCGGCGATTGAACGCGGCGAGGGTGCGGATGATGTTGTCGTGCGCGGCTGGTTGACCCGCGCCCTGACAGCGCCGCGTGGGCCGCAATGGGTCTGTGACAATTGCCAAACGATCCATTCGGAATGGGCGCCGGTTTGCGAGCACTGCGGTGGATTTGATACGCTGAGTTGGCGTAAACCAACGCGGTCCGAGGTGGCGATGCCGCAAGGCACCGAAATGTTGCCAATGATTGTGGGTGCATTGCCGGAGCCAAAAGAGGATTTTGTCGATCCGATTGAAGAGGAGCCACGGGACGCACCGAAAGGTATGGTAGATGTGACCCCCGTTGAAGAAGACGAAAACCCAAAGGTCGAAAATTAGGGCTACACACCTTTGAAAGAGGGTGATAAAGACCCGTTCACGTCACGCGCAATAGCGCCTGACAGAGAAGAGTGCCGCTGTAGCTCAGATGGTAGAGCACGTCATTCGTAATGATGGGGTCGTAGGTTCGAGTCCTATCAGCGGCACCACTTTTCTACGCACTCCTGGGAATTCCCCGCACAGAAAAGCCTCCCTTGAGGGAGACTTTGTTGTTTTTCGTTTGGCCAGAATTAGCTGCGTGGGCGTTCCTTTTTGGGATCGTAATGTGGGAAGGCCGCGACCGTGGCGCTGTAGCGTTTCAAATGACCGTCCAACTGGCCAACTTCGACCTCGGTGCCCACCTCAGAATGCGCCACATCGACCCGCGCCAATGCGATGACTTGCCCGGTCCGCGGGGATCGCATCGCGGAGCAAACCTCTCCCACCTGCGCGCGCCCAATGCGAATGCAATCGCCATGGGCAACGTGGTTTTGTCCCTCGACTTCAAGCCCCACAAATTTACGAGCCGGATGTTCTTTGCGCCGCAAAAGCGCGTCACGACCGACGAAATCTACAGTCTTTGATTTGAGGGGGACGGTGAAGCCGATCCCCGCTTCAAACGGGTCGGTTTGATCGGAAAAATCATAGCCTGCGAAGACAAGTCCGGCCTCGATCCGCACCAGATCAAGTCCGGCAAGCCCCATCGGGCGCATGCCATAGGCTTGGCCTCTTTCCCAAACGGCCCTGAACACTGTGTCACCGTCTTTGGGGTGACAAAAGATTTCATAGCCCAATTCACCAGTATAGCCCGTCCGAGACACCACAACGGGTACGCCTTGATCATCCCCAATCCGACCCACGGTGAAACGGAACCAGTCGAGATCGGAGATTGGCGTTTGATGTGGGGCGGTCCAGATGATCTCTTTCATCAGATCGCGGGATTTCGGACCTTGAACAGCAAGGTTGTGCATCTGATCGGTCGAGGCGCGGATCATCACGTTGAGGTTCAGCTTTTCGGCCTGTTCGCGCATCCAGGCTCCGCCCTCATCCGAGCCACCAATCCAGCGGAAATTCGCCGGACCAAGCCGGAAGAGCGTGCCATCGTCAATCATGCCGCCATGCTCGTAACACATCGCAGAATAGACCACCTGACCGACGCCGAGCTTTTCGACGTTGCGGGTCAGAACCCAATTCATCAATGCTTCGGCGTCCGGCCCGGTGACCTCAAATTTGCGCAGGGCAGAGAGGTCCATGACCACGACAGCCTCACGACAGGCCCAATATCCTTCGACTGCGTCGGTTTGCGGAAACGAATTGGGCAACCAAAAGCCACGGTATTCGACGAAATCATTCGTCAGCTCGGCAAAGTTTTGATGAAACGCGCTTTCACGGGTCATGACAGGGTCCTCGTCGGGAGTGGCGCGCCAGGCGACGGAACGGCTGAACCGTTCCTCGGCGGCATAGGTGCGCACATGAATGTCGGTCAAATTCCAGCCATTGGCCGGGGAAGTGTCATCGGGGCAGGCGGAGGACACACAGATCAGGTCGGTGAGAGCACGCAACAACACGTAATCGCCCGGACGTGACCACGGTTCGTCGGCCAAAAGCACGCCATGTTCATCAACATGGGTGTTGAAAAAGAAATTCGCGGCCATCCATCCTTTGCGGGCCGGGATGTCATAGGCCAAAAGTGCGCCGTTGAAATTGTCGGAACAATTGGCATGACCGGGATAGCCGATGTCATCGTAATATTTCGCAGAACAGGCCATGGCGAATGCGTCATGCCGACCACAGGTGTCCTGCACCACTTCGATGAGAGGCGTCATGTCCTGATCGAAATATTTCCCGTGTAGACCGGGCATTGGGTAGGCGTGGTTGAGGATGGTGCGTGTGGTGGTGACATCAAGAGGGAGGTAGTCGCCACGATCCGCTTTGCGCGCGTCGAAACATTGGAAATCGGTACATTGGCGACCATCGACATCGAGGATCTGGATGAACTCACCCTTGCGTACAAAATAGGCCTGTGCTGTCGCTGATTTGACCCGCAGATCCTGAACGGGATCTGCCAAAGGATCGGGCAGGGCGAATTGACCGGATTGGCGAGATTTGGCACGGGTTAGGATCACACGCAGCGGCGTTGTGGTGTCTTGCGTTTCGAAATCCATCCCGTCACCGGGGCGGCAATGATGACCCAACATGGGCCTTGCGCCGTAAAGGTGACCCTGTCTTTCGCGGGGCTTTTCGTGCCAAAAAGACCGATAGCGGATGCACTCTTTAGGTCAATATTCCGATTGATTAGACCCTTTTTGAGACGATCAAAGCCGGACAGCGGCGACAGGAGCATCGCGCGGAGGCCATCGGCGGGCGTGTCAGCAGGTACACCCAAAAGGCCACAATCCAAGCGGCCATCTGGGTGTGCGCTTACAAGCTCACAGCGTTGACCGCCTTCGATATTTTCGATCACGATCTGATCGCCTTGGGCGAGTTCGACCATGGTCGCGCCAGAGCCGGGAACGGTGAAGCGTTCTTCGTTGGATTGAAGCCCATAGGCCGCCGCGCGGCGGGGGCGCGAGGCGGCAGGTGGGCCAGGACGCAACAGGGTTGCGGGAATGTGCGTTTGCATTTTTTGTCCTTGTAAAAAGGAGAGAGACGGGCCTCGCGAAAGGCCCGTCCATTGCGTCACATGTTAGATCAGTTTTGCAGATAGACTTCCATGGAATCGTCCAGCGCATCTTTCCATGGCGTGTGGTGCGCAGGCGCCATGGTTCCGGTGATGACCGATTTATAGCTGTGATTTCGGAAACCCATGATGTCCTCGACCTTATGGTGTTTCCACTCAAAAAAGGCCTCACAGGCACCATCCACATCAAAGGACGGATAGTCGGTGTCTGCGATCAGTTCTTTGACATAATCGCCCTGATAGACGATCGCGTATTTCACATCATCCTGACGTTCTTCGCGCTCAACGCGTTCCGCAACATCGGCCAGAAGCACGTCTTTGTCAGTGGGCACCTCAATGCGATCCATAATGATGTCGCGCACATACCATGCTTGGGCGTCAAACATGTTAAAGGTGAACCACTGGTCCTGCATCCCAAGGTAGAACATCTTTGGATTGTGGACATAGGCGACGCCTTTATAGAGGTCGGCCGTGGCCAAGCGGTTGGCGGTTTTCAGGCGTAGATCATCGGGCAGGAATGGGAAGTAGTGGCGATAGCCGGTGCAAAGGATGATCGCATCGACATCTTTCGTGGTGCCGTCTTTGAAAAAGGCGGTTTTGCCCTCGACCTTCACCAGCGCAGGTCTTTCTTGCCAATTGTCCGGCCAGTTAAAGCCCATGGGAGCGGACCGATAAGAGGTTGTGATCGACTTTGCACCGTATTTCCAACACTGCGATCCGATGTCTTCCGCTGAATAGGACGCGCCCACCAAAAGCACATCTTTGCCCGAAAATTCGCGCGCATCGCGGAAATCATGGGCGTGGACGATGCGGCCATTGAACGTCTCAAATCCAGGGTATTCGGGTACATTTGGCGAAGAGAAGTGACCTGAGGCGACGATCACATGATCAAACACCTCTTTGTACATCCGATCTTCGACCATGTCGTGGGCGGTGATGATAAACTTGCCTGTGTCCTCATCGTAATCCACCCAACGGATCACGGTGGAAAAGCGGATCCAATCACGGACGCCTGCCTTTTTCACACGACCTTCGATATAATCGACCATGACAGCGCGCGGCGGATAGGAGGCGATTTGTTTGCCGAAATGTTCCTCAAAGGAATAATCGGCAAATTCCAAGCCCTCTTTCGGGCCGTTGGTCCACAAATAGCGATACATTGAGCAATGCACGGGCTCGCCATTTTCATCGACGCCGGTGCGCCATGTGTAGTTCCACAACCCACCCCAATCGGATTGTTTTTCAAAACAGACGACGTCGGGAATCTCTGCGCCTTTTTGCGCGGCGGATTGAAAGGCGCGGAGCTGTGCGAGACCGGAGGGGCCTGCTCCGATAATTGCGACACGTTTGGTCATGAGTGTCTCCCTTGGACATTAGAATTCATTGGATTGAACCGAATTAAGAAATTGGTTCAATCGGCATGAACCAGATAAGAACCAACTTTTTTCGTGGTCAATGAATTTTCTTTGTGGGAATATATTTGGAGGGGCCATTTGGCCGTGATGATCATAAAATTAGGCCAACGATGAAAATATGAGCATTTCCTCCCTCTCTCAGCGCCTGCTTGTGACAGGGTCTCTACCGAAACTGGGCGGACATACCCGCGCGCCCATTCGGATTGGCTTTTTGATTCCCATGTCGGGGGATGAACAGGCGTGGGGCCTGCCCGGATATGAGGGCTGCAAGATTTGGGTGGACTGGATCAACACCCATGGTGGGCTGATGGTCGGAGGCCGCAGGCACAAGATCGAAATGCGCGTGCATGATAGTGCAATTGGTCCAGACCAAACTTTGACTGCCGCGCGTGATATGGTCGAAAAGGATCACATCCCGCTGATTGTGACGCTCGGCGGAAATGATGTGGCGCAGGCGATTGATTACCTGATGTCCCGCAAGGTGCTGGTGGCGACCCTGTTGCCCAGCGATCTGTCACCGGATCGGCCGTATTTGATCGCACCTGCTGAGGTGCACCCCCTGTTCAATGTTACGGGTATTGAGTGGCTGGCGCGGACCCAGCCTCAGGCCAAGCGTGTCGCCCTATGTAGCCAAACCGATCTCATGGGATTGCCCTCTTTGGCTGTTTATCGCGCCGGGTTTGAGGCGGCAAAACGCGAGATCGTCAAAGACATCCAATACAGTGCTGACACCAAAGACGCGCTGGGTATTGTCAAAGCCATGATGGTCGAAACCCCCGATATTCTCTGTTGGTGTTCCTCGCCTCCGCCCATGGTCAAGGCTCTGAGCGAAGCCGCCTACAAGCTCGGCTTTGAGGGCCATATCCTGTCTTGTACCGGCGACAATTATGATCGGCTGATCGCGCGGACCTCAACGGCATTCATGGAGCGCTTCGTCTTTCAGTTCCCGGACTTCGATGATCCAAAACTGGCAGATAACGCGTTTTTCTTTCGTCAACCGAAAGCCTTCTTTGATACTTATTGTTCGCGCTTTCCTGGCGCATGGGGTGCGGTAAGTTGGGAATATGCCTCCATCTTGGATCTGTGGCACAACGCGGTTGAACTTGCGGATTCGACCAATTCCGTCTCGGTGTTGGCGGCGATGAAACGCGGGCGCAGGATGTCACATGTTTTCGGACCTGCCCGTTGGTGGGGGGAGGAAATTTTCGGGATTGATAATGCCTTGGTCGGAGATTGGCCCGTGGTTACAATCCGTGATGGCAAGGCCCGGATTGAAGACTTCGTATCCGTCCTGGACTGGCTTGAACAGAATGGACCGCTTTTAAAGCGGCATATGGAAGAGCTTGGACAATTGTGGGATCAACGCCTTTCCCCAGATCGCAGTGCCAAAGCGGCATCGCAGTAAACAGAGCATAGATTTAAGACCAGTTTCGAGACAGGATTCCGAATGACAAAATCACAAACCACCCTGCAACAAGATCCCCATGCAGTTCGTGAGACCCGTGAAAAGAACCTTGAAGTGGCGATCGGACGCCAGGTGCGTGAGTTGCGCAAGCGACAGCGTATGACGGGCGCAGATCTTGCGGGGCAGGCGGGGCTGTCGGTTGGCATGTTGTCCAAAATCGAAAACGGAGTGATCTCACCCTCTTTGAATACGATTCAAACCCTTGCCAATGCATTGCGGGTGCCGCTGGTTCAACTGTTCTCCGGTTTTGAAGAAGAGCGTGGCTGTATGCATGTGAAAGCGGGCGAGGGTGTTGAAATCGAACGTGCTGGGACTCGCGCAGGGCACCAATACAATCTGTTGGGGCATATTGGCTCAAACAACTCCGGCGTTGTGGTTGAGCCCTATCTCATCACTTTGGACAATGAGAGTGACCGTTTCCCGGCGTTTCAACATGAGGGCATTGAGTTGCTCTATATTCTTGAGGGCGTGATCGACTATCGGCATGGCGATAAGCGGTACATCTTGGAACCGGGCGACTCGCTTTTGTTCGATGCAGATTCGCCGCACGGGCCGGAGGCGCTGATTAAGCTTCCTGCGCGCTATCTTTCGATCATCACCTACCCTCAACAAAAATGATGCGTTCCAAGGAAGTCTGTTTTTTGTGCGACCTTCGCCGCCTTCGCCAGATTTTGCGACATTTGCGGGCAATTCTTTCCTAAATGGAAAAACTTGCTCCTACAGAGAAAAACTTTCTTGATGAGAAATAAGTTTTCCTTTTAATCAGATCATGACGGCGATTGGCCGAAGACTCTGATGGAGGGATATATGTGTGGCATTGTAGGCCTGTTCCTTAAAAAGGACGAACTGCGCCCCAAGCTGGGCGATATGTTGACTGATATGCTGATCACCATGACCGACCGCGGCCCCGACAGTGCCGGGATCGCGATCTATGGGGATGAGACGGGCGGCATCAAAATCACCGTTCAATCGGATACGCCGGAGACAGCATTTGCCGATCTCGACGCCGAGCTGTGCGCGGCAATCGACGGGCCTGTGGCGATCAAGTCAATCAGCACACATGCGGTTCTCACTGTCCCCGCCGGATTGGAGAAAGCAGCAATTGCCTTCCTTGAAGACAAAGGGCTGCGCATCATGGGGTCGGGTGAATCCATGGAGATTTATAAAGAAATCGGACTGCCAAAAGATGTGGCGGCTCGGTTTAACCTGCGCGAGATGGGGGGCAGCCACGGCATCGGCCACACGCGTATGGCAACAGAATCCGCCGTCACAACCATGGGCGCGCACCCGTTTTCGACCGCAGATGACCAGTGCCTCGTGCACAATGGCTCGCTGTCGAACCACAACCAAATGCGCCGCGTTCTGGCGAAAAAAGGTGTGTTCACCCGCTCGGAAAACGACACCGAAGTGGGCGCGGCCTACATTTCCTCCCGCATTGCGGATGGCGCAACGCTTGGCGAGGCTTTGGAAGGCACGCTGAAGGATCTCGATGGGTTCTTTACCTTTGTCACTGGAACGAAAAACGGCTTTGGCGTTGTGCGCGATCCGATCGCCTGCAAGCCCGCCGTCATGGCAGAAACAGACGACTACGTCGCTTTCGCCTCCGAATACCGCGCGTTTGCGGACCTGCCGGGGATTGACGCCGCCCGCGTTTGGGAACCGGAACCTGCAACTGTTTATTTCTGGGAGCGCTAATCCATGACCAATACGCTCGATATGACGCAGACAGAACTGCGCGACATCAACAGCACGCTACAGGCTGCTGCAAAAGCACAGGCAAATGCGGAATATATCATCACCAACCCACGCGGCAGCCACGCGATGGCCTGTGGTCTCGATGGCCCGCTTGATGTGACGATCCAAGGGTCTACCGGCTATTACTGCGCTGGTATGAACAAAGAGGCGACAGTTACCGTCAAAGGGTCCGCTGGTCCCGGTGTCGCCGAAAATATGATGTCTGGCACCGTCACCATCGAAGGCGACGCTTCGCAATATGCGGGTGCAACTGGACATGGCGGTCTCTTGAACATCAAAGGCAATGCTTCGTCGCGCTGTGGTATTTCGATGAAAGGCATCGACATTGTCGTGCATGGGAACATCGGCCACATGTCTGCGTTTATGGCGCAAAAGGGCAACCTTGTGGTGCTGGGCAACGCAGGCGATGCACTTGGTGATAGTCTCTATGAAGCGCGGCTTTTTGTGCGCGGGACGGTGAAATCCCTCGGCGCCGATTGCATCGAAAAAGAGATGCGCTCTGAGCACATCGAGATCCTCAAAGAGCTACTTGAAAAAGCGGGTGCCGATGCAAAGCCCGAAGAGTTCAAACGCTACGGCTCCGCCCGCAAACTCTACAATTTCAACATCGACCACGCAGACGAATACTGAGGAGCGCGACATGGAAAAAACACCACAAACCGAACCGCGCCAGTCGTGGACCTTTTCAAAGGATGTGAATGCTGAAATCCGTCGGGCCGCGGCCACCGGGATTTACGACATCCGTGGCGGTGGCGCGAAACGCCGTGTGCCGCATTTCGATGACCTGTTGTTCATGGGCGCATCAATGTCGCGTTACCCCCTCGAGGGCTACCGTGAGAAATGCGACACCTCCGTGACCCTCGGCACGCGTTTTGCGAAAAAGCCGATTGAATTGAAAATTCCGGTGACCATTGCGGGCATGTCCTTTGGCTCTCTGTCGGGACCGGCAAAAGAGGCGCTGGGCCGCGGTGCGACCCTTGCGGGCACGTCAACCACCACAGGTGACGGCGGCATGACCGAAGAAGAGCGCGGCCATTCCGAGAAACTCGTCTACCAATATCTGCCGTCTCGTTACGGCATGAACCCGGACGATTTGCGCCGCGCTGATGCGATTGAAATCGTGGTGGGGCAGGGCGCGAAACCCGGCGGTGGCGGGATGCTTTTGGGTCAAAAGATCACCGAACGGGTCGCAGGAATGCGCGATCTTCCGGTCGGTATCGACCAACGCTCCGCCTGCCGTCACCCGGATTGGACCGGCCCGGATGATCTTGAGATCAAAATCCTCGAAATCCGCGAAATCACCAATTGGGAAAAGCCGATCTACATCAAAATTGGTGGCGCGCGGCCCTATTACGACACCGCTTTGGCGGTCAAATCCGGTGCCGATGTGGTGGTTTTGGATGGGATGCAGGGCGGTACGGCTGCGACCCAAGACGTGTTCATCGAACATGTCGGTCAGCCCACTTTGGCCTGTATTCGCCCCGCCGTTCAGGCGCTGCAGGACCTCGGGATGCATCGCAAAGTTCAGCTTGTTGTCTCTGGCGGTATTCGCACCGGGGCCGACGTGGCCAAAGCTTTGGCATTGGGCGCGGATGCGGTGTCCATCGGGACGGCGGCTCTCATCGCGTTGGGGGACAATGACCCGAAATGGGAATCTGAGTATCAAAAACTCGGCACAACCACTGGGGCCTACGATGATTGGCATGAAGGTCGCGACCCGGCCGGTATCACCACCCAAGACCCTGAGTTGATGAAGCGCCTCGATCCGGTCGCAGCCGGGCGTCGTTTGCAAAATTACCTCAATGTGCTGACCTTGGAATGCCAAACACTGGCCCGTGCCTGTGGTCACAACCATGTTCACAATCTTGAGCCAGAGGATCTTTGTGCTCTGACCATGGAAGCCGCCGCAATGGCCCAAGTGCCGCTTGCGGGGACCAATTGGTATCCGGGCAAACCGGGCTTTTGAGCCAGCGATAAAAGGGGAGGGGCCATGTGCCCCTCATCCTGCCAACAGGGACTAGAAAAAAGGACAAGACGATGAGCGTTCTTGCAGATTTCGCCGCAAAGACCGGCGTAAAATATTTCATGATTTCCTATACCGACCTCTTTGGTGGGCAGCGGGCCAAGCTCGTGCCTGCACAGGCGATTGCCGATATGGAAGAAGACGGCGCAGGTTTTGCCGGTTTCGCAACCTGGCTTGATTTGACGCCCGCACACCCAGACATGTTGGCCGTGCCGGATGCCTCCGCCGTGATCCAATTGCCATGGAAACCTGATGTTGCCTGGGTGCCCGCCGATTGCGTCATGGAGGGCACTCCCGTAGAACAAGCGCCGCGCAACGTGTTGAAGAAACTCGTCGCACAGGCTGCTGAAGCCGGCCTTCGGGTCAAAACCGGGATCGAAGCGGAGTTCTTTCTTTTGACGCCCGAGGGTGATCAGATTTCCGACCCTTTCGATACGGCGGCAAAGCCATGTTACGATCAACAGGCGGTGATGCGCCGCTATGATGTGATTGCCGAAATCTGCGATTACATGTTGGAAATGGGCTGGGGCCCGTATCAAAACGACCACGAAGACGCCAATGGTCAGTTCGAAATGAACTGGGATTTTGACGACGCACTCGTCACAGCCGACCGTCACAGCTTCTTTAAATTCATGGTTAAATCCGTGGCCGAAAAGCACGGATTGCGGGCAACCTTTATGCCGAAACCGATCGAAGGTCTGACCGGGAACGGCTGTCACGCGCATATTTCGGTCTGGGATTTGGATGGTAAAACCAATGCCTTTGCCTCAAAAGACGGCAAAGGTCAGGTGGGCGAAGTTGGCCTCTCTGAGCAGGGTGGGTATTTTCTTGGCGGCATTATGAAACATGCCGAAGCCTTGGCGGCGATCACCAACCCAACGGTGAATTCCTACAAACGCATCAGCGCGCCACGCACGATTTCTGGTGCAACATGGGCGCCGAATTCGGTCACATGGACCGGCAACAACCGCACCCATATGGTGCGCGTACCGGGGCCGGGCCGTTTTGAATTACGCCTGCCGGATGGGGCGGTAAACCCCTATCTGTTGCAAGCCGTGATCATCGCCGCTGGCCTGTCTGGCATCAACTCCAAAGCTGATCCCGGTCAGCGCTACGACATCGACATGTATGCCGAAGGTCACCTTGTCAAAGACGCACCTCGTTTGCCTTTGAACCTGCTCGACGCGATCCGCGCCTATGACGAGGACGAAGGTTTGAAAGCCATGATGGGGACCAATTTCTCGACCTCTTATTCCAAGATGAAGATGCAGGAATGGAATTCCTTTGTCTCCCACTTCTCGCGTTGGGAGCGCGAGAACACGCTTGATATATAAGCGTTTTCCTCTTCCCAGTTCCCCTTTAGCGGCCCCTTCGGGGGCCGTTTTTTTGTCAGTGCCTGCGCAGCGCCGAGGGCGGTTGACCAAACTGGCGGCGGAAGCTTTCGGAAAAATGCGCCTGACTGACAAATCCGGTCATCATCGCGATTTCCCCAATGCGCAATTGGGACTGGCGCAGCAAATCTCGTGCAGTCTCAAGACGAATGTCGCGATAGGTTTCCATGACAGAACTGCCGAGGCATTCGGTGAATTGTCGCTGCAATTGTCGCGAAGAAAGCCCCGATAACTCAGAGAGTTGAGTGATGTCGAGCGGATCCGCAATATGAGATTCCATCAATTCAATCGCCGCCAACACAGGACGAGGCAACGCACCATAGCGCGCCGCAATGCTGGCCTGTTGTGGTGCCTCAGACAGCCGCACTTCGGTTTGAATAAACCAGTCGCTGATCCGTTGGGCAAAACCGACCCCATGATCACGCGAAATGATGGCATGCATCATATCCAACGGCGCGGTCCCTCCGGCGCAAGTGTAACGATCACGGTCAATTACGAACAAACGGCGCTCAAGCAGGAGCTTTGGAAACAGTTTTTGAATGTCCTCATAGTGATGCCAATGCAGGGTGAAGCGTCGATTGTCCAAAAGCCCCGCCTTGGCCAAAATCGCCGCCCCACCTGAGATGCCGCCAAGAGCTGCGCCCGCTCGCGACACACGCCGCAACCATGTCTCTAATTCAGGGTCATTGACGGCCAAAGGGTCGCCGCCCGCCACCACAAACACAAGATCGAAATCGGTTCCGGCTGTAAGCAATGGCGTTGTTTCAAACGTGCTCCCCACAGAGGAGCGGACCCTTACGTTTCGGGGGACAAAACCTGAATATTGTAGAGAGGTTCAGAGCCAAAAAGATTGGCCGCGCGCAACGGTTCAAGCGCTGCTGCCGTGGACATAAGGGCGTGGCCTTCGAGCAAGACGAATCCGATTTTTTTCATGTGCGAACGACCCCAATGTTTTGTCTCAATAAGGAAAATAAATGTCTTTTAAAGAAAAGAATAGGGGCAATTTACAGGGTAAAACTGTCTTAGTCGAATGGAGCGATATGCATGAAATTCTCCGGATTTAAGGTCATCAAAGAGGCTCTGACAGGCCACAAAGGGTGGAAACCCTTGTGGCGAGATCCCGAGCCGCAATCAGACTACGACATCATCATCGTTGGTGGCGGCGGACATGGGCTTGCCACGGCATTTTATCTTGCCAAGACCTTTGGTCAGGCGCGGATTGCTGTGCTCGAAAAGGGCTGGCTTGGGTCGGGCAATATTGGCCGAAACACCACCATCATACGCTCTAACTATCTGTTGCCGGGCAATGAGCCATTCTACGAATTCTCGATGAAACTTTGGGAAAATCTGGAACAAGAAACCAATTTCAACTCCATGGTTAGTCAGCGTGGGATCATCAACCTGATCCACACCGACGCACAACGCGATGCCTATCGTCGGCGTGGAAATGCGATGCGGTTTGCCGGCGCGGATTCGGTGCTTTTGTCGCGTGAAGAGTTGCGTGAGAAGGTGCCGTTTTTGAACTATGATAACGCGCGCTTCCCGATCAAAGGCGGGTTGATGCAGCCGCGTGCGGGTACGGCGCGTCACGATGGAGTGGCTTGGGGCTATGCACGCGGGGCAGACATGCGCGGCGTCGATATCATCCAGAATTGCGAAGTCACCGGGTTCAAAATCGAAGCTGGCAAAGTCTTGGGCGTTGAAACCTCGCGCGGCTTTATCGGCGCCCAAAAAGTCGGCGTGGCCGTGGCAGGTTCGTCCAGTCGCGTCATGTCGATGGCTGGAATGCGCCTGCCGATCGAAAGCCATGTGCTTCAGGCCTTTGTCTCCGAAGGTCTTAAACCGACCATACCTGGCGTGATTACATTCGGTGCCGGGCATTTTTACATCAGTCAATCTGACAAAGGTGGGCTTGTGTTTGGTGGCGACATCGACGGCTATAACTCCTACGCTCAACGCGGCAATCTTCCGGTGATCGAAGATGTGCTCGAAGGTGGCATGGCGCTTATGCCGATGATCGGCCGCGCCCGGCTTTTGCGCGGGTGGGGCGGCGTGATGGATATGTCGATGGACGGGTCTCCGATCATTGATCGCACCGGTGTCGAAGGTCTCTATTTCAACGGCGGCTGGTGTTACGGCGGGTTCAAAGCGACGCCGGCCTCAGGCTATGCCTTCGCGCACTTACTCGCCACTGATCGTCCGCACGACACCGCCAAAGCCTACCGTCTTGATCGTTTTGCCAAGGGCTACGTCATTGATGAACGTGGCGCTGGCGCTCAGCCCAACTTGCATTGAGGTCCACAGATGTTGATCCCTCATCCCCTTCTCGGCCTACGCGATGCTCAGGAGTTCACCTATCTGGGTGATGCGAACCTGATGAACCGTCCAGACCCAAGTGCCCCGATGCTGAAGCGGCGCTTTGCGACTATGTGTTCTTGCGAGACAACCCGGCGGGCGTGCACCGCGAACTTTGGTACCACGAACAAGGCGACCGGAGTTGGCTTGTCGTCACGCGCAACACAGTGACCCATGAAATTCTCAGTGCAGAGCTCGCCTCTGACGTGGCTTTGGCACATAGAGAGGGATCAAAATGACGCGTTTGTCCGGCGGTCTGATTGACCGGAACTCCTCCTTTTCTTTCACCTTTGACGGCAAAACCTATACAGGCCACGCGGGCGACACCTTGGCCTCCGCTTTGCTGGCCAATGGGGTGCGCCTCATGGGCCGCAGCTTTAAATATCACCGCCCGCGTGGCGTTGTGGCGGCGGGATCAGAAGAACCTAACGCCATGGTTGAGCTGCGCAGCGGAGCGCGCACCGAGCCGAATACACGCGCCACGGTGGCCGAATTGTACGATGGTCTGGTCGCCAAATCACAAAACCGCATCGGCTCTTTGGCCTTTGATGCACTTGGCATGAACGACTATTTCGCGCCATTCTTTGCGGCCGGGTTTTACTACAAAACGTTCATGTGGCCGCGTGCTTTTTGGGAAAAACTCTACGAACCAATGATCCGTCGTGCGGCAGGTTTGGGGAGCCTGTCGATGCAGGCCGATCCAGACAGTTATGACAAAGGTTTTTTGCATTGCGATGTCTTGGTCATTGGTGGAGGTGCAGCGGGTCTTGCGGCAGCTTTGACGGCGGCACGCACGGGCGCACAGGTCATTTTATGTGACGAAGACTTCCGTTTGGGTGGTCGCCTTTTGTCCGAAAGCCATAGGCTTGATGGTGCGCCCGCAACGGATTGGATTTCGGCGCTTGAAGCTGAGTTCGAGACTTTGCCAAACCTGCGCATCATGCGACGGACCACAGTGTTTGGGGTCTATGATCACGGGATTTACGGCGCGGTTGAACGTGTCTCCGATCACGTGGCTGAACCGGGCAATAAGGTGCGTCAAACTCTTTGGCGCATCACCGCGAAACGTGCGGTTTTGGCGGCGGGCGCGACCGAGCGGCACATTCCCTTTGCCGATAATGACCGCCCGGGCGTGATGTTGGGCGGTGCGATGCGAGCCTATGCCAACCGTTGGGCCGTTGCTCCGACCAAGTCCATCACAGACCCTGTGGCGATCTTTACCAATAACGACGATGGCCACCGTACGGCGCTTGATTTGATGTCGAAAAATGTCCCAATTTTGGGTGTGATCGACAGTCGTGAAAATGCGACGAGCTTTGGCGATTACGACCTCTTCGCGGGGTCTATGGTGACCGGCACGAAAGGGCGTCTTGGCCTAAAAGAGATCGAAATCACCAAAGATGGCACCGCCTCTTGGCATAAATGTGCATCCCTTGGTGTGGCGGGCGGCTGGAACCCGAATGTGCATCTTGCGTCACATCATCGTGGTCGTCCGGTTTGGGATGACACCCTTTTGAGCTTTGTTCCAAGCGGCGATGGTCCGGCGGGGTTGATCCCAGCGGGCGCATGCGCCGGGTTGGGCAGCACCGCAAAGGCACTCGCCGATGGCGCAAAAGCGGCGCGCGCCGCCTTGAGCGCATTGGGCATGAAAGCCCCCGAGATCGCCTTGCCGGACGCAGAGGACATGGCCGTATCGCAAGCTGATTTCTGGTATGTGCCTGGCAAAAAACGCGCTTGGGTCGATTTCCAAAACGATGTGACGGTCAAAGACATCGCATTGGCGCATAAAGAAAACATGAAGCCAGTGGAGCATCTTAAACGCTGGACCACCCTTGGCATGGCGACGGATCAGGGCAAAACGTCGAACGTCTCCGCGTTGGCTGTTATGGCCGAACTCACCGGGAAATCCATTCCTGAAACCGGAACAACGATCTTTCGGCCTCCTTACACCGGCGTGTCCTTGTCCGTGTTGGGGGGCGGGGATACAGGCGTTAATTTCCGTCCGCGCCGCCTCACCCCGACCCACAGTTGGGCCAAGTCGCAAGGCGCGGAATTTGTCGAAGTTGGCCAATGGATGCGGGCACAGTATTTCCCGCAAAAAGGCGAGGCCGATTGGCGTGAAAGCGTCGATCGCGAAGCCAAAGCCGTGCGCGCGGGTGTTGGACTGTGTGACGTGACCACGCTGGGTAAAGTCGACGTGCAAGGCGCGGATGCCGGGGAATTTCTGAACCGGATGTATTCCAACATGATGGGCACCGTTGCGGTTGGCAAAGTGCGTTATGGTCTTATGCTGCGCGAAGACGGGTTTGCCTATGATGACGGCACCTGCGCGCGGCTGAGTGAGGATCACTACGTTGTCACCACCACGACCGCGAACGCCGGACTGGTGTATCGCAATATGGAATTCGCGCGGCAATGCCTCTGGCCGGATCTTGATGTCCAACTGATTTCTACAACCGATGCCTGGGCGCAAATCGCCGTGGCTGGCCCTAAATCTCGGGTACTCCTGAAGCGCATTGTGGATGCGTTTGACCTGTCCAACGAGGCCTTTCCCTTTATGGGCTGCGCAGAACTTACGGTTTGCAAAGGCCTACGTGCGCGGTTGTTTCGGATCTCGTTTTCTGGCGAGCTGGCCTATGAAATCGCGGTCCCTGCACGTTATGGCAATGCCTTGATGGCGCGGCTGATGGAGCTTGGCTCTGATCTGGGCGCAACACCTTATGGCACCGAAGCCTTGGCTGTGTTGCGGATCGAAAAAGGTCACGCCGCCGGGGCGGAACTCAATGGCCAAACCACCGCCACTATGCTGGGTTTGGGTCGTATGGTCTCCGCGAAAAAGGACTCGATTGGTGCTGTGATGTCGCGTCGCGAGGGCCTCGCAAGCGATGCGCGCCGCCTTGTTGGGCTGCAACCCGTTGGTACAACAGAACGCCTGATGGCCGGGTCGCATCTTTTCACTCAAGGGGCGGAACAGACCACCGAAACGGATCAAGGTTGGGTCACCTCCGCCTGCTATTCGCCACATGTCGGGGCCTATATCGGTCTTGGATATCTTGAAAACGGGGACACGCGGATGAATGAGGAAATCATCGCCGCCAACCCGCTTGAGGGCCGTGAAATGCGCCTGCGCGTTGTTCCCGCCCATTTTGTTGATCCAGAAGGGGAGCGGCTCCGTGACTGATCTGACACCCATCACCGCCTTGGGCGGAACCATCGCCCGCGTTGAAACCTATGGCGCGCTGAGCTTGGCTGAAAACCCCGCTATGGCGCTTGCCTCCCTGGCGTTGCGTAAGGGCCAATCGGTGCCGTCGCCCTTTGCGATGACATTGCCTGAACCGGGAAAATGGACCCAATCAGGCGCGATTGGGCTCTATTGGACGGCGAAAGGTCAATGGATGGTCGAGGCTGAAGGTCGTGCAGAGGAAGACTTTGCGCGGGTCTTGAAGGCCGAAGTGCCCGAGGCCTCTGTGACGGAGCAGACTGACGGTTGGGCCGTGATTGAAATTACCTCATCAAAAGGGGCCGCCCCGATCAAAGCACTGCTTGAGAAGCTCGTGAACCTTGATGTGGAGGCATTTACCCAAGGGTCGGCTCTGCGCACCGGGCTTGAACATATGAGCGTTTTCCTGATCCGTCGGGCCGAAGATCGGCTGGCGTTTTGGGGGATGCGCTCATCGACTGAAACGCTGTGGCACACCCTTGCGGTGGCTGCGCGCCGATTGGAGGACATTTGATGTCTGCACAACTCATCGACGGCAAAGCCTTTGCCGCCACCGTGCGTGAAAAAGTTGCGACACAGGTTGGAAAACTCAAAGAGGTCCATGGCATCACGCCGGGATTGGCCGTGGTCTTGGTTGGCGAAGATCCAGCCTCCGAAGTCTATGTGCGCAACAAGGGCAAACAGACCCATGAGTGCGGCATGAATTCCTATGAACATAAGCTCCCGGCGGACACGTCCGAGGCGGATTTGCTAACGCTGATTGAAACTTTGAACGCCGATCCGGCGGTGCATGGCATTTTGGTGCAACTGCCATTGCCGGACCATCTCGACAGTGATCTGGTGATCAACGCGATTGACCCCGCAAAGGATGTGGATGGGTTTCATATTTCCAATGTCGGTCTTTTGGCCACCGGACAAAAAGCGATGGTGCCGTGCACGCCGCTTGGCTGTTTGATGATGCTGCGGGATCATTACGGTAGCCTGTCTGGTCTGAACGCTGTTGTGGTTGGACGCTCCAACATCGTGGGGAAACCGATGGCGCAGCTTTTGCTGCGTGATAGTTGCACCGTGACCATTGCGCACAGCCGCACGAAAGACATCGCAGAGGTGTGTCGCGGCGCGGACATCCTTGTTGCCGCTGTGGGGCGTCCCGAAATGATCCCCGGAGCGTGGGTCAAGCCGGGTGCGACCGTGATTGACGTGGGCATCAACCGGATCGAACGCGACGGCAAACGCAAACTTGTCGGCGATGTGGATTTCACCAGTGCTGTTGAGGTGGCGGGTGCCATCACGCCTGTACCCGGTGGCGTTGGTCCGATGACCATTGCTTGTCTGCTTGCCAATACACTGACCGCCTGTTGCCGCGCGCATGATTTGCCCGAGCCCAGCGATCTGACCGCTTGATTTCGAAAAATAACAGACGAACCGAAAGCCCGCAGGGGCGAGGTTCGCGATCCAACAGGAGACCCTGATGACCAAATATTGCCTCACCGTAACCTGCCCCACATCCCGCGGTATCGTCGCGGCCATTTCCACGTTTCTGTCCGAGATGGGCTGTAACATCACCGACAGTTCGCAGTTTGACGATGTGGAAACCGGAAAGTTTTTCATGCGTGTCAGCTTTGTGTCGGAGGACGGGCTTGATGATGTGGCGCTCGCAAAAGATTTTGACGAGATCGCCAAATCTTTTAGCATGACCTATGCTTTCCATGATGAGAGCGAAAAGATGAAAGTCGTGATCATGGTGTCACGCTTTGGTCACTGTCTCAACGATCTGCTCTATCGTTGGCGCATTGGTGCTTTGCCGATTGAGATCGTCGCAGTTATTTCAAATCACATGGATTATCAAAAGGTTGTCGTCAATCACGATATCCCGTTCCATTGCATTCCAGTGACCAAAGAGAACAAACCTGTGGCCGAAGCTGCCATCATGAAAGTGGTCGAAGACACCGGCGCGGAACTGATCGTTTTGGCGCGCTATATGCAGATCCTTTCGGATGCGATGTGCCAGAAAATGTCCGGTCGGATCATCAACATCCACCACTCGTTCTTGCCGTCGTTCAAAGGCGCAAACCCGTATAAACAGGCCTATGAGCGTGGTGTGAAATTGATCGGCGCGACCTCGCATTATGTCACCGCTGATCTCGACGAAGGTCCGATCATCGAACAGGACATTGTGCGCATCACCCATGCTCAATCGGCGGCGGATTATGTGTCGCTCGGCCGTGATGTTGAAAGTCAGGCGCTTGCCCGTGCGATTCATGCCCACGCCAATCACCGTGCGTTCCAAAACGGCAATAAAACCGTGGTTTTCCCGGCCAGCCCAGGCTCCTACTCTTCCGAACGGATGGGCTAACAGCCGCATCAACCCCATGGTCTTTTAGGGCATTACCACGCCCAAAGAGACCAAAACATGCCCCGCCCCTCTCCCCTGAGGGTGGGGCATGCGTTCTTGGTCTGGATTTCGCCTCAGCGAAGGCGTTATCTTGTACCGCGTTCCAATCGGCGCGGGCAAAGGACCAAAACGTGACAAACTCTCCCAAAGCATCGACCCTGACCGGACCAGCGCAGTCTTTGCCCGGTGCCACTGTGCGCTATGTGATTGATACGTTGAGCACGCGCATTGCGGCACAGGAATTTGCTCTTGATGAGCGCTTGCCATCTGAGCGCCAGCTTTCGCAGGATTTGGGTGTGGCGCGCAACACCGTGCGCGAGGCGTTGGACCACCTTGAACTGCGCGGTATGATTCGTCGTCGGGCGGGATCAGGGTCCTTCGTGACGTTTAATCCGGGTGGATCGAGCCAAGCGCTCTCAACTGTTGCCGCAGAGACGGGCCCCTTACATCTTCAGGCGGTGCGCGGGATTTTCGAACCGGAAATGGTGCGCCTCGCCATCATATCCATGTCGCCGAAACAGATCGACGCCCTGTCCGAAGTCTTGTCAAAAATGGAAACGGTTCAAGCGGATGCGCTGGCTTTTGTGCGTCTCGAAGAAGAATTTCACCGGATGATCGCCGAAGGTACAGGCAATCCGCTTTTGGTGGCCTGCTATAATCTGGTGATTGATGCGCGCCGTCAGGCCTTTCGCGCCGCAATGTACCGCCGCCATCTGACGCCCGCGCGGATCGCGACCTACCAGCGCGGCTACAATGGGCTGTTCAATGCCATCGCTGCGCGCGACATCGAAGAGGCCACAGAATTCATGAAGCTCTCTTTGATCGAAGACCAAAAGCTTTTACTGCAAGACGAATAATTGGTTCCCTGAGTGGACTGAAATCCTCTCCGCAACAGCCTCTCTTTAAGCCAATTTTCTGATCGGCCAATTGCTACAAAAGCATTGGTCGCTTCTGTCTCCAATGGCGGATTTTTTGCGCATTTTCGGATCGTCTTATGGGAAATAGGGGATTCGCATGTTTCCCCTATTTTTATTGGTGCCTTCAATCTCAGCCTCCGCGTTTTTGCGGGCTGCGTAATAATTGCCCATTTGGGGGTGCGGATGTCTGATTTGTCCTAAAATTTGGGTTTCATGAAATTCCCACGGAGAAAAAATGTTGACCTGTAGTGATTGTTTCGCGTGAACTTGATCTATCCGGGATACCAATTTCGGAATTGGTTCAGGCCAAAATAGGGCTGGCCATTCAATAACGACCTCCACAGGACAGGGAGATCTCAAGTGGAACAGGACCTTGCATCTTTGGCCGCCGCAGTGGCGGAACTCAAAGGCAGCGTAGCCGCAACGAACGGCACGTTTTCCGAGACTTTTTACTTTTTGACGATCCCGCTCATGGTGCTCATCCATGCCGGGTTCCTCGCATATGAAATGGGCGCATCGCGTTCGAAAAACGCATTGGCATCCGGGATCAAAAACATCCTCGCCTTCGCGCTGATCGTGCCCTTTTTCTATTTTATCGGCTGGTGGATCTATTGGGCGTTCCCGACAGGTCTTTCGCTGTCTGAAGGTGCGATGGGCATCTCTGGGCTGGCCTACGCCAATGACGTGGCTTTGCCATGGAGCCAATACATGGGGCCAAACCTTGATGATCGCTCTTCTGGCGTGTTCTGGGGGGCTTTCGTGCTTTTCGCGGCGACCACCGCGTCCATCCTTTCGGGCGGCGTGATTGAGCGGATCAAACTCACCGGCTTTGTGGTTTTGGCGATTGCTTTGGGATCCTTTGTTTGGATTCTTGCGGCCGCTTGGGGCTGGCACGCAGATGGTTGGCTCGTCACCAAATTTGGCTACCATGACTTCGGTGCCGCAGGTGTCGTGCACATGATCGCGGGGTTCTTCTCCCTCGGTGTGATCATCAATCTTGGGCCGCGGATCGGCAAATTCAACGCCGATGGCTCTGCCAACAACATCCCGGGCCACTCTATGCCAATGACCTTGATCGGGCTTATGCTGATCATCGCCGGCTTCTGGGGCTTCCTCATGGGTTGTGTCATCGTTCCGGGCGAAGCCTGGTCTTGGGGCACTGAAATCGAAGCCACGATCTATGGCACTCCAATGACCATCTCCGGCATGACTTTCAACACGTTGATGGGCTTCTCCGGCGGTATCGTTGGTGCTTGGATGATCACACGCGATCCGTTCTGGATGATGTCCGGCGCGCTTGGTGGGATCATTTCCTGTGCGGCGGGTCTCGACCTTTGGTATCCGCCCATGGCCTTTGCCATCGGCTTCATCGGTGCAGTTGCTATGCCGTTTGTCGCCTCCTTCATCGAAAAACGCGGCATCGACGACGCCGTGGGTGCCTTTGCAGTGCACGGTTTCTTGGGCATGTGGGGTTTGCTTGCGGTCGGTATCGCGGCTCAGGGCTACCCGGCTTTGTTTGGCGAAGATGTCATCGAGACCTCCTTTATGGGTCAGCTCGTTGGTGTCGTTGTCATGGGCGCTTTGGGCTTTGTTCCCGGCTACGTGATCTCTTGGCTTTTGAAAGTGACCGGCCAGTTGCGCGTCCCGAAAGAGGCAGAACTCCTTGGCCTCGACGCCGTCAAAGTTCCGGCTTCCGCCTATCCCGAAGCCATTCACCCCTCTGTCAGCCCTGCTGAATAACGCAGGGATCAGGAAAGGAAATATCAATGGAAGCTCCTTTTGAAGCCACAAGCTGGGACGGGATCACTGGCGCCATCTATGCCGGATACGGCAGCGTCGAAGGTCTCTGGCTTGCACTCGTTCTTGCCATGGTTGTGGTGGCCGTCGTGCTTGGCTGGCGGCACGAAAAACACGCCTACAATGCGGTCAAGTCCAAGGACTGATCTTGCCGACATCGGCACAATCCGGGCGGCGGTTTTCCGTCGCCCGGTTTCAAAATCAAAAAGACAAAGCAAATTAAAGGACACGTTTCATGACCGCATCATGGAGATTTTCGGCGCTGGCAGACCGGCATCGTGCGCTGGGCTCAAACCTCGAAGACTGGAGTGGAATGGGCACCGCTTGGACCTATGACAAGGACCAGACGGAAGAATACCTCGCCATTCGGACCAAGGCCGGCGTCATGGATGTTTCGGGCCTGAAAAAGGTCCATCTCATGGGGCCGCATGCGCAATATGTGATCGACAAAGCGACCACCCGCGACATTGAAAAACTCAAACCGGGTCGTTCGACCTATGCGACCATGCTCAACGATGCGGGCAAATTTGTCGACGATTGCGTGATTTACCGTATGGGCCCGCACAGCTTTATGGTGGTGCATGGCTCCGGTGCGGGGCATGAGCAACTGTCAAAATATGCCGCAGGCCGCAATGTCATGATGATGTTTGACGATGATCTGCACGACATCTCCCTTCAGGGTCCGATGGCTGTCGATTATCTTGAAAAACACGTCCCGGGTATTCGCGACGTGGTCTATTTCAGCCATATCCAGACCACGCTGTTTGGCAAACCTGTGATGATTTCGCGCACGGGCTACACCGGCGAGCGCGGCTATGAAATCTTTTGCCGCCGTCAGGATGCTGTAGAAATTTGGGACACGATCGTCTCTGAGGGTGCCGAGATGGGCATCATCCCCTCGCGCTTCACCACGCTCGATCTGTTGCGGGCCGAAAGCTATCTGTTGTTCTTCCCCTATGACAACTCGGAAATGTACCCGTTTGACGACGAGGCCGCAGGCGACACTTTGTGGGAACTTGGTCTCGAATTTACCGTGTCTAAAGGCAAAACCGGATTCCGTGGGGCTGAGGAACACTATCGTTTGCAAGGCAAAGAGCGGTTCAAAATTTACGGTGTCAAACTTGAGGGCACCACACCCGCCGCTGAAGGCGCGCCGCTTTTGCAAGGCGGTAAACCCGTCGGCGTTGTCACCATGGGCATGTATTCCCCGCTCAACGAACACAACGTCGGTATCGCACGGATGCCGGTTGAGTGCGCAGTCGATGGCACCAAGCTGACGGTTCAGAATCCGGACGGCGAGATCGCGGCCATCGCTCATTCGATGCCTTTCTATGACGTCGATAAAAAACGACGCACAGCTAAGGGTTAATCGCCTGTCATAGATCTGGGGCAGGGCGCGGTAAAGCGCCCGCCCTGACACGACAACAGGACCAAAAACAATGCCGAACACTTCATTTTCACCCTCGATTGAAAGCCGCCCCACCTACGCGGGCCTTGTGCCACAGGGGGCTGCTCCGTCGATCATGATTGCCGATGCCGAGGGCGCCGAAGCGATCATGGATCTCGCGGATCGGGACGCCGCTGTGCTGGATCAAGCGCATCTTATTTACATCCCTAAAGGTGCTAAATTCGGCTCTAAACTGGCTGAACTCGGTGCAAAGGGCTATCATGAAGAGGCGTCTTTGGACGCAGCCATGACCCTGATCAACCGGCTCTTAGGGTCCGCCCATATGGGCACACAGCTTTACCTTGCGGGGTCTGAGGGGATGATGGGGCGCGTGTCGGCGCTGGCTCTGTCGCTCGGGCTGCCGCTGGATGCGATCCAGATGGAACATCGCGGCTCCATCGGGCGACCAATGCAATGCGTCCATTGCAAAGGTGTGACCCAAGACGTCATCACCGATCCGTTTACCTGCTCTCATTGCGGGCTGACCCTGTTTGTACGGGACCATTTTTCCCGCCGCCTTGGCGTGTTTCAGGCCGTTTGTGTCGACGCAGAAACCCCCGGCGTTATTCCTGAAACACAGGAGATCACAGTATGAGCAAACAGATGATGCTTGAGGTCACCGAGGTCGAGCCTCTCACTCCGCTTGTGACCCGATTCCGCTTTGAACACCCTGAAAAATCCCCCTTGCCGATCTTTTCCGGCGGCGCGCATGTGGTCGTCGAAATGCCCGATGGCGAGATGCTTCGGCGCAATGCCTATTCTCTGATTTCTGATCCCAATGATGCGTCCGGCTATGAGATCGCCGTGCGTCGCGAAGAGGCTGGTCGTGGTGGCTCGCGCTATATGCACACAGAGGTTATGCCGGGCACTCAGATGCGGATTTCTGTGCCGACCAACCTGTTTGCTCTCGATCCGCGCGCCCGCAAACATGTGTTGATCGCGGGCGGTATCGGCATCACGCCGTTCCTGTCGCATCTGCATCAACTTGATTTGTTGCAACAGCCCTTTGAGCTTCACTATGCTGCACGGTCGCGCGACGAGGCTGCCGGGCTGAAACTTCTGCCAAAATCCGCGCGCATTCATGCGCATATCTCGGAGGAGGGCAATCGCATGGATCTGGGGGATATTCTGACCGGTCAGCCGATTGGCACCCATGTTTATGTCTGCGGTCCTGAGGGGCTAATCTCCTCGGTGATGGACGCAGCTGCGCGCCATGGGTGGCCCAAAGGCGCACTGCATTTTGAAGCCTTCGCTTCGCCGCCGCCGGGCAAGCCCTTTACCGTTACCCTCGCCAAGTCCGGCCGCACGATTGCGGTCAGCGCCAGCCAAAGCCTGCTTGAAGCCCTTGAGGCCGCCAAGGTCGAGATTGATTGGAGTTGTCGTGGTGGTGCCTGTGGTCGCTGTGAAACCAAGGTGACGTCTTGTGATGGTCAGATCGAACACAATGACCATTGGCTGTCGCGCGATGAACGCGCCGAACAGAAAAAAATCATGCCCTGCATGTCGCGCTTTACCGGCGATGCGCTGGTCCTCGACCTTTGATGGAGAGAGAGTATGACCCTTCAATTCAATGACGAAACCTTCCGTGGTGATTACAGCTATTTCAACACGGAACACGCGATCAAACGTTTGCCCTTTCCGTTTGATCGCGATGAATACATGTACTCGGTCAACATCGAGGCTCATCCGGGCGGCCCCAAAGGTTCGCCGTTTGAATTCCGTTTCGATGTTGACGAGCACTATGTCTCTGAGATGAAAGATCGGGCGATCACGCTGGATGACGATCCTTTACGTTGTCAGTCCTTACCGCATATGGAGTTGGCTGGATGGGATCTTTTGGAGATCATCATGGTGTCCAAGGCCGAGGATTACCCCGACCTCTTTACGCTGCACCGCGATGGCAACCGTTGGCATTGGATCAACCGTCCTTTGGGCATCGAGCAAAGGTTTACGTTTCTTGACCCGACGACCCTTCCTTGTGGTCCGATGGAGTATATCACCCGTCAGACCCAAGGCGACTTTGCCCTTTTGCACGAACGCGATGGCAACCTGTGGATGGATGCCGGAATGGTTACATCTCAGGCGGATTGGTCTCTTGATTTCGACATTGGCATGAATTTTTTCGAATGGCACGCGCCAGTGCCCAAGGCCAAGCAGATGGGTGTGTTTGATAAGGCGCTGAAATTTCTTTTGGCGATGCAACAGGGGCAAAGTTATCGTCGTCTCAATTGGACGATGACGGTCAATCCCAGGCTCGATACCAGCCCGGAGAATTACCACAAATGGGGCCCGGAAAAGCGCACCATCACGCCAGAAAATGTGGGTCGAAAGCAGCATCTTCGGATCGAATTACAGAGCTTTTGGCGTCTGCCGCGCTCGAATGCGATCGCCTTTCCGATCCGCTGTTACCTTGCCTGTCTCGAAGACATTTGCACGCAACCGAAATGGGGGCGTCGCCTTCATCGCGTTTTGCGCGATATTGATCCGACCTTGGCCGAATACAAAGGCTTTGCGGTCAATCAGGAGATCATCGTCAACTACCTCGCCCAATTTGATGATGGCGCACCAACGTCTGCGGGGATTTTTCCTGACGATTAATGGGATTCAATGTCTAAGTCTTTGATTACGGGGGCGCGCCAATAAGAGGCGCGGCTCTTGCCATTTACGGTGTCAAAATTCATACAATTGTAGGAGTTAAGCTGCCTTTCATTCCTCTTTGCTACACCTGTTTTTGGGTGAAGAATGAGGTGGTGTGATGAGCGCTAAAGGCAATGCGCCAATTATCATCAAAAGAAAGAAAGTTATCGCCGGTGGCGGTCATCATGGTGGCGCTTGGAAGGTGGCTTATGCTGACTTCGTGACCGCGATGATGGCATTTTTTCTTTTGATGTGGCTGTTGAATGCGACGACGGAAAAGCAACGCAAAGGGCTTGCGGATTATTTCAATCCGACCATTCCTGTAAACCGTATTTCCGGCGGTGGGGATGGGGCTTTTGGCGGAGATTCGGTGTTTACCGAAGAAACGCTGTCGCAAAACGGCACAGGCGCCTCAAGTTCGCATGCCGCGGGTAAAGACGGCTCTTCCAAATCATCCACCTCCACCGAGGACGCAAATGCAGAAGCCATGGAGGCCAAAGCTTTTGCTGAAGTGCAGGAACTGCTTACAGCCTTCAGTGGTGAAAGCATGGCCGCCGATGAGGCGATGCGCCATATTGTGACGCGCGTGACGGATGAGGGGTTGATCATTGAGCTGCATGATCTGGATGACGAACCGCTGTTCAAAGCGCGCTCGTCTGAGCCGGAAGAGATCATGACGCTTCTGGTCGACATGCTGACTGATGTGTTCAAAATTGTCCGCAATGACATCGCGGTCACGGGCTATGTTCAATCGCAACCTTTGGTTGTGGCTGATAATCCGGTTTGGGATCTCTCGACCAAACGTGCCGATCAGGTGCGCCTCCTGCTTGAGGGAAATGGAACGCCGACCAACCGCATTCAGCGTGTGACGGGTTATGCGGACCGCAAACCTGCCGTTGGGAACCCTATGTCGGCGCGCAACAACCGTGTGGAGATCATCCTTTTGCGCAATAATGCGAAAAAGAAATAGATTGGATTTTACGCGTTAGGGGGGCGTTAAGCCTAGGTGTGCATTCTGTGACTCGACCTTCGGGTTTTAGCAGCAGAAAGGCGCTACCTATATGTCTATTTCCTCCTCGCTCAATGCTGGCGTGGCGGGCCTTGCGGCCAATGCCACCCGCCTTGCGACCATTTCAGATAACATCGCGAACTCTGGCACCTATGGCTACAAGCGAGCCGAGGCTGATTTTCAGTCTTTCGTGATCACCAACAGCAACAACTCCGGCACCTATTCCGCCGGGGGTGTGCGAGCCTCCACAAACCGTCTGATCGGCGAACAAGGCTCGTTGGTCTCAACCTC
This sequence comes from Celeribacter baekdonensis, assembly GCF_003047105.1. Taxonomy (NCBI): domain Bacteria; kingdom Pseudomonadati; phylum Pseudomonadota; class Alphaproteobacteria; order Rhodobacterales; family Roseobacteraceae; genus Celeribacter; species Celeribacter baekdonensis. The sequence goes on from NZ_CP028475.1 coordinate 2,725,813, forward strand.
AAACGCCACCGATATCGCAATTTCGGGAAATGGGTTTATCCCCGTGACCACCGAGGTTTCGATTGACGGGTCGATGGGGGATCAACCCCTGATGATGACAACCACCGGGTCATTTTATACCGATGCCGATGGGATTTTGAAAACCGACTCTGGCCTTGTTCTTCTGGGTTGGCCTGCCGAAGCGGACGGAACAATCGCCACATACGCGCGGGACACAATGACAGGGCTTGAACCTGTCGTGATCAATTCGAACCAAACTGCGGGTGACCCGACGACGAAAATCAATTTGGGCGTGAACCTTCCGGCCGAGGATGCCACGGATGTTCTTCCGCTTTCTGTAGAGTATTTTGGCAACCTTGGGACGTCTGAGTCGCTCAATGTGACGTTTACGCCGGATACCGTCGCCCCCAACACATGGGTGATGTCGATCACAGATTCGGCCTCCGCCGGAGCGATCATTGGCGAATACACCATCGTTTTTGATGATTCTCGCGGGTCTGGCGGTACGCTTTCGACGGTCACGCCAACCGCCAATAACCCGGCAACAGCGACCTATAACGCAACCGATGGAACCTTGGCGTTGACCGTTGATGGCGGCCCGATTGAAATGACCATCGGCAAACCGGGCGATACGAATGGGTTGACCCAGCTGTCTGACACGTTCGCTCCGACGTCGATCACCAAAGACGGTTCGCCCGTTGGTAACCTCACCTCGGTAGAAATTGCCGATAACGGATATGTCACCGCCACCTATGACACCGGATTCACCCGGACGATCTACCAAATTCCCTTGGTGGACGTGCCAAATGCCAACGGTCTGACCTCGTTGGGCAACCAGACCTATCAGGTTTCACCTGACTCGGGTTCCTTCTTCCTTTGGGACGCGGGAGATGGTCCGACGGGTACGATCGAGGGCTTTGCGCGCGAGGGCTCTACCACGGATGTCGCAGCGGAATTGACCGATCTGATTCAGACACAAAGGGCCTATTCGTCGAATGCGAAGGTCATCCAAACGGTTGATGAAATGCTTCAGGAGACCACCAACATCAAACGGTAACAGTGAGCGGGTCCGGGGCAAAGGAGGATAAGCGATGAGTATCTCTAACGCTATGGCGAATGCCTTGACGGGCCTGAACGCTGTCTCACGTGCGGCTGATGTTGTGTCGTCCAACGTCGCAAATGCCATGACCGAGGGCTATGGTCGGCGCGACATTGAACTGTCATCGCACCAAGTTGGCAAAACCGGCTCCGGCGTGGCGGTGGACGGTGTGTCGCGATTTTATGACCCCGTCACCACGGGCGAGCGGCGCATCGCAGATGGTGATGTCGCCCTCGAAGATGTGCGAGCAGAGTTCTATGACACATTCACCACGGCCATGGGACAACCAGACGAAGCGAACTCGGTTGCTGGCCGCATCACCGGATTGGAAACCGCGTTGATTGAGGCGGCGAGCCGTCCAGATTCAGAGGCGCGATTGACCACCGTCTTTGATGCGGCGACGGAATTGACGAGCCAAATCAAAACGGCAGCCGATAGCATCAAAGACATCCGTATGGATGCGGATAAGCAAATCGGCAAAGCCGTCGATTTTCTGCAATCTTCTCTTCAGCAAGTGGTTGATCTGAATGTTGCGATTCAAAAGCAGGTTTCCCAAGGCTACGACCCAAATGCATTGATGGATCAACGGCAATCCCTTGTTGACCAAATTTCTGAAATCATTCCGGTCAAGGAAATCCAAAAAAACAATGGCATGATCTCGCTCTACACCTCGGGTGGCGCTGTTTTGGTCGATTCCAAAGCCGCGACGATCGAGTTCACAGCCACTCCGACCATTTCGCCCGATATGACCGTCGAAAACGGTGCCTTGTCGGGCCTGACCATCAACGGTCAATTGGTTTCGACGGACGCGGAAAAAGGGGCGATTGCCGGAGGAAAACTGGCGGGCCTCTTTGAAGTGCGTGACACGCTCGCGCCGGATGCACAGGTTCAATTGGATGCCCTTGCTCGCGATCTGATCGAGCGTTTTGAAACCACAAATGCGGACCCCACGCTTGGCATAGGGGCTGCTGGACTTTTCACGGATGGAGGAAGTGCCCTTGATCCCCTCACCGAAGAGGGTCTGTCCGGCCGGATTTCGGTCAATGCCCTCGTAGATCCCGATCAAGGCGGCGATCTTTGGAAAATCAGAGATGGTCTTGGTGCCATCTCTGAAGGGGATCAAGGCGATGCCACCATCCTAAACTCTCTGGCCGATGCCCTGCAGGAGACCCGCATAGCGTCCTCGGGCAGCTTGACCTCAATCGAACGGTCCGCTCTGGGTTTTGCATCGGACATTTACTCACTCGGGAAAACCAATCAGCTCAAAGCTGAGGCGGACCTGACGTTCGCAACAGCGCGACAAGAGTCCCTTCATTCGATCGAATTGGAGAATGGTGTGGATACAGACAGTGAGATGCAAAAACTGCTCGTGATTGAACAAGCCTACGGGGCAAACGCAAAAGTTATTCAAACGATCCAAGCCCTTATGGATCAGCTGATGGGGATTTAAGATGACAGCAATTTCCTACGGCGATATGGGCGCATCCTTGCGCAACATGCGCTTGATCACCCAAGTAAAACAAGACCTCGACAAATACAGCTACGAGGTCTCAAGCGGTCAGAAACAGGACCTCGCCGCCGCCGTGTCGGGAGATTTTACGCCGCTTGCCTCAATCGAACGCTCCTTGCGCACGCTTGAATCCTACGATGTTGCAATCCAAGAGGCGAACCTCTTTGCCACGAGTATGCAAACGACCTTCGGAGCGATTTCATCTCATGTCGCGGACTTGTCCTCCACACTTTTAACCTCTTCGACCAACGGGGACGCAACCAGCATTTCGGTTGCAGCGCAGGATGCACGGACGCGGTTTGACGCGGTAATCTCAGGGCTCAACACACGTATTGGGGATCGGTCTTTGTTCTCGGGGACAGCCACGAGTAAGACGGCACTGATCCCTGCGGAAGACATGTTAACAGAACTCCAAACTGCGGTGGCAGGCGCGACAACTGCGGCGGATGTCGAAACCATTGTGGATGACTGGTTCATGTCGGCGGGGGCGGCTATGAAACGCTTGCCTACCAGGGCTCCGACAATGTGCTTTCTCCATTCTCGCTTGGAGAAAATGAATCCGTTCGACTGGGCATCACCGCGAAAGATGATGCAATTCGTCAAACCCTTAAAGGGCTGGCTTTGGCGTCTTTGGTGGACGACGGTGTATTTGCTTCAGATGTGAGCCAACAGGCAAGTTTGATGCGCTCTGCCGGTGAAACCCTCATGGGATCCCAGGCCGGTATGGCCGACCTTCAGGCCCGCGTGGGAACTGTCGAGGCCCGTATAGAGGACGCAAACCTGTCCAATTCCAGCATGACCTATGCGTTTGAAACTGCAAAATCCGAGATCATTTCATCGGACCCTTACAAAGCCGCATCGCTTTTGACGCAGACCGAGACACAACTCGAATTGGTCTACACCCTCACCGCGCATATGTCGCGCCTCAGCTTGTCGGACTATATCTAATGCTCAAAGCCCTCCTCGCGGCCGTTTTTTCCGTTCTTCTTGTCACAACGGCGCAGGCGAATCCGATCCGAATAAAAGATCTCGTCGAATTTGACGGCGTGCGTGGCAACGATCTCGTTGGGTACGGTCTTGTTGTTGGCCTCAATGGCACAGGTGACGGCATTCGAAACGCGCCGTTTACCGAAGAAATCATGTCGAACATTCTGGAACGCCTGGGGGTAAACATCACGGGCGAACAATTCAGACCCAAAAACGTCGCGGCCGTCTTTGTGACCGCAACACTTCCGCCCTTTTCGCGGGCGGGTGGTCAGATTGATGTGACCGTGTCAGCGATTGGCGATGCCAAAAGCCTTTTGGGTGGCACGCTGATCATGACGCCGCTCAATGCGCCGGATGGACAGATTTATGCAGTTGCACAAGGGACAGTGATTGCGGGCGGAGCATCCGCACAGGGCGATGGCGCCTCGGTGACACAGGGTGTTCCCACCTCCGGCAGTATCCCTGCCGGCGCGCGGGTTGAGCGCGAAATTGATTTTGATTTTACCCAAATGAAGTCCATCCGGCTGGCTCTGCGTGATCCCGACTTCACCACCGCCGAACGCATCGAAAATGCGATCAACAAAGATTTTGGTCGTGTGGTGTCGCGTATGCTGGATGCGGGCACTGTGCTTTTGGACATCAAGGCGACCCGTGAACTTTCTCCCGCGCATGCCTTGGGCCGGGTGGAAAACATCTCGGTTCAACCAGAGCGCAAGGCGCGCGTGGTGGTGGATCAACGTTCTGGCACCATTGTGATGGGAGAGGATGTGCGCATCTCTCGTGTGGCTGTGAGCCAAGGCAATCTGACGCTTCGGATCGAAGAGGAGCCCCTTGTCATTCAGCCTAATCCCTTCTCTGAAGGTGACACTGTTGTCGTGCCCCGCACACGTGCAACACTTCAGGAGGAGCCGGGCATTGGCCTTGCGGAGATCGACGAGGGCACGTCTTTGTCAGAAGTGATCGCAGGCCTCAATGCTTTGGGAGTGTCTCCGCGGGATATGATCGACATTCTTAAAAGCATCAAGGCTGCAGGAGCCCTGCACGCAGAATTCCTTGTGCGATGAATGTGAGCGCGTCGTTCGCATCCCAAGTTTATTGGGTGTGAAACTAGGGTGTGAACCCAATTCCTTGTCTTGCTGAAATGGGCTCTTCATGATTCATCTGCGGAAAACAGGTGCATGATGGCGAGATTTGATCTGAGCGACGAAGAATGGGCTGCAATCCGGCCTCATTTACCCAAACAAGGGCGCGGTCCGCAGCGCAAGGATGACAGAACAGTCTTGAATGGCATTTTCTATGTTCTGCGCACGGGGGCGCCGTGGCGCGATCTGCCGGACCGGTATGGCCCGCGCACGACTGTTTACAACCGCTATGTCCGCTGGGGTGAGCGCGGGATTTGGCAAGGGATATTTGATGTGCTGGCGACGGAATGTGAGGACGCGCTGATCTTCATTGATAGTTCAATCGTCAAGGCACACCGGGCGGCAGCAGGCTCAAAAGGGGGGAGTTGGCGCAAGGTATTGGACGCTCACGCGGCGGTCGCGGCAGCAAGGTTCACGTCGCCGTAGACCATCGCGGCCTGCCTCTACGGTTCGCGATTACAGGCGCACAAAGGCATGATAGCAAGGTATTTGGTTCATTTGTCGGCTGGCAAAAACAGCCGACAGCTATCGTCGCAGACAAAGCCTATGGCTCAAAAGCCATCCGCCAAACCATCGCTGACGAAGGCGCATTGGCAGTGATCCCATCCAAGTCAAACGCCCGCATCCACATCCCACATGACCCCGACATCTACGCCCAGCGAAACCTTGTAGAGCGGTTCTTCTGCCGCATGAAAGACATGCGAAGGCTAACAACGAGATACGAAAAGTTGAAACGCAACTTCCTGTCGATGGTCCATATCTTTGCAATCAGATGTTGGCTGAATTGAGTCCACACCCTAATAACGGAACCCTTTCAAACATGGGCTTTTGCTTCGTCTTGGGTTTGGCGGCATTTTCAATCGAGAGCGGTTTTAAGAGAAACGCTCGCAGGGGGTGTGTGGGACGGCTTGTTTTGGCCCAAAGTTGGCGCGGCGTGGTCGAGCTGAAGTTTGCTGCGCGAAAAAACGATCGGTGTACGCAATCCAGCAATCCCTTCAGGTGCAATTTGCATCTTACGGGACATAACTTGCGGCTCCTCGAGTGCTTCGCGGACGGAGTTGATCGGGCCAACGGGCACGCCGGATGTTTCTAAGGTGGCAATCAACTCCGATTTCGGCAGCGCAGATGTTTTCTCAGTGAGGATCTCAATCAGCGCGCTTCGATTTGCGACCCGGTCTGGGTTGGTGGAAAATCGGGCGTCTATTGCGAGGTCTGCCAATCCTAAGCTTTTGCAAAGCGCTACAAACTGTCGGTCATTGCCGCAGGCGATGATTAAATGGCCGTCTTGTGCAGGGAAGACTTGGTATGGGACGATATTGGGATGCGCATTGCCCAAACGTGTGGGGGTTTCTCCGCCCAGCAAGAAATTGGTCGCTTGGTTGGCTAAGACGCCGACACCACAATCGAGTAGAGACAAATCAACATGTTGCCCCAGTCCCGAACGGGACCGCTCCGCAAGGGCCGCTTGGATGCCAATCACACCGTAAAGGCCAGTGAAAACATCAATCCAGGCAACGCCAACTTTTTGCGGTTCACCCTCCGGGTCACCTGTCAGATCCATGATTCCACACATGCCTTGGATCAAAAAGTCATACCCAGGCTGTTTGGCGCGCGGGCCATTCTGTCCAAATCCAGTAATGGATGCGTAGACCAATTTCGGATTGATGGCAGAGAGGGTTTCGTAATCGAGTCCGTATTTTTTGAGACCGCCCACTTTGAAATTTTCGATGACGACATCTGCCCGTGCAATCATGTCGCGCAGAGTGCCGAGCTGGGTCGGATCTGAAAAATCACAGATGACGGACGTTTTTCCGCGATTGGCCGAGTGAAAATAGGCCGCAACGGTTTCTGTGTCACCGTTTTCCAATGTGCGGGTGATAAAAGGCGGCCCCCAGCGACGCGTGTCATCGCCCTCAGGAGCTTCGATCTTTGTGACATCCGCCCCAAGATCGGCAAGCGTCTGACCGATCCAAGGACCGGCCAGAATGCGTGCAAGCTCAATGACTTTAAGACCCTTTAAAGGTGCCTCGTTGCTCATCACCTCTGCCCTTTATGCAAAAGCCGATAGGCCAGTGATGGCGCGGCCCAGGATCAGAGCATGCACATCATGTGTGCCTTCGTAAGTATTCACAGTCTCCAAGTTTTGCGCATGGCGCATGACGTGGTATTCGATCGAAATGCCGTTGCCACCGTGCATGTCACGCGCATTGCGAGCAATATCCAAGGCTTTGCCACAGTTGTTGCGTTTGATGATTGAAATCATCTCGGGCGCAAAACGACCCTCATCCATAAGGCGACCAACGCGCAAAGAGGCTTGTAGCCCGAGGGAAATTTCAGTCTGCATGTCAGCCAGCTTTTTTTGATAAAGCTGCGTTGCTGCCAGTGGTCGATTGAATTGAATCCGATCTTGACCGTACTGATGCGCGCGGAAGAAACAGTCTTCTGCCGCCCCCAAGACACCCCAAGAAATGCCGTAGCGTGCGCGGTTCAAACAACCAAATGGCCCGCCCATACCTTCGATATTCGGCAATAGCGCCTCATCGCCGACGTCAACATTATCCATCACGATTTCACCGGTGATAGATGCGCGAAGCGACAGTTTGCCGCCAATTTTGGGGGCCGAAAGACCCTTCATGCCTTTTTCTAAGATAAAGCCACGGACCTTGCCTCCGTGGGCTTCGGATTTTGCCCAAACCACAAAGACATCGGCAATCGGACTGTTGGAAATCCACATTTTCGAACCGATCAGGCGGTATCCGCCTTCGGTTTTGATGGCGCGGGTTTTCATGCCGCCCGGATCAGACCCGGCGTCAGGTTCGGTCAGGCCAAAACAGCCAATGGATTCACCGCTTGCCAGTTTGGGTAGATATTTGAGTTTTTGCTCTTCGGACCCGTAGGCATAAATCGGGAACATCACGAGGGAAGATTGAACCGACATCATCGACCGATAGCCACTGTCAACGCGCTCAACCTCACGGGCAACAAGCCCATAAGACACGTAAGATGCACCAACGCCGCCGTATTGCTCAGGGACCGTCACACCCAAAAGACCCTGTTCACCCATTTCGGCAAAAATCTCGGGATCAGTGATTTCGTCCAGATACGCCTTTTCAACGCGTGGCATCAGGCGGTCTTGGGCAAAGGCCGCAGCGGCCTCAGAGATCATTTTCTCTTCACTGGTGATCTGATCATTCAACAAGAACGGATCTGTCCAATCAAATGAGATACCCTTGTGGAATGTAGATGACATGCAGTTTCCTCCAAACAGTGCGAGACTGTGATTTCATTCTTTATATCGCTGTTATCAGTAGGAATATTGGTAAAAAATCATTATTATCGCATCAAAACATTCAAAGGATGAATGATCATGCGGCCGAGACGATTTTTACCATCAATCAAATTGCTACAGGCTTTGGATGCTGTGGTGCGGCACCGTTCCGTCACAGGTGCCGCCGATGAGTTGAACCTCACGCAAAGTACGGTGAGCCGTCTGATCATGACGCTTGAACAGCAGCTTGGAAAAGAATTGTTCACACGACACAAGAAACGGCTGATCCCCAATTCGGCAGCTTTGACGTATCAGCAAGATATTTCCAAAGCGCTGGATATGATCCAAAGAGCCAGCACCACGGTCGTAACCAACCCAGAAGGAGGCACAATTTCTCTCGCCGTGCTGCCAACATTTGCAACGCGTTGGCTTGGTCCCAGGTTGAGCTATTTTTTGAAACAACACCCAGGTGTGGCGGTGAATCTTGCCACGCGCATACGGCGTTTTGATTTTGAGAACGAGGCCTTCGATGCCGCAATCTATTTTGGCGACGCGGATTGGCCGGCTGTGCGGCACCTAAAGCTGTTTGATGAAAAGGTTACGGCTTGTGCATCGCGAGAGTTCATAGCTCAAAATACATTGTCCAGCCCTGCGGATTTGGCCAATCAGCCCCTCTTGTATCTTGAGTCGCGGCCAAATGCTTGGCCGGATTGGTTCGCGGCACATGGTGTGGATGCCAAAGTGGGCGGCGGCATGCTCATGGATCAATTCTCAATGATGATTCAGGCCGCGATTTCTGGAATTGGTATTGCATTGCTGCCTGACTATATCGCGCAAACCGAGATCGCAGAGGGGCGGCTACAGATACTGCACACCCCCGCAGTTCAGATGCGCGGAGCATATTGGATGGTGTGGCCTGAGGAAAAAGAAAGCTTTTTGCCGCTCGCATCCTTCCGGGCCTGGTTACAGGAGCAGTCCGACGACGAAGGGTCGTCGCTTATGGCCGAGGTCTGAGCGCCACACTGTGAATGTGCGGGGTGGAGGGTTGCTTCGTCTATGTGTGCCATGTGCAGCGAATCTTTTGCAGGTGCAGCGTCTGCCAAATCTCACTCATCCGACGCAACGAGGCAAACTGTACGAGCCCCTCAAATCAACCGACCTGAGACAATTTCATCACGCAGACAGCGGACACAAAAGGCCTTTTCGGATTCGGTCTTGGGAAAGACAGAGTCAAGCGCGAAGTTCGATTGCGCGGAGGCTCCACAGGTTGCTAGCTTGCCCCTGCGATTCACGTCGTCTTGGGGGACATTCAGGGATCGTGCGAGACAAACGAACAGGTAGACTATGCTCGTTCGGGATTCATGTGATCCGTCTGCACGCCATTGAGGCCGTTCGTTTGGGTAGGGGTACCCAAGCGTATAGCTATCTAGACCGATCACGCTTCGGCGTATTGTTCGGCTCTGGTATGTCCACACAACCCGCGCTTGTCGTGTGCAAATTCTGTTGAAACAGGGTGTGAGGTCCCTGTTTTGCTAAAGGGTTTGTACAGGTTAAGCGCGATACACTTGGGCACCGGCGCCGGTAGCATGCGACTTTGTGAGGGAGTCGTATGAACGGCATTTATTTGCTGGTCCCATGGATATCGAGACGACCCGAGGCGCAAGAGCCACAATTCAGGCAGTCTGCTGCCTGAACCCGATGTCGGAAAACCCGACATTGAATGAACAATGATAATGGGTCGAAAATAAAAAATGAAAAATGATACGTGGGGACGTGTTAAGCAACAATTGCTCGAAGCCGTTGGGCGCAATAACTTTGCGAACTGGATTGAGCCGCTGGAACTGACAAAAGTGGACAACGGTGTTGCGGTTTTTTCCGTGCCGACCAGCTTTATGGCCAACTGGGTGTCCCGCAATTTCGCCGATACCATCCTGACACATCTCAAGGCCGCAAATGCCCCGGCGTCCCGTGTTGAATTTAAGGTTGTGGCGCATCAGCCGCAACCTCAGACATCAGAGGCAAAACCCGCTGCCGCCGCGCCTGCCGTGGCCCCGGTTGAACCCGCCGAATTGCCCGGCGCGCCGCTTGATGCGCGGTTCACATTTGACAATTTCGTTGTGGGCAAGCCGAACGAATTGGCTCATGCCGCCGCAAAGCGTGTCGCCGAAGGTGGCCCTGTGACCTTTAACCCATTGTTCCTTTACGGCGGTGTTGGCCTCGGCAAGACCCACTTGATGCACGCCATCGCGCATGAGACCCGCATGCGCAACCCGGAGCTGCGCGTTCTCTATCTCTCCGCCGAACAGTTCATGTACCGCTTCGTTCAGGCCCTGCGTGATCGTCAGATGATCGACTTCAAACAAATCTTTCGTTCGGTCGACGTGTTGATGGTCGATGACGTGCAATTCATTGCCGGAAAAGACAGCACCCAAGAAGAATTCTTTCACACCTTCAACGCGTTGGTCGATCAGGGCAAGCAGATCATCATCTCCGCTGACCGCGCGCCGGGTGAGATTAAGAACCTCGAAGATCGGATCAAATCGCGTTTGCAATGTGGCCTTGTGGTCGATCTGCACCCGACCGATTACGAACTGCGTCTCGGTATTCTTCAAACCAAAGCCGAAGCCTACCGCGCCCAATATCCGGGGCTTCAGTTCTCTGATGGCGTGTTGGAATTTTTGGCGCATCGCATTTCAACCAACGTGCGCGTGCTGGAGGGGGCTTTGATGCGTCTCTTTGCCTTTGCTTCCTTGGTGGGCCGCGAGATCACCCTTGATTTGACCCAAGAATGCCTTGCCGACATCCTCAAACAATCGGATCGCAAAGTCACGGTTGAGGAAATTCAGCGCAAAGTGTCAGAGCATTATGCCATTCGCCTGTCTGACATGATCGGTCCCAAACGAGTGCGCTCCATTGCTCGCCCGCGTCAGGTCGCGATGTATCTGGCGAAACAACTGACCTCGCGGTCCTTGCCGGAAATAGGTCGTCGTTTTGGCGGGCGGGATCACACCACGGTCATGCATGGGGTGCGTCGGATTGAGGAACTCAAAGGCACAGACAGCCAAATCGCCGATGACGTCGAAATGCTGCGCCGCGCCCTAGAAGCTTAACTGCGCGGGTGCGTGATGGCACATTTTGACAAAAACTGAGCCCAATCCGCTGCATCGCCGCGACAAATGTCTCTGGCGATGCGCGCGGCCCTTGACGCTCTGGTTCCAAAACAACACAGTCCCGTTAAACAATATCTTGCGCCCGGGGATGAATGGTTTAGGCTCAACTCCCCGGCTTATGAATTCTACGAGGGTGGCATGAAAATCAGCATCGAACGCGGCACGCTTTTGAAAGCCGTCGGCCAAGCGCAATCCGTCGTTGAGCGTCGGAACACCATTCCGATCCTCGCCAATGTCTTGATTGAGGCTGAGGGCGACACGGTGTCCTTCCGCGCCACCGATCTTGACATCGAAGTGGTGGACAAATGCAACGCCATGGTCGAACGCGCCGGGGCCACGACGGTCTCTGCCGTTATGCTCCACGAGATCGTGCGCAAATTGCCTGATGGCGCAATGGTTCAGCTCACCGATGATGGCACCAATGGTCGTTTGACGGTTGAGGCCGGTCGGTCGAATTTCTCTTTGGCGACATTGCCCAAAGAAGACTTCCCGATGATGGCCTCTTCTGAATATGACAGCAATTTCGCGATTCCTGCCCCGGTGTTGCGCCGCCTGTTCGACAAATCGAAATTCGCTATCTCAACCGAAGAAACCCGCTATTACCTCAACGGTGTGTTCATGCACATCGCTGATAGCGAAAATGGCAAATCTCTGCGCTGTGTCGCGACCGATGGCCACCGGTTGGCGCGCATTGATGCTGTGCTCCCCGACGGAGCTGCCGAGATGCCCGGCGTGATCGTTCCGCGCAAAACGGTGGGCGAATTGCGCAAGCTGTTGGACGATGACGACATGACCATCGCGGTCTCCGTGTCGGAGGCGAAAGTACGCTTTGCCACGCCAGAAATCACTCTGACCTCTAAGGTCATCGACGGCACCTTCCCGGATTACACGCGGGTGATCCCGGTTGGCAATACGCGCAAACTCGAAGTCGATGCGGCGGATTTTGCCAAGGCGGTTGACCGTGTGGCCACCGTGTCCTCTGAGCGTTCGCGTGCAGTCAAATTGACCCTCGAAGAAGACAAGCTGATCCTCTCAGTGAACGCCCCGGATTCAGGGGCCGCTGAGGAGGAACTGGCTGTGGCGTATAATGACGAGCGCTTGGAAATTGGATTTAACGCCAAATACTTGCTCGAAATTGCTTCGCAAGTGGACCGTGAAAATGCGGTGTTCTTGTTCAACTCCTCGGGCGATCCGACCTTGATGCGCGAAGGCAATGACACCTCTGCCGTCTATGTCGTCATGCCGATGCGGGTTTGAGCCGTTCAACCACCTGAAACACAAGTGAGCAGCAATGGGCCGTCTCTATATCGAAGAGCTGAGCCTGTCGCATTTTCGCTCTCACCGGGCCGCACGTCTTGAATTGGACGGGCGGCCTGTTGCGATTTTTGGTGCCAATGGCGCGGGCAAAACCAACATTCTTGAGGCGGTGTCTTTGTTGTCGCCGGGGCGGGGCCTGCGCCGCGCCGCGCCGGATGAGATCGGGCATAAATCCACCGGAGTCGGTTGGAAAATTCGTGCCGATCTCGTCTCTCTGCATCACATGCATGAGTTGGAAACCTGGGCTGAACCGGGCTCCGCGCGCACTGTGCGGATCGACGGGAAATCCGCGCCGCAGGTGGCGTTGGGGCGGGTTGCCCGCGTGGTGTGGCTGATCCCGGCGATGGATCGACTTTGGATCGAAGCGCCTGAGGGGCGGCGACGGTTTTTGGACCGGATGGTGATGTCGTTTGAGCCGCGCCATGCGGAGGCCGTGTTGTCATATGAAAAGGCGATGCGGGATCGCAATCGCTTGCTCAAAGACATGGTGCGCGATGCGCATTGGTATGACGCGCTTGAGGCGCAAATGGCCGATCAAGGTGCGGCGATCATGGCCAATCGCCTGTATGCACTTGATCGTTTGGCGCGGGCGCAGGAGGGGGCCGAAACCGCCTTTCCCGCGGCGCATTTGACGCTGAAGGCCTCCGATGATCTGCCTTTGCCGGTGGAGCGCGCTGATTTGCTGGCCGCTTTTGCCGACAATCGGCCGCGCGACATGCATGCCGGACGTACATTGATAGGGCCCCACCGCGCCGATTTGGCGGCGGTTTACATGGCCAAAGATGTGTCTGCCGATCAATGTTCGACCGGGGAGCAAAAGGCGCTCTTGATCTCGCTGATCCTCGCCAATGGGCGCGCCTTGGCCCAAGACTTTGGCGCTGCGCCAATCTTTCTGCTCGACGAGGTTGCGGCCCATCTTGACGCCAACCGTCGCGCCGCGCTCTATCATGAAATCTGCGCGCTGGGCGCTCAGGCATTTATGACCGGAACCGGTCCTGAACTTTTCGCAGAACTCGACGGGCGTGCCGCCCAATATGAGGTCTCTGAGGAGGGCGGATCGTCCCTTTTGAAAGAGAGTCTATGACCATCGCATTTGGCGATCTTGGCCTCTACGCCATTGCCCTTTTGGCGCTGTTTCTGACCCCCGGCCCGGTGTGGTTGGCGATGTTGGCCCGCGCGCTGTCGGGCGGGTTCAAGGCGGCCTGGCCTTTGGCATTGGGCGTGGTGTTTGGTGATGTGCTGTGGTCGCTGTTGGCGATCCTGGGCGTGTCTTGGATCGTATCCGAGTTTAGCGGCTTTTTGACCGTGCTCAGATGGGTCGCGGTGGCGATGTTTCTGTTCATGGGGGGATGTTGATCCGCTATGCCGACAAACAAATTGCCGCTGACAGCCGCCTTACACGCCCCGGAATGTGGGCCGGTTTCGCCGCGGGGCTGATTTGCATTATCGGAAATCCCAAAGCGATCTTGTTCTACATGGGCTTCTTGCCGGGCTTTTTTGACCTGTCCACCCTCGCGACCCCCGACATCGTGGCGATTTGTGTGGTCTCGGCATTGATCCCGCTGGTCGGCAACTTGATTTTGGGGGTCTCTGTTGGTGCTGTGCGCAAGATTATGACTTCGCCGCACGCGCTCAGGCGGATGAATATCGGCGCTGGCAGCCTGTTGATTTTCGTCGCTTTGGTGATCCCCTTCGTCTGAGCCGGAAACCGCCCTTTTCTCGTGTCAATTGCGTGACATCCCTCCTGTGGTCGCGTATAAATTGATCAAGAAATAACAAGGTACTCCGCATGTCCGATACGCCACACGATCCCTCCGAATATGGTGCAGATTCCATCAAGGTTCTCAGGGGCTTAGAAGCCGTTCGCAAACGTCCCGGTATGTATATCGGGGACACTGACGACGGCTCTGGTCTGCATCACATGGTCTATGAGGTGGTGGATAACGGGATTGACGAAGCTTTGGCTGGTCATGCCGATTATGTGACCGTCATTATCCACAAAGATAGCTCGGTTTCGGTGCGCGACAACGGTCGGGGTATTCCAACCGACATGCACCACGAAGAGGGTGTCTCGGCCGCTGAGGTCATCATGACCCAACTCCACGCGGGCGGCAAATTCGACAGCAATTCCTACAAGGTTTCCGGCGGTCTGCACGGCGTGGGGGTGTCGGTTGTGAACGCTTTGTCTGACTGGCTTGAACTGAAAGTCTGGCGCAACGGCAAAATCCACCAAGCGAGGTTTGAGCGTGGTGATACCGTTGAGCACCTCAAGGTGATCGGGGATGCGGGCGATGAAACCGGCACAGAGGTGCGGTTCATGGCGTCGGCCAAAACGCTTGATCCTGAGGTCGGCACGTTCTCCAACCTCGATTACTCCTTTGACACGTTGGAAAAGCGTCTGCGCGAATTGGCGTTTTTGAACTCTGGCGTTCGGATCATTCTTGAGGATCACCGTCCCGCCGACCCGCTCAAAGCCGAGCTGTTTTATGAGGGGGGCGTCAAGGAATTCGTCAAATATCTTGACCGCCATAAATCTGGGATGATGCCCGAGCCGATTTTCGTCACAGGCGAACGGGATGACATTGGCGTTGAGGTCGCGATGTGGTGGAACGACAGCTACCATGAAAACGTGCTGCCCTTTACCAACAACATCCCGCAACGCGACGGCGGCACCCATTTGGCGGGCTTTCGTGGCGCGCTGACCCGGACGCTGACCAAATATGCCGCCGATTCCGGCATTGCCAAACGCGAAAAGATCACCTTCACCGGCGATGACGCACGCGAAGGTCTAACCTGTGTTTTGTCGGTCAAAGTGCCGGATCCGAAATTCTCGTCCCAGACCAAAGATAAATTGGTGTCTTCTGAGGTGCGTCCTGCGGTTGAAAACCTTGTGAGCGAAAAACTCACCGAGTGGCTGGATGAAAACCCGCGTGAAGCCAAGGTCATCGTCAGCAAGATCGTCGAGGCCGCACAGGCCCGCGAAGCGGCGCGTAAGGCACGCGATCTGACTCGCCGCAAATCGGCGCTTGATGTGAATTTCCTTGCCGGCAAACTCAAAGATTGTTCGGAAAAAGACCCGTCGCAAACCGAAGTCTTCCTCGTCGAGGGTGATTCCGCTGGTGGTTCTGCCCAAACGGGCCGGGACCGTCGGACACAGGCAATTTTGCCGCTCAAAGGTAAAATCCTCAATGTCGAGCGCGCGCGGTTTGACCGGATGCTGGGCTCTCAGGAGATCGGCAACCTTGTCATGGCGCTGGGCACGGGCATCGGGCGCGACGAGTTCAAACTTGAAAAACTGCGCTACCACAAGATTGTCATCATGACCGATGCGGATGTCGATGGTGCCCACATTCGGACGCTGTTGTTGACCTTCTTCTTCCGCCAAATGCCGCAGTTGATCGAAGCCGGTCACCTGTTTATCGCTCAGCCGCCGCTGTACAAAGTCGCGCGCGGCAAGTCTGAGGTGTACCTCAAAGACCAAGCGGCGATGGAAGAATATCTGATCCAACAAGGTGTTGACGGGGCAGTGTTGCGCCTCAAATCCGGCGAAGAGATTGCCGGGGCGGATTTGGCACGTGTGGTCGAGGGCGCACGCACGTTCAAGCGGATTTTGGAAGCCTTCCCAACGCATTACCCGCGCCACATCATCGAACAAGCGGCTCTTGCCGGGGCGTTTGAGCCGGGTCGCGTGGACGCCGATCTGTCAGGCACTGCCGATATGGTGGCGCGTCGTTTGGATATGATCGCGCGTGAATTTGAGCGCGGCTGGACAGGTCGTCCGACCCAAGATGTCGGTATCCGTTTGACCCGCGTTCTGCGAGGCGTCGAAGAGGTGCGCACCCTTGATGGTGCGATCCTGCGTGGCGGCGAAGCGCGCCGGATCAACCAAGAGGTTGCGGCCACCAACGGTGTGTTCAAAGATCCGTCGCGCCTTGTGCGTAAGGATCGCGAAACGCTGATCCACGGTCCGATCGAACTGTTGAACGCCATCCTTGAAGAGGGCGAAAAGGGCCTGTCGCTTCAGCGCTACAAAGGTCTGGGTGAGATGAACCCGGATCAACTTTGGGAAACCACGCTTGATCCAGAGGCCCGCACCTTGTTGCAGGTCAAAATCGAAGACCTCGCCGAGGCCGATGACATCTTTACCAAGTTGATGGGGGATGTTGTTGAGCCGCGCCGCGAGTTCATTCAAGACAACGCGCTCAACGTCGAAAACCTCGACGCGTAGCATGTCTATTGGGCTCCCTTGTACGTGGGCACTGATGAATGGCGCCCCCGCCATTCGCCTGAGGGCAATGGCGAGCGGATAGCTTTGCTCCGCGAAAGATCATAAACGCCGACTAAGGCGGGGTCCGAAAATGGATCAAGGTCTATTAATGGCAAACGCCCACGTTCTGCTTTTGGCGGGACGTGGGCGTTAGTCTCTATTCTGATGCTGCCGCAACATCAAAAGGCCAAAGGCCAATAGCACCAGTGCCGGGCCGAATATGTAAGGCAAAGACACAAAGGTCGCGTCATATGTTGAGTAAAGGCCCCGTCTCATAAGGCCGACAACGTGGACCAGCGGGTTGAACCACAACAAGGATTGGAATGGTTCTGGCGCGCTTTCGAAGAGGTAGAAAATCGTCGACAATAGGAACATTGGACGGTTCAAGATGCCCCAGAGCTGTTCCCAAATGGGAAACTTTGCAAACAAGACAGCATTGATAACGCCGAGTGCGCAGGAGATTACCGTTATCGCAAAGAAAGACAGGAAAACCCATTTGAAATCTATGGTTACACGAACATTTTCCAGCAGTATGATGCCACCAATGATCACGATCACGATTAGGATTTGGGTCAACAGATTTAGGATAAGCCGCGCCAGAATGGCGTCCATGAATGTGACCGCCGGGTAGGACAGCAACTTTTCACTGAAGGCCAATGATTTTCCGATTTTCGACGACAAGTCCCGATACATCGTAAATGGCAACATGCCTGAGGCATAGAACAAAGCAAAATGTGTGCCGAGAGCAGGTTGACGGAAGATGAAAGAAAACATCAGCGTCATAAGAGTGATGCCGGCGACGGGTTCCAACACGGCCCAGATATACCCGCCCGGCGATTTACCGTAATTCGAACTCATCTCACGGATGATCAGTGCTCCAATCGCCGCGCTTGAGCGTCTGAGAGTGGAATGTTGAATTGGGGTCGTCACAGGCTCTCTTTCACGTTGGGCACAAGGTTTCACAATTCTAATAAGATAGTGTTAACCTTCTTGGTTCAACCTTGGCTTGTAGGTCCGGTTGGGATAAATACAGGATCAGATAAGTGTTTAGCGGGACAAAGGGCGCGTGCAGATTGTCAGAACAAGAGTCCCCAAAGCGTGCCAGAGCGAGGAGGAGAGGTAAAGCTCAGCCTAAGCCCAGTGTCGCAGAACCACAGATCATCGTAAGGCCTGTTGCGCGTCCCGCCAGCTTCAAAGGCCGACATATCAATCTGACGCTGTCCTTTGTTCTTTGTGTGATTATCCCCACTTTTCTTGTGGGTCTGTATATGGGTGTGATTGCCCGCGACCAATATGTGTCGGAAGTCGCATTTTCCGTACGCAGTGCGCAGACACCGCCGGCTTTGGAACTCTTGGGTGGGATCAGCACCTTAGGTGGAGCTGACACGATGGATGCCGAAATCCTCTATGCTTTTCTGCAAAGCTCTCAGATTGTGTCAGATATCAATGCGGAAATTGATATTAAAACCAAGTATCTCTGCCCAAAGGGCACAGCGGACCCACTCTTTTGTCTGAATGCGGACGCAACGATTGAAGAGTTGGTCGCCTACTGGAATCGGATGATTGAGATTTCATATGAAAGCGGTTCTGGTATTATTGAGCTGTCGGTGAGGGCCTTTACTCCAAATGAGGCGAAGACAATTGCAGAGGCGGCGTTCGCCCGCAGTGGAGCAATGATCAACGAACTTTCAGATACCGCTCAAGCCGATGCAACGCGCTATGCCAATGATGAACTGATTCACTCCGTGGAGCGCCTTAAAAATGCGCGCCGATTGCTGGCTGAGTTTCGAAACGAAACGCAAATCATTGATCCGAGTTTGGATTTCCAAGGTCAAATGGGGGTGATTTCATCTTTGCAGGAACAGTTGACTGGCGCTTTGATTGACCGCGGTCTCGTTGAACTGACGGCCACGCGGCCTGATCCTAGATTGGATCAACTGGACCGCAAAATTGATGTGATCGAACAACAAATCAAATTGCAACGGGGACAGTTTGGCCGATCTGATGTCAATGATGCCGATGCTTATCCGCAATTGATTGGCCGGTTTGAGGAATTGAATGTGGATGTCGAATTCGCCGAGCAGGCCTATATTCAGGCGCTCGCAAACCTAGATTCCGCACAGGCTGAGGCACAGCGACAAAGCCGATATCTTACGGCGCATGTCCAGCCTACTTTGGCCGAAACCTCTGAATACCCCAAGCGATTTCTAAATACGCTGCTGACGGGATTCTTCTGCTTCTTTACATGGCTCGTCGGCGCACTCGTCTATTATTCGCTGCGAGAAAGAGCGTGAAATGGTTCGATTGGAGAACCTGACCAAAGCTTATCGAACACGGGGGCGTTTAAAGTATATTGTTGATCGTGTCTCTTTGGATCTGCCGTCCAATCGAAGCCTTGCGTTGCTTGGACGCAACGGGGCCGGAAAGTCCACGCTCCTGCGGATCATTTCCGGCAACCTCAAACCGGACAGTGGAACCGTCACGATTGATGGCACGATCTCTTGGCCGGTTGGCTATGCGGGGTCTTTCCATGGTGCCATGACGGGAGCGCAAAACACTCGGTTTGTGGCGCGCGTATATGGTGTAGATACGGATGAATTAACTGATTTTGTCCAAGATTTTTCTGAACTGGGAGATCACTTTCATATGCCAATACGCACCTATTCTTCTGGCATGAAAGCGCGTTTGGCCTTTGCTGTATCCGTCGGCATTCCGTTTCAGACCTATATTATCGACGAGGTGACCTCTGTTGGGGACGCTGCTTTTCGTCAAAAAAGCAGCGCTGTCATGCGTGAGCGGCTTAAACAGTCCGGTGCAATTGTCGTGTCCCATAATATGCGCATGGTACGTGATCTTTGCGATTGTGCGGCTGTGCTTGAAAATGGAAATCTGCGTTTTTTTGACGATGTACGTGATGCCATCGACGTTCATGAGGGCAACATGAAGGCAAATGATTATGGGGAATAGGAGATTTTGACGTTGTCAAAACGGTACACAGCTACAAACACAATGGATTTTTACAATGCTTGATGTCCTTATCCCCCACTATAATGACGCCGACCAACTCGATTTTTCACTTCGTTCGGTTGCGGATCAAACGTGGCGCGGTGATTTGCGTGTGATTGTGGTGGATGATGGTTCAGACAAAGATCAATTGTCCCGTGCGGAAAAGGTCATTATCGACAGCGATCTGAACATTGAATTGATCCGGTGTCCGGAAAATCAAGGGCGGCCGAAAGCCAGAAATACTTTATTGGATGCCTCAGACGCCCGTTTTGTGGCTTGGTTAGACGCTGGAGATGTTTGGTATCCGACCAAACTGCAAACTCAGTTCAATCGTCTCTATAAACTTGACTATGAAGGAGCCGATTTGAATTCAACTTGGGTCACCTGTAACTATGATTGGCAGTGGACGGGGCGTCGGCGCCGAACCGTGAAACAAGACACCACGGGCAATCAACTTCACGATCTTTTTGTAGGGGATCGGTTGCGGGCCTATCTGTGGACTCTGTTGGGCACACGCGCCTCTTTTATGATGGCCAATCGCTTTGACGAACGTCTGACACGGTTACAGGATCTTGATTATTTTATCTCCTTTGTGCGGGGAGGCGGCGTCCTTGTGTCTACAGATACGGCAAAACCGCTGTGTTGCTATTTTAAGTCCGACATTGGCCGTAATGCGACAGAAATCCGGAAATGCTACACGACGATTTTTGACAAACATAGGGCCCCGCTTGAGGCGTTGGGCCCCCGTTTTGTGCGTCGCGCCAAGGCCAAGGCGGATTTCGTGGCCGCACGCTTTGCCAAAAGCAATGGCGATCGCTTGCGTGCGCTTTCCTATCATGTGGACGCATTGCGCACCGATCCATATTACGTCGCACATCGCGTTAAAAAATCTCTTCGAAAAGGCTGAACAATGGACCTTTGCATCATTTTTGGCGAGAAAAGGCTGCTCTTGCCAAGGCATACTCAAGTTGACGCCTTTGAGACGTTTTTACCCGACACTCACCGCGTGTTTGAAATGCCTTGGTATTCACGCAGCGCAGGGCGATATTATCACGACCGCTTGTTGGATCACGCAGGGGATCGTCGGGTCGAAACGTCCGCACTCGCAATGCGCGCTGATTATAAAGCTGGGGATGTGCCGGTTCTGATCTTTTCCGGTGTGTTGGAGGATCGCTCGGATCTTGCATCTTTATGCGCCCTTTTGGAAAAATTGGCCGCAGAGCTTTCAGACACAACTATAAACATATCCTCACGGGTTCTGAGCACTCGTGGTCTTGATGAGGCAATGCGGGCACAGTCGGTCGCACGGCTGGACAAAGCTCTTGGTGCGCTTGACTCTCTCCAGATCGCGCCGTCTGAGATTTTGTTCCTCGAGGATCTTCCGCATTCTGCAATACACAATGCCCAGCTTAATCTGATATGCGACCAGATTGCGGATGGTTGTCTGGCCAGACTGGCGGATCTCGGATTTATCCTGGGTCGCGCGCGGGCCATAGACATTTTGTCCAAGCGCCTTGACGTGTTGGAGCAAGCGGGTTTGACAATCAATCCAGACATACCAGATGCCTATTTGGATCGTTTCACCGAGAGTCTTTTGGGCGAATTGTTGCATCGTCGGCCCAGAGGTAAGGTTTGATGCAATGAGACAGACACCGTGCCGCAAAACGCGCCTATGTTTTATTATTGATAAACTCGCCCTGCGCAGTGGGGGGGCTGAGCGTGTGCTGATTGAAACGGCCAATGCCCTGTATGATCATGGTTATGCGGTTGAAATTGTGACCTATGAACCGCGCGGCAAACGTCCGTTTTATCCGTTACGCAAAGGCATCATACTCTCCAATATTCGGCCCCGTGATCACAATAGATCGCAGGTCTGGCGTGTGATGAGTCGGGTGCGATCTATGCTGCACCGAAATCGCTTTTTCATTCCCGGTCTCTCGCATCTGCAATGGTGGAGTCAAAACGGGAGTTTTCGCCGTCGTCTCGCGGCACATATTGATGCGACGGCACCTGATGTTGCGATCGCTTTTTTGCCGCCCGCGGTGACCGCGTTGGGACATGCGCATTTTTCGCATCAGACAAGGCGCTTTGCATCCCTTCATAACGTGCCAGAACAAGATTTCGATAATCCAGGCCGTTGGGATCCAAATCCGGTGGACCGTAAATTGCGCCGCGCGGCATTGGCGCATTTCGATGGGATTGGCATCTTGTTGCCAGAGTTTAGGGATTGGTTTGATGACGAGTTGCAAGAGCGTTTGATCGTGATGCCCAACGCGGTGCACCCGGTGGATCCGGCTTGTCTATCTGCGGCTAAACGCAAAAAGCGGGTGATTTCGGTTGGGCGTTTGGCGGATGTAAAACAGCATCGGTTGCTGATTGAGGCTTGGAGCCATCTCAAAGATGATTTCCCCGATTGGATTTGCGAAATCTATGGTGTTGGTCCGTTGGAATCCGCACTCAAAGAGCAGATCGAACAGCTCCAGCTTGATGAAACTGTCATTTTACGTGGTGCTACCAACGCGATTGAAAAAGAGTACCTGAGTGCTAAAATCCTAGCTCATCCTGCCGAGTTTGAGGGCTTCGGCCTTGTGATTACCGAGGCTCTTGCGCACGGTTTGCCTGTGGTCGGATTCGAGGATTGCTCTGGGTTTAACTTTATTGTCCATGATCAAGTGTCGGGTCTTTTCGTCTCGGCAGCGGGTGATCGGGCTAAAAATCTGTCAGGATCATTGGCAAAGTTGATGCGTGATCCGGCGCTTTGCACCGCCCTTGGTGACGCCGGCTTGAAAGAAATCGAACGGTTTTCCCCCCAATCTATTCTGGCACTTTGGGAGCAAGCCATTCAGGGCACTGATCAACGCTTGGTATTGGAGGCGTGAATGGGGCGGATTATTTTACATATCGGAACGCATAAAACCGGAACCACTTCGCTTCAAAAGGGGCTGTCGCGCAATCGCGAACAGCTTGAGGCGCGCGGTATTTACTATCCGGATTATGATCTGATTGGCGCAAAGTCGCACTACGCGCATATCGGAATCGTCAATGCGTTTTCAAAGGCGCACCCTGAACTGTCGCGGGAACAAGCAGAAACTTTTTTCGCAGAAGTTCATCGGCGTTCAGCAGACTATGATTTGACCATTCTGAGCGCTGAGCCATTCTTTCGTCATGTTGGCTTTGGCGCAAATGGCCAACCCCGCAAGGTTCCCCGTAATGGCGAAGCCTATTGGGTGGCTCGGAATGATTATATTCGCGATGTGCGTGATCAGTTTGTGGGGGCCGATGTCGAAATCGTCATGGCTGTGCGCAGGCAAGTAGACTACGGCATGTCACTGTATCAAGAGCATGTTAAGACCAGCAGATATAGTGGGGATTTTTCCACGTTCCGCGAGACGTTTTGGCCCCGGTTTGACTATCTGCGCCAAGCGCGTGCCTGGCGAGAGGCCTTTGGTGCTTTTCGGTTGCTGCGGTTTGAAGATCTGGTGCGTCAAAAAGATGTTTTAGCCGCCTTTGGCCGTGCGATTGATGCAAATTTAGATGACCTGCTCCCCGCACCTTTTACCAATGCGGCCCTACCACCCGATCTTGTGGTGTGGAAGCGCATGATGCATATGGCTCAGACGAGCGAAAGGACCCTGCGCAAACAGGTGGACACGTTGTTGTCAGGGCCGCTTGCGCCGCTGTTTGCTGCTCTGCCCAAACGTTCACTCTACACAAGTTTCGAGGACATGCGGGCTTTTCACCGACAGTTTGAGGATGCAAATGAGCTATTGAAACGTGAATTTATGCCTCCGGATCTACAGGGGACACCGATGTTTTCGAATGATCTGCGTGAAGACTATCTGTTCGGTGACGCGCTGCATCCTGAATTTTTGATTCATCTCGCGGCGCATTTGTCGAAACTATGACTGAGACATGATCAAACGCCATCACATTTGCCTCGCCCCCGGTGCCCTGACCGCTGGGGGGATAAGAACGGCATTTTTAATATTGGCAGAGGCATTGTTGGCGCGAGGGCATTGTGTTGATCTGCTTGTGACGCGTCAGGTCATGACGGAGGTAGCGCTACCCAAAGGGCTGCGTGTCATTCAAGCTGGCACCAAAACCCGCAACGCCTTGCCCGCCGCTACCCGATATTTGGCACAAAACACCCCGGACGCGGTGATTTCAGCACGCCCCTATATTGATCTCTTAATGATGGCGGCGCGCGCGCTTTCTGGACATCAAAAATGTAAATTGGTCTGGAGTTTTCATACCCATCAATCCAGCGACTATGCCACCCGGGGTGTTGGCTCGCGTCTTTTGGTCCGTAGCGCCTTTGTTGCGTCTCGCTGGGCCGATAGTCTGGTCGCCGTGTCCGATGGTGTCGCAGAAGATATAGCTCTGGCGTTCTTGCCTGCCCCGAGACCTGTGCATACTATCTATAATCCGGTTAAACGGGCCGATCGCTCAGCTGCCGTCTCTGAGCCGCCACATCCATGGTTGAAAGACAAAAGCATTCCCGTTCTCCTTTCAATCGGCCGACTGGTTCAACAAAAGGACCACATGACGCTTTTGCAAGCCTTTACTGATCTGCGCAAACAGCGTCCCGTACGGCTTTTGATTTTGGGTGATGGTCCGATGCGAAGTCAGCTTGAGGCAGTAGCCCACAGCTTTGGATGCGCCGAAGAGATCGACTTCCTTGGACACCAGGTGCAGCCAGAGCGATTTTTAAGCAAAGCTGATGGGTTGGTCTCAACATCTTTGTGGGAAGGCTTTGGCTATGTGTTGGCTGAGGCCCTAGCGTGGTGTTGCCCTGTGATCGCCGCCGACTGTCCATCAGGTCCTGCGGAGGTTTTAGGTCACGGGCGCTATGGGCGTTTGGTTCCGCCCAATGATCCGAATGCACTTTGCTGTGCCATCGCTCAGGCGCTGGACGACCCTAAGCGCACATACACGTTCGAGGATGATCCATTGGATCGTTTCGATCCGGATCGTATCGCGCAGGCCTATCTTGACCTTCTGGAGGGGTGACGCGTCATTCGGCCCATTTGAGTGCAAGCGGATTGCTGGCATCGTTGGCCAATACCGCACGGGCATATGTGCGCAAATCTTCGTCAAGTCCGCAGCGAGGAAAAATATGCGCAACAGCGCGCAGATGGCGATGCAAGCGTGTGTTGCGGGTCATAATTTCGCGGCCAATTCTACGAATTTCCTTTTTGTCTTTCAGCCGCCAAGAGCTTCGCAGATACACAATGAGTTGGTCATCTGAGAGGTTCTTGAACGCTGGGCGGGCTTGAGCCAGAGCGGTAAAGGCATTCGTTTCATCTGGGCTTAGATTCGATCCCAGTGCCACTGCGGCCTCTTGGATCAGCGCCGAAAGATCATCGGGGACTTCGAAATAGTGTTTGATCAATTGTTTGACGATTTTCCCGACAAACCCATCGCGCACATGACGCAAGTCGGGTTCAAACGCATCCTGTTTGGGGGATAGAGTGGCATTTTCATAACTCGGGAAATAGTCTAAGTTCTTAAATTCGGACGCCAATTTACCCGTTGCGGCACAGAGTGTGGATTTCGACAATGCGTTGGCCAATATGACATCCCGACCGGTGAACGTAGCATTCAAAGCAACGGGAGATACGGTGATGATGATAGAGATTTCGGGGTTGATGCGCCTCAGCGTTTGCACGGTGCGCCGCATGTAAGAAAGGCAAGCCTCGTAATCCAAATTGACAAAATCGTACTGGGTGGCTGCGCGCAGGAGTTGGCGTGTTGCTGGCGCTTGATGGATATGCAGGCCAGTGTCCTGGTCCACCCAGCTTTCTGTCAAACCAAAAGTCAGAGCGACAAGATTTGCCGAAAAGGCATGGGCGTAAAGGTCATAGATTTCACGCCGGCGTTCGATAAATCGATCCTTGCTGACCGGGATAAACCCACCCAAATGAAGGTCGATCACCTGTCCATCTTGGGTATCAAACTGCATCTCTTTTGCGTCGTCTTCGAAAAATCCGGTGCCACGTTCATAGATTTTTGCAGCCCATTCAATTTCTTGGCAGACGGTGGCCGGAGTGTATTTGTTCAAAATACCGTTGCGGCGTAATCCGCCCCATTCGGCTTCTGGCGCGGAAAACTCAAGAGTGGGCAACTCAAAGCCGAGCAAGGATAGGTGTTCCTCGATGTTGCGGGCAAAACAGCTACCGATAGTGAACACCTTTGCTCCGGGAGCAATCCGGAAGGTTGGCTGTAGATTGGGCCAAGCCTGTGGCACAAGGCGATCATGTACATGCGCCCAATTCGCGGTGTCATTTCGGGTTTTCAAAGCCATACGCGCATTACTGCGTTCAAAATGAGTATCTGTCATAGGCGCATACCTTTATTTAACTTCTACCCATGAGCACTTGGGTTACTCATAAGGGGCAACTCAACATTCGTAACTCGAGGGTAGGTTTCTGAAATAGAAAAGCCTAGTCTTATCTGGAGACAAAGAGGTTAATATATGTCTGACACCCCTGAAGTTTCGGTGATAGTGCCAATTTATCGACAGTGGGATTACCTTGAGACGTTGCTTGTGGCGCTCAGCCAACAAACCCTTGAGGTTGCCCGGTTTGAAATCATTCTCGTCGCAAACGAAAGACCACCGCAGGGTTTGAATGACTGTGATTGGCCCGTGTCGGTTAAAATGATCACATGTTTGACACCTGGTTCATATGCCGCGCGCAATGCAGGGCTCAGAGAAGCGCGCGCGCGCTTTTTGGCATTTACCGATGCGGATTGTCGCCCCGAGCACACATGGCTTGAAGCGCTCTTGGCGCGCCTCACATCGGGTAACGTTCCGCTGGTCGCCGGGGCGATCAATATGGATGCACCAAAATCTGAAACGCTGTGGTCCTGTTACGATATGCTGCGTGGCATTCCGCAGCACCGATATGTGGCGCGCGGTTACGGTGCTTGTGCCAATCTTGCGGTGGCACGAAAGGTGTTTGAACAAGTTGGAGAATTTGATGAGACTCGCCTGTCTGGTGGTGACGCGGAATTTTGTCGTCGTGCCGGAGGACAAGGTCATGCCATAGCCTATGATAATAGCGCGTGCGTATGGCACCCATCACGCGCAACATTTCGCGAGGTGTTCACCAAGGCGCGCCGCATTCGCGGTGGTCAAATTCGCGCTGGCACGGTGCAGCGTCGTATCGCATGGGGGCTGATGTCCTTTGTTCCACCCATGCGAGAAACCGGTCGCTTTTTACAAGCCAAACACCCGGCTTCGTGTAAGGCCAAGGCCATTTTAGGTCTGTATGCCTTATGGTTGGGGACGCTTGGTGAAACAGTGCGTCTCAGTGTTGGCGGCTGTCCGGAGCGTCAGTGATCAACATGCCCGAGATGTTTCAAGCTGGTGCGGATAAGATAGGTCCCATAGGCCATAAATGCTCTCATACGGCTGATCTCTGGTAGGGTGCTGTAGACTTGCCACGTTGCCAAAGCGGCGCGCATACGGTTGTCGGATAAAGACCCTGTGCGCCGTCGATACTGCGTCAGAGGAGCGTGCAGCCCATGGCATATGACACCTCTTTGCGTCAGTTTTAACCAAAGGGCATAATCTTGACGCCGATGCAAATCCGGAAACCGCAAATCCCCCAAAGTGTCGCGCGCGATGATTACTGTCGATGTGCCGATGGGATTGCCCTTGAGCAGTTTCTTGAAATCACTTCGCGCGGGCACAATGCGGCGGGCAAGCTGAATGCCCTCTTGCGAAATCACCCCATAATCCGTCGCGCCAAACACAGCGTTCTGTGCCGTAAGAAATGCCAAATGCCGTTTCAGTTTGTCCGGTGCCCAAATATCGTCTGCATCTAGGAAGGCAATCCAACGGCCCTGGGCGCGCTCGAGCGCGGCATTTCGGCTTTTTGCGGCACCCTCGTTTTTTTCATTTTTAATCAAATGGATGCGTGAGGTTTGCTTTTGAAACTCTGTAAGAATTTTATCACTTAAATCTAACGATGCATCCTCCACAGCCCAGAGTTCCCAATCGGTCTCCGTTTGATCCAACACAGATTGCAACGCTGCCCCAAGAAAGGCTTCGGCATTGTAAACTGGCATGATGATTGACACCTTCGGTGGCACACAGATGTCCTTCTTTGGTCTGTATTTCGCAGCTTATCCATCCGGTGGAGACATTCCAAGTGCGAGCATTTTGATTAAACTAATCGGATGATGCCGAGATTTTGCCCGGATTGATTGAGGGTTCAGTAACACCAGTGGCGCACCCTGATCGCGTGGGAAATTTGGGTGTGACAATGCCATTGTTTGGATACTTGGGTGCAGATGCGACCGGCGATGATCGTCTGGATTATGACATCTCCGAAATGTTAATCTATGAGGGGGAATACCATCAGTTCGTGGTCGCATTTAATGGCCCATCCGGTGGCATTTCGACCTATTCCATTGCTGACAACGGTGCGCTGACTCTGTGCGACAGTCGGGTGTTTGGATGGGGTTTGCGTGCGCTTGAAACGAGCCAAACGGCACTCGTTGAAATCTCGGGGCGAACCTATGCAATCGTTGGAGCTTCGTCTTCGGGCGATATTTACGCTTATCGTATTGGAACCCAGGGGGGAATTGGATCACCGACTATTTTACCAAGCTCTGCGGTGGATTTCTCCACCGTGCGCGCGCTTTTGACTGTTTCAGAGGATGGTGACAGTGCTGGCATGATTGCGGTCGGGATCGACGGGTCCGTGCAATATGTTCATGTTGCCGAAGCACCCTCGACCATTGTCGGCATGCAAAGCTCATTGCTGTTCACAGGTGATATCGTCGCTATTGATGTGTTGGATATCGGTGGCACGCAGATCGTTCTTGCGCTTGATCAAACCTCCGCAAATCTGCGGTCCTATCAGTTTGACCCAACATCAGGGACTGCAACACTTATTTCGGTACACGGGGCTGTGGATCAGGTCGGACTTGGTCTGCCCGAAGATTTCACCACTGTGACCGTTTCTGGGGCCACCTATGTTGTGGTCGCCTCTCCTGGCTCTGGGTCTCTGACCGTGTTTAGTTTGTCCGAGACAGGCGATTTAGCCCCAGTGGATCATGTCCTAGATACCAGCAATACGAATTTTGCAAACGCCAGCCATGTAGACAGTTTCGACCTCAACGGAGTGACATTTATTGTGGCAGCTGGGGCCGACAATGGGCTAAGCCTCTTGACCCTCACACCTGAGGGTCGGCTTATTCTGGTTGAAAGCCTGACTGCCTATGCCGGTATGCCAATCTATGATCCCGCCAGTCTTGTCGTTGATTCAGATGGTGGGCAAGTTATGATTTATCTGTCTTCGGAAAGTCAGGCGGGCCTCCTTCAATTTTCGTTTGATACGGTGGCATGGACCGGCGCCTTTTACGGTGGCAGTGGCGCCGATACGGTGCAGGGGCAAAGTGGCAATCAGCTTTTGGATGGTGGTGCCGGAAACGACACTATCCTTGGCGGCAGTGGTGATGACATTTTGGTCGACGGGGCAGGGACCGATACGCTTGCAGGCGGAGATGGGCGCGACGTTTTTGTTTTTGACCGTGATGGGGACACCGATACGATCTCGGACTTTCGCCTTGGATATGATCGGATCGATCTTTCCGCCTATCCGATGGTTTACACCTCAGACGCGGTCGAGTGGTCCTATCTCAGCGGCGGTATTTGCCTGATAATTGATGGTGAACAGCTCAATATCTATTCCCACGACGGATACGATATTTCTTTCGATCAGTTGATGGCTACCGCTTTTGTGACACCGCACCGCCCAATGCTGGCCTCGTCTGGTATGATTAGTGGCAGCACACAGGCAGATGTCCTGTCCGGGTCTATCGTCGATGATATGCTTGATGGGGGTGCAGGGGGCGACATCATTTATGCCGGAGACGGCAATGATGTCATCTACGGTGGCGATGGAGCTGATACCATTTATGGTGGAATAGGCGACGACATCATCTATGGCGATGCTCAGTATGATTTAATTTTCGGTGAGGAGGGTAATGACATCGTCTATGGCGGTTCCGGCCAGGACACTGTGTATCTCGGTGAAGGTGATGATACATTCTATGATGACGATCAAACTGGCACGCATGGGCGTGATACAGTGTATGGTGGCTCTGGGCGCGATGTGATCTCGGGTGGTGGCGGCAATGATGTGTTTTATGGCGGTACCGGATCTGACCGTATTTATGGCGGCGCTGACAACGACTCGTTGTTTGGCGAGGAGGGTTGGGATCGCCTTTACGGTCAAGAGGGCGATGACATGCTCGATGGTGGTGCCGGGACAGACTATCTCTATGGCGGGCTTGGCAACGACACGATTTACGGTGGCGCAGACGATGACATCATCAGCGGAAATGAAGGCGATGATACGCTGTACGGAGATGCAGATGCGGATCGGATCTATGGCGGCAGTGGGGCGGACAGGATCGAAGGTGGGGATGGCCGCGATCGAATTTACGGTCAAGACGGAGACGACGTGCTCTTGGGCGGTGACAGCAAAGATTACCTCTACGGGGCTGGCGGCAATGACCGGATTGATGGTGGGACGGGCGATGATGTCGCTTATGGCGGTGACGGATGGGACCGCCTTTGGGGTGGGGGTGGAGACGATCATATCTATGGTGAGGCTGGCGTAGATCGTTTGTATGGCCAAGAGGGCAATGATACACTTGATGGTGGTCTTGACGCCGATTACCTCTATGGCGGTTTGGGCAATGATACTGTTTTCGGTGGAGATGGAGATGACATCATTTCTGGCAATGAAGACAACGACTCTTTGTTCGGAGATGACGGGACAGATCGCCTTTACGGTGGAACTGGCAATGATGCGATTTCAGGCGGCGTAGGTTCGGATCGCCTATATGGGCAAGAAGATGACGATTCCCTTGCCGGAGAAAGTGGCCGCGATTTTCTCTACGGAGGCGACGGAAATGACCGACTTGATGGCGGCACAGGTGATGATTTTCTCACCGGTGGCACAGGCGTAGACAGTTTCGTTTTTGCACTAAACTTTGGCAAAGATACAGTGAATGATTTTGAGTTGGGTGTCGATGTTTTGGAGTTTGGTGTTGGGGTTCAGGCCTCTGATATCGCCTATTTCACTAGCACCGAAGGGTATCTCGTCATCACGCCAGATGGAGGGGATTCACAGATTATTATGCTCAACCTGACCGAGGCAGACATTGGTGCGGTTGATATGACTTTCGTGTAGCGCCAAGGGAATATGTTCCATGGCTCAACGGTCAAAGACGTTCATTGTGCCATGGTTTTTTTGATGGGATGCTGGATGCCAAAGTTTGTTAAATCAGGCTGATATCCGCAGACAGCGCGTTAAGGTCCGTGAGCCCGCTCAGAGTGATGATGGTGTCGCCAAAATCCAAGATAATGTCGGAGCCAGAGACGCCGCCATATGTCGCGACAATCTGAGCTGCGGTCAGGTTTGCGCCATCCCAAAGAGCATCGGACAGCTCAAGCCTGTCGATACCAAGCTCAAAATCTTGAATCAAATCCGACCCAAGCGCATCCGTGTCAAACACAAAACTGTCGCTGCCGCCGTTGCCCTGTAGCACGTCATCTCCGGTGCCCCCATTGAGGGTATCCGCACCCAGCCCGCCATAGAGATAATCGTTGCCTTGATCGCCAGAGAGATCGTCATCGCCATCCTGACCATAGATGCGGTCCCAACCGTCGCCGCCAATGAGCGTGTCATTTTGGGTGCCGCCGTACATACGATCTCCACCGCCGTCGCCATAAAGCGTGTCCAAACCGGCATCGCCGGTCATAATGTCAGCGCCGTCCTCTCCTCGGAGAAAGTCATTGTCGTTCCCGCCATACATATAGTCAC
Source organism: Celeribacter baekdonensis (assembly GCF_003047105.1). Taxonomy (NCBI): domain Bacteria; kingdom Pseudomonadati; phylum Pseudomonadota; class Alphaproteobacteria; order Rhodobacterales; family Roseobacteraceae; genus Celeribacter; species Celeribacter baekdonensis. The sequence goes on from NZ_CP028475.1 coordinate 2,757,425, forward strand.
CATCGGCGCCGCCATAGAGCGTATCGTTGCCATCTTGGCCATACAGACGGTCGACCCCGTCATTGCCGTAGACATAGTCTGCACCATCTCCGCCCCACAGGCGATCCCAACCGTCGCCGCCAGAAATCCAATCGCCTCCATCATCGCCGTTCACACGGTCCGCTCCGGCGTCGCCGTAGATATAATCAGTACCTGCCCCGCCCGAAATAATGTCGTTGCCGTCTCCACCGTTGAGAGTATCTATTCCAGCATTGCCAGAAATGGTGTCGTTGCCGGTTCCGCCGTTGACTTCGTCATCGCCATCGCCGCCCAAAAGCGTGTCATTGCCCGCGTCGCCGTTGATGGTGTCATTGTCGGTCCCGCCAGAGACCCAATCATCACCATCTCCGCCATAAATGAGATCGTCGCCGGCATCGCCGTAAATCGTGTCATCGTCGTCCTGACCATAGAGACGGTCAAGACCGTCTCCGCCGACCAACGTGTCGCTGCCGATTCCACCGTAGAGGCGATCCCAGCCAGCTTCGCCGCGGAATTCGTCATCACCGTTGCCTCCAACCATCGTATCGCTGCCGCTACCGCCATAGACAAGATCGCCATAGGCGTCACCTGTTGATCCATCAAAGCGGTCATTGCCGCTGCCAAGGTCGGCGGTATCTTCGCCAGCATCGCCATAGACTGTGTCGTCACCCCCCATGGCTTCGATGGCGTCGTTTCCGGCACCCGCGTGGATTTCGTTGTCTGCGCTGTTGCCATAAATCGTATTGTTTCCAGATCCTGCAAACAGGTTCTCGATCACCGTGCCAACAGCGATTCCAATATTGCCAGTCAATCCGATTACATTTGAAAACTGACCATCGCGCATGTCGATCATGTCGTTATATGGCGAAAAGCTTAGGTCAATTGTATCAACACCGTTGGCATCAAAAATCGTAAACGCAATAGGGTCGCCCGAATAGCTGTTGGTGCCCCCGCCCGCAATGTCTTCGATGATATCGCCCAAATAGTTGTTCAGACCCGTTCCTGCCCCCCAGCGCGTGTCGCCGTCTGTCGCACTGCCCGCATTTGCTGCGCCATAGAGGTCTTGGATGGCGTAAATATCGGCCATCATGGTCGTGATAAGGGAGGCATAGCTCGCATCAACCGCAGTATTGTCGTCCTGCGAAAAATAGGACATGATCGACAATTGCCAGCTGTCGTTGATAAAATCGGCATCAGCGGGATAACTTGCTGATCCGTTGTAGTTTGACTGGTGTCCAAGGCCCAACGCATGGCCAATTTCATGGATATAGGTCTGGAACCCGTAGGTTCCGATTTCGTCCCCCATCGAAGAATTGACCCAGCCGCTGGAAATAATGACTTCCGAGGATGTAATCGTGTTCCCGCTGACGCTCGAGGTGGAATAGGCGTTCAGGGACGTCGAGTCCCCATTTTCATCATTGTAAAACGTGATGTCAGCACCGGCGGATGTGGTTTCTTGAAACGTGATGTCTGCGACCATTTCCCAAGCCTCGAGCGCGGCCCGTGCAAGTCCCCGTTCAGTGGCATTCAAATCCGAAATATTGACTGTGATGACATTTGAGGATGACGTATCGAAAGCGCGTCGAGCTGCGCCATTATCTTCCCAAAATCCATTGGTCAGATATGTGGCGAGTTCTTCCACAGTTGCGACGTCTGGTGGCGCGATTTCCGTCAGTTCAACGGAGTAGCTGCCGTAATTTGATGCCCCATATTGGTAGGCTTCGACGCCAATATAGTAGGTGCCGGTTGATGAGGCTGTGTAGGACAAGGCGGAATAATACCCTGGTCCGCCATCATCATTATAGCCCACAATGGTGCCATTGCTGTTGTAAAGATAGAGCACTGAATCCACGAAATTGGCGCTGCCATTTAGATTAATTTGATAGCTCTCGCCCGCGACAAGGTGAACTTCAATCCAATCCACATCGGTCTCTGACGACAACGCTCCCGTGAACGTATCTCCGACTGAAATATCATACGCCGTTCCAGCATTACTCGCGGCATCGGCACCTTCGATGACGGTTGAAAAAAATTGGCTGGCCTCTTGATAAACGCAATCGTCATCAAGCGGCCTGAATTGGCTACAAATCTCACACATAAAACACCCCGAATGCCCAAGTTATGATCGCAAATATTAAGGAGACTATATTGGATGATGGAGAAAAAATCGCGTCAAAAATATGCTAATTCCGTGGTTGATTTTGCCGCATTCGCAGGAGCGTCATTCAAAAATTTCGGCAAAAAATCGCATAAAAAATCGCGAGTAAAGCGCAGATTTGTCGCCATCTTGTTTATCTACAACAGAGAGGGTTCGATCAAAATGTTGAATGCCGCGTTTTGATCCGTTGAGTGTTGCTTGCATAGAAAGGCCGAGCTGGGTTGGTCGAATGGTCAGGTTTAGACGTGTCAGTTGCGTTGTTTCTGTTGCCTGAGTGACCTCAATACCCGATGCGTTCAAGGCCGTCAGAGCCAAATCACAAAGAGTGTCGTTGGCGCTGCCTTGGAGGTTTCCCTCGGCCTCGCAATGGAATGAAATTTGTGTCACGTCCTTGCCTTTCGATGTTCCGTCAGCCAAGGCGAGGCCACATGCCAACAAAGCCAAAAAACCAAATACAGTCACGATGAACAAGTTGTGCCCCTTTGGCGATTTAAAACGACTCATGTCAAACCTCTTGTCTGAAATGAGTTTCTCCGCGCGCTTTCGCCAAAGCAATCTGGTGTTGCCGCTCGCGGAACCGTTCTTTGCGCGCCTCATCCGTTTCATCCACACATTGATGACAGGACACGCCCTCTTCATATTCAGGCCGTGCTTTGTCTTCGGGTAAAATCGGACGCCGACAAGCATGGCACAGCTCATGCGGCCCCTCGGTCAACCCGTGTCCAATCGACACCCGACCGTCAAAAACGAAACACTCGCCTTCCCAAAGACTCTCCTCTTTGGGCATCTCTTCGAGATATTTCAAAATCCCGCCCTTAAGGTGATAGACCTCCTCAATCCCCTGACCCAACAGGAAATTGGTCGATTTCTCACAGCGAATGCCGCCAGTGCAAAACATAGCAATGCGTTTGTTGTGAAACCGGTCTTTGTTCTCTTCCCACCATTTTGGAAAGTCACGAAAGCTCTTGGTCTGCGGATCAATTGCGTTCTTGAACGTGCCGATGCCAAATTCGTAATCGTTGCGCGTGTCGATCACCGCCACATCATCGGCGGAGATCAGTTCGTTCCACTCGTGCGGATCGCAATAGTGTCCAACGCGCGCGCGCGGGTCGACATCCGGTTGTCCCATGGTCACGATCTCTTTTTTCAACCGCACTTTCATGCGGCCAAACGGCTGCGCCGCCGCTGTCGAGAGTTTGTACTCAAAATCGTCACAGCCGGGCAGGGCGCGGATATGCGCCACCAAACGGTCGATTGCCGCAGGCGTCGGCCCTGCGACGGTGCCGTTGATGCCCTCGCGGGCCAGCAAAAGCGACCCGGTGATACCTTCCGCGAGGCACAGGTCCAAAAGCGGCCCCCGCAAAGCGGACGGGTCATCGAAGCGGGCGAAGTGATAGAGAGCGCAAACTGTAAACATAATGTGTTCGATACTCCCGCCTGTGGGCGCAGGCAAGACCTTGCAAAGCGGCAAAAGGGCGCGTCATTTATACACATCCCGCATTAGACACGAGGTCCCGCAATGAAACGCAGCGCTCTTTTGGTCGCTCTTTTTGTGCTTTCCGTCTCAAACCCGGTGCAAAACGCCTTGGCTGACGCGCCAAAGATCCCCGAAACCCGCGCCGAAATTCAACTGTCCTTTGCTCCAGTGGTCAAAGAAACCTCCCCTTCTGTGGTCAATATCTATGCCTCTCGCGTCGTCCAAGATCGCTTGTCTCCTTTCGCGGGTGATCCGTTCTTTTCGCAATTCTTCCAAAACGGCCCTGCCCGCCAGCGGGTTCAACGCTCCCTCGGCTCTGGGGTGATTGTCTCAAAAGAGGGGCTTGTGGTCTCAAACTACCATGTGGTTGGCGAGGCCTCAGACATCCGCGTCGTGCTCAATGACCGACGCGAATATGAGGGCACTGTTGTCCTCGCCGACAAAGATGCCGACATCGCTGTCCTGCGCTTGAATGGTGCTGCCGACCTGCCTGCCTTGCCTTTGGCCGACAGTGACGCCTTGGAGGTGGGTGATTTGGTTCTGGCCATCGGCAATCCCTTTGGCATCGGTCAAACCGTGTCCTCCGGTATTGTCTCCGGTCTTGCCCGTTCGGGCAGTGCCATACCGGGCGGCGCGGGCTCCTATATTCAAACCGATGCGGCCATCAATCCGGGCAATTCCGGCGGCGCTTTGGTCGATATGGCGGGCCGTTTGGTGGGCATCAATACGTCTATTCTGTCCCGCTCTGGCGGCTCAAATGGCATCGGCTTTGCCATTCCCGTCAACCTCGTGCGTGAATTCACCCGACAAGCCAAAGCGGGGCAAACCACGTTCATCCACCCGTGGTCCGGTGTTACCACCCAAGCCGTCGACGAAGCCGTGGCCGAGGCTCTGGGCCTGCCGCGTCCCGAAGGCGTGGTCCTGTCCGAGCTGCATCCGCAATCCCCCTTTGCCAAAGCTGGGCTCTCTGCCGGGGATGTGGTTTTGACCTTGGACGGGTTGCCCGTCTTGTCGCCTTCCGATCTCGAATATCGCCTGTCCATTTCTCCTATTGGTCAAACCGTGCGTCTGGGTGCCATGCGTCATGGCGAGGCTATTACGCTGGATTTGGATCTTATTGCCGCCCCCGGTACGGGTGACACACAGGATCTTACGATCTCTTCTTCTGGCCCTCTTTTGGGTCTTGTTGTGGCAAACCTCACCCCGGCTTTGATTGATCAATACGATTTGCCACTGATGTCGAAAGGGGTGATCCTGATGTCACTGTCTGGACCTGCCGCACGTTTGGGTCTTTTGCCGGGGGATGTGCTTTTGGATGTGAATGGTGTCACGTTGAACGATGTGGAAGCCCTGTCCGCGGTGGCAAACACCAGACCGGGGATGTGGCGGGTGACTTTCGCGCGTGCTGGGCAGGTGTTGCGGATGCAAATTAGGGGTTAGTTTCCCTTCCTGTCCCAAGGCCTCTTAAAGAAGCGTACCCCTAACGCCTGATGCGATCGGCCGCGCCATGACCCTTGCAATGCCAAGCCAACGCGCGCTACCCCTGAGACAAAGGAGACTCCCATGCGTTCAGCCAATGAAGCCTTGATCGTCATCGACATCCAAAACGATTTTTGTCCCGGCGGTGCGCTGGCCGTGCCCGGGGGGGATGAGATCGTGCCCAGCGTCAATGCTTTGATGGATGAGTTCGCTGCCGTGATCCTGACGCAAGACTGGCACCCTGCGGGGCATTCGTCCTTTGCCAGCACCCATTCGGCACCGCCCTTTAGCACCACCGAGATGCCCTATGGCCCGCAAGTGCTTTGGCCCGACCATTGCATTCAGGGCACGGACGGCGCGGCCTTTCATCCGGGGCTTCGGGTTGATGGCGACCTGATCATTCGCAAAGGGTATAACCCTGAGATAGATAGTTATTCGGCCTTTTTCGAGAATGATCATGTGACCCCAACCGGACTTGAGGGCTATCTCAAAACCCGTGGGATCGACACGCTCACACTGGTCGGTTTGGCGTTTGATTTCTGTGTGAATTTCTCCGCTGTCGATGCAGCGCGGCTTGGATTCAAAGTCTCTGTTCGCGAGGATTTGTGTCGTGCCATTGATATGGATGGCTCAAAGGCGGCGGCGATCGACGGGATGAAAGCCGCCGGGGTTGAGATCATTTAAGAGCATGACACCGAAACTTTTCACCACTCTCAAAACCTACTCAAAAGCCCAGTTTAGAGCCGATGTCTTTGCGGGCATCACCGTGGCTTTGGTCGCGCTGCCACTGTCCATCGCCATCGCCATCGCCTCTGGCGCAGGGCCTGCGGAGGGGATTGTCACCGCAATCGTCGCGGGGTTTTTGATCTCCGCGCTGGGCGGCAGCCGGGTTCAGATCGGCGGACCGACCGGGGCGTTTATCGTGGTGGTTGCCGGGGTGGTGGCGACGCATGGCTATGTCGGATTGGTCACCGCGACCTTCATGGCCGGGATCATCCTGTTGGTGGCCGGGGCATTCCATGCCGGTGGCTTGGTGCGCCATGTGCCCGAAGCGGTGATCAACGGCTTTACCATCGGCATCGCTGTGATCATTGCCACGAGCCAAATCCCCGATCTTTTGGGGTTGACCGGCACGATGCCCGCCGATTTTATCGCGAAAATTCCCGCGATCTGGCACGCCTTGCCTGTCATGACCCCGTCGGCCTTTGCCATAGGATTGGCCACCATGGTGTTGATCGTTTTGTTCCGCCGGGTTGCGCCACGGTTGCCGGGGCTGATTGTGGCGGTGGCGATCACCTCTGCGGCAGTGGCACTTTTTGATCTGCCTGTCGCGACCATTCAATCGCGGTTTGGCGATTTGCCACGTAGCCTGCCGATGCCGCATCTGCCTGACCTGAGCTTTGATCGGGTGCGTGCCCTTTTGTCTTCGGCCGTGATCATCGCGTTTTTGGCAGGTGTTGAATCGCTTTTGTCCGCCATGGTTGCGGATCGCATGATTTCGGGCAAACATCGCTCGAATGCGGAGCTTTTGGCACAGGGGGCGGCCAATCTGGGATCGTCATTGTTTGGCGGTTTGCCCGCGACAGGTGCCATTGCCCGCACTGCGACCAATGTGCGCGCGGGCGGCAAAACCCCGGTGGCGGGGATCGTCCATGCGCTGACCATTCTCGTTATTTTGATGCTAGCCGCGCCATTGGCTGGGTATCTTGCGATGCCTGCCCTCGCGGGTCTGTTGCTTTTGACCGCGTGGAACATGTCTGAGCCGCATCGCTGGGGCAGTTATCTGCGTGCTCCCCGTTCGGATCAGGTGCTTTTGCTCATCACACTTTTGCTCACGGTGCTCACCGATCTGACTCTTGCCATCGGTGTGGGCATCGCGCTTGGGCTGGCGATGAAACTGAGGCATCGCGGCGACAAACGGGTGGAGACAGACGAGGATTGGACCCCGCGCGACCGATAATTACGGGATCACGCCGACCCCGGAAAATCCGCATTCGTCTGCGGCCTTTAGGTAAGCCGCCGTAAATCCATTGAGTTGAAATGCCGCCACAGGTCGCCCCTGAATGACCAAATCCAACCGTCCGTTGGCCTGCATCTTTTGCAACATCCATTGGCTGTAGGGCTGATCATAACTCACCCGTGCAATTTTATAGCCGTCGGGGTCATAGCTTGTGATGGGGGTAGCGGCGGCGGTCTCATAGCTGTCGAAGATGATGTAGCCGGTCATGCCGTCCTGCATCTGGGTGTCATAGCCGCGTGGTGCGTATTCTTCGATCACCACGGAAGGGTACACCGTCGGCGGGCCCGCATCATGGCTCATGAACTCAATCGAAATCCGCGGGTCACCATCGCCGCCACTGCTGGCGATACAATAGTGATAGACGTCCTCAACGATCCCTGCCGTTCCCACGTTTTCGGAAAAGGTGGACACCCGCCACGACCCGTAGTCCCAATCACTCTGCGCCATGGCCGACCCTGTGGCCAAGATCCAAAACACCATTGCCAAAATCGCTTTCATCATCTGTCCTTTTGTCACAATTCAAATCCCGTCTAACACGTAAATCTTTGCAAATGACGAACAAAACCATGGGCCTGCTTGCCAAACCCCTCTCTGCCCTGCTTTAACCGTTCTGTCACAAGAAGGGGCCTGCTCATGGTCGATATCGCCACCCGCGTCTACAATCACAAATGGAAAATCGACCCGATTGTCCGCTCCCTGATCGACACTGACTTTTATAAACTTCTGATGTGTCAGTCGGTGTTTCGCAACAAACCTGACACTCAGGTCACCTTCTCGCTGATCAACCGTTCCAAATCCATCCGCTTGGCCGAGATGGTTGATGAGGGCGAGCTGCGCGAACAGTTGGACCATGTTCGCTCTCTCTCCCTGTCGCGTGGGGAAAGCACATGGATGCGTGGCAATACGTTTTATGGCAAACGCCAAATGTTTCGCCCGGATTTCATGGAGTGGTTTGAAAACCTGCGCCTTCCGCCTTATCAGCTTGAGAAAAAAGACGGCCAATATGAACTGACCTTCGAAGGCTCGTGGCCCGAGGTCATGCTTTGGGAAATCCCGGCGCTCTCGATCTTGATGGAGCTGCGTTCGCGGGCTGTGCTTGGGCCGATGAAAAAGTTCGAGCTTCAGGTGCTCTACGCCCGTGGCATGACCAAACTTTGGGAAAAAATCGAACGGCTGAAACCGCTTGAGGGGCTCAAAATCGCTGATTTCGGCACCCGTCGCCGCCATTCTTACCTTTGGCAGGATTGGTGCGTTCAGGCGATGGTTGAGGGGCTGGGCGAGAAATTTTCGGGCACCTCGAATTGCCATATCGCGATGAAACGCGATCTCGAAGCAGTTGGCACCAATGCCCATGAACTTCCCATGGTCTATTCTGCGCTGGCCCAATCCGACGCCGCGCTGCGCCAAGCGCCCTATGAAGTGCTGGCCGACTGGCACGAAGAACACGATGGCAACCTGCGCATCATCCTGCCCGACACTTACGGCACGCGTGGCTTTTTGAATGGCGCGCCGGATTGGCTTGCGGGCTGGACCGGCATCCGCATCGACAGCGGTGATCCCGCGACGGCGGCGGAAGTGGCGATTGACTGGTGGAAAGCGCGCGGCGAAGACCCAACCAAGAAACTGGTGATCTTTTCCGATGGCTTGGACACCGACAAAATCATCGAACTGCACACGCAATTCGCGGGGCGGGTTCGCACGTCTTTCGGCTGGGGCACTTTGCTAACCAATGACTTCCGAGGCCTGACCGCAGGCGATGCCTTGGCACCGTTCAGCTTGGTCTGCAAAGCGGTCGAAGCCAACGGGCAACCGACGGTGAAACTGTCCGACAATCCGAACAAGGCGATGGGGCCGAAGGCCGAGGTCGAGCGGTATAAACGGGTGTTTGGGGTTGGGGATCAGCGTGCTATGGATGTGGTAGTTTAGAATAAACTAGGAATTTTCAAATGCTGCCATTTTCCACAGAATTTCCCGTAAATAATTACTCAAGAGCTGAGTTTGTTGCATTGGTAACCGGTTGGCTTAAAGGCACAAGTTACTGTTGTTTGTTTAACGCGTCTGCAAAATCTGACCTTGAACGAGAAAATGCAAGTATCTCTTCTGAAAATGGCGAGGAGCTAAAACTTCAAGAATTTACGAGCAAAGATGGTTCAAGGGCTATAGGTTTTAGATACGATAACCCTGATGCGGATGGACGCCTTTGGCGAACCGAATTGGTAATTTCGGGACAATTAGACGATAGCGATTTTTCAATACTTCGAGTCCGCACACAGTGCATCGCACAAAGTTCTACTGCATTAATTGAACAGCCTAGGAAACCTTTTATCATTAAAGCTCTTATTCAGGAGGGCAAGGCCGGAGATGACGGCTATTTTTCGATTTCCGACAAAGCTCAGTTCCTAGATGAAACCGCCGCTTCAGTTCAAGTTGCTGCGGAAATTGTTTCGGGAGCTGCAAGTTTTCACCTCCCTATTGTATACGTTTCATGTGAAAATAATAACAAACACGCCTTGTCTCGAGAGCAGATCGGCAAGTTAGCTTATGATCTAGGAGGAGTGGCGCATATAGTCGTGGAGCCTTCGCGGGATTTTAGCATCAGAGTTCGCGACCTAGTGGCTGGAGCCAACGTTTACGGCGGTTCAGTTGGAGTTTATGCTCCGGGCTCTCCAAGGGGTAGAAAATTCTACGTCGGCGGAGCGATTAAAAATGCGCATGAGCTTTTCTCTTGGATATTCGAGTATTGTTACGACCTGCGCTCTCGTCTTCCTGCGAAGGGTTGGGACTGGACTGAATTGCAGGAACAGGCTTATAGGCGGCAGCGAGAACGAGATCGCAACCGACTTAGCGTCAAAGAGACCGAAGAGCTGTATACACAAGAAATTGAAGCTCTCAAAGAGCGCATTAAAGAGCTTGAAGCTCGCGCTTTAATGGTTGCCTCGAGCTTCATAGGTAATGAGACAAATTCATCGCAGTGGAACCAAGATCTGTTTGTTATGGATATTATGGAAATTTACGAAGGTGAGACAAGTGATCGGCTTCAATACCTCATCAAAGCAGCACTTCAAGCTGCTGAAATGTATGGTCTTGACGGTCGCACAAAGGCTGTTGCTAGACAATTGCTTGAAAAAACGTGCGATCCAAAGAAGTAGATGAGCTCAAGCGGCAACTTGATAGGGTTATTCGCGATCCAAAAAAATTTCCAAAAGAAATTTCGGTGTTGTTAACCAGATATGGATACACACAAAAATCAGAGAAAAATCATGTCAGGCTGGAGCCAAATCCAGATTTGGAAGGCTTGGAATGCCTGACAATTGTTAAGACGCCAAGCGACTACCGTAGTTTGAAGAACCAAAAGTCCCAAATTGAGAATGCTCTCGGTATTTCCAAACTTAATTAATGGTTAATCCACCCGCCCCCGCAGCGCCTTCACTTCCCCCCGGACCTTCTTCGCCTTGATCCGCCGCTCGACACTCCCGCGTGTCGGTTTGGTCTTGACCCGGAATTTCGGCTTTTCCGCCGCCTGTTTGATCAACTCCACCAACCGTTCTCGCACGATCTCGCGGTTGCGCGCTTGATGCCGGGTTTCGTCGCAGAACATCACCAGAGCGCCGTCTTTGGTCCAGCGCCGCCCCGCCAAGCGCCGCAGTCGGTTTTTCACTGGCTCCGGCAAGGACGGTGAGCGCGCCGCCTCAAAGCGAAGTTCCACCGCCGTTGAGACCTTGTTCACGTTCTGCCCGCCGGGACCGGAGGCGCGCACGAATTGCTCGGTGATCTCCCAATCGGCAATTTCGATTTTATCGGTGACAAACAGGGGCATGACAGGGTCCGTGTGAGGGGCAAGAGGGGGCAGATGCGGTGGAATTCAGGCGCTACGACCATATATGATCTTTGCGCGGCTGACTATGGCGAGGGTCGGACGCGTGGGCATAGAGTTGCACAGGTGTTCTTGGAGCCGAAGCTGCGGTTGACACCTCTGGCGACTCCTCCCAAGGTCAAACCATAGAACAGGCCCGAGAGGGGGTTCGACTTTGATTTTCCGCCCTTTTTAATGCCAGTTCCACAGAAGGAGTTTTCGATGAAAAGTGAAACCAACACCCCCGATGCTGCGTCTGTTGCCAAAGATTTCGAAGAACTGACCAAGCAATTGGCCGTTTTGCGCGAGGACATTGCAAAGCTCGCACAGTCCGTTGGGTCGACCGCGACCAAGCAGGGGCGCGACATGAGTGCCGATATTGCCGAAGGGCTTGAGGAAGCGCAAAAATATGTTGAGCGCAAAGGTCGCAGTGCCGAGGCACAGCTTGAAGCATCGGTCACCACCCATCCTTTTATGGCCATCGGTCTGGCTGCAGTTGCGGGGCTTTTGGTTGGGCTCGCGTCGCGGCGTTGAGGCGAATGGTGTTCCCTTTATTGCAACGCGCAGAACGTGACATCAAAGCGGGCGCACGCAGGATGCTCTGGTCGGCCATCGCCATTGTGATTGCTGGGCTGATTGCGGGCGTGGGCGTCTGCTTTGTGTTGCTTTGGGCCTACCTGACGTTAAGCGTAGAGCTTGGCCCGCCAATGGCGGCGGGTGTGATGGGCGTCGGCTTGATTGTCAGCGCAGGGGTGATTTTGGCCCTGTCGCTGCACGAAGCGCGACAGGACCGAACCGACCCACCCAGCCCCCAGCCTGCACCCGAACCCACTGCGGCAAATCCCGAAACAGACACGCTTCCCTCGCTCGTGGCCTTTACGGCTGCGTTTGTGTTGGCCAGGTATCTGTCAGATCGAAATACGGACGAATAAGCCCTTGCGCATGCCAGATCAGAGGTGACGTTGTGCAGGACGAAAAGGAGGCAAAATGCCTGATGATCCTTACAAAGTGCTTGGCCTGACTGTATCGGCGACGGCAGATGAGATCAAAAAAGCCTATCGCAAACTTGTGCGCACCAGCCACCCTGACTTGCACCCGGATGATCCCGATGCGGAAGATCGGTTTAAAGCGATTGGCGCGGCCTATGATCTTTTGAAAAAGCCGGAAACCCGCGCACGCTATGATGCGGGTGAGATTGACGCGCAGGGGGCGGAACGGCCTCCGCGCCAATATTACCGTGATTTTGCGGATGCTTCCGACAATACCTATCAGCAACGGCGGGGCTATGGTGCGGATACCGATCCCGCCGACATTTTCGCTGAAATCCTGCGCAATCGCGCGCGGCAATCCGGCGGTGGCGGGTTTGGTGGCCAAGGGGCCTCAGCGCGTGGTGCTGATCTGCGGTATAGTCTTGACGTGCCGTTTCTGGAGGCTGCTTTGGGCACCAAAACACGGATCACCTTGCCGGACGGGCAGGCTCTTTCGGTGAGTATTCCCAAAGGAACTGCGGATGGCCAAACCCTCCGTCTGCGTGGCAAAGGCGCGCCCGGATTTGGACAAGGCCCCGCCGGAGATGCGCTGATCACCGTGTCTGTACGCCCGCATCCGGTGTTTCACCGCGACGGGGATGATATTTTCCTGACGCTGCCGATTACCATCGAAGAGGCGATTTTGGGCGGCAAAGTCAGCACGCCGACGATCAACGGTCCCGTGGATTTGACCATTCCGCCTGGCAGCAGTTCGGGGCGCATTCTGCGGTTGCGGGGGCGTGGCATTGAACGCGCTGGGGCGAAAGAGAAAGGCGATCAAAAGGTCGAGCTTAAAATCGTCGTCCCGCCTGAGGTCGATGCAGATTTACGAGACTTTATGGCCGCGCATCGTGACAAAAATGCCTTTGATCCTCGCGTTGATCTGATGAAAGGGGGCCACTCATGACCGAGCATTTTTCCGAAGAAGACGTGATCACCACGATCACCCGATTGAGCCGGGACCAACTTGTTCGCTTTGTCGAGGCCGAGTTTGTAAGGCCCGATCGGGGTGAGGCAGGGTATGTGTTTCGGCGCGTTGACATTGCACGGCTGGAATTGCTCTGCGATCTGTCGTTTGATTTGGATTTGGATGAGACAGCTCTGGGCGTGGTGATTTCGCTGATTGATCAACTCCATACCGCTCACCAAGAACGGCTTGCCATTGAACGCGCCATTCAGGCGTTGCCCGCAGATGTACATGAGCGGATTTTGGAGAGCTTGAACGCGTCTTAAGGCCCTTACAGAAGGATGTGCGGCTCCTGTAGCCCTTTCACACCCGCGTCACAGGCGTAGACCATGCCCTGTGCCGCATCCGGTGCGAGGATGTCTTCGCGCGCGGTGGTCACAAACAGCGTGTTCAAATCCGGCCCCCCAAAGGCCGGACAGGAGCTATGCACCCCACCAACCGATATGGCGCGATCAAACGTCCCATCCGGTAAATACCGCGCCACGCGGCCCGCGCCCCATTGCGCATTCCAAATCCCGCCTTCGGCATCCACGACTGCGCCATCGGGGTTCAATCCCGCATCGTTCAGGTCAATAAATACCTCAGGTGCGCCCACAGGCCACCCCGCCGCATCGAGCGGCTGACGGTTGATCTGTCCGGTCTTGGTGCAAGCATAATACGCCATGCGCCCATCGGGGGCAAAACAGATGGCATTGGGGATGGTCAGCCCGTCAAACAGCCGCACCACCTCGCCTTTGTAAAAACGATAAATCGCGCCCAAACCGGGCTCTGCGTGTTTGCCCATGGTGCCGATCCAAAACCCACCCTGCCGATCGGCACGACCATCGTTTGAGCGGGTTTCGGGCCGATCTGCCTCCAAGGGCGCAACCAAATCACGCTGTCCGGTTTCAATGTTGAACCGCCAAAGACCCGTCTCCGAGGCGATCAAAAGCGTATCGTGATCAACCCAACCCGCCGCCGAATGATGTTCGTCAAACTGCCACATTCGTGTGATTTCGCCTTGGCGGGCCAAGAGGCGGCATGCGATGATGTCGAACCAAAAAAGCTCTTGTCGCAGTGGGTGCCAAAGCGGCCCTTCGCCCAAAACACAGGGGCGGGGATCAAAAACCTGCGCCCTCATTGCGCGAACACCGCATCATAGGCGGTGACAATGCTGCGTGCCTTGTCGCGGACCACATCGACACTGTCGCCGGGTTTGTAAACCGCCGAGCCAATGCCAAAGCCATCAACACTGGCCGCGGCCCATTCGGCAAAATTATCTGGACCTGCCCCACCAACACAAAGCACTTCGGTGCCTGCGGGCAAGACCGCGCGGATCGCTTTCAACCCTTCGGGCCCCAAAAGCACGCCGGGGAACAGTTTCAACCCATCCGCTCCGGCTTTGAGCGCAGCAAAGCATTCGGACGGGGTCATCACGCCAGGATAGGACAGCATCCCGGCGGCTTTCGTCGCCTGGATCACCTCGGGGTCCATGTTGGGCGAGACCACAAGCTGTGCGCCGATGGCTTTGAGCTGCGCCACTTGCGCAGTCTCAAGCACGGTCCCCGCACCAATCACCGCCCGTGCGCCGCAGGCCTTGACCATATCGGCAATCGAGGCAAACGGGTTTGGCGAATTCAATGGCACTTCGATCTTGGTGATGCCCTCAGCGATCAGAGCCTCGGCGATGGGCACCGCCTCATCGGGGGTGATACCGCGCAAAATGGCGATGATGTTGCGTGTCATGCGATGTCCTTATGGCTCAAACATATGCGGGTAGGCGGCGTGCAATCCGCACAGAGCAAGATCGCGCCCGTCCTCAATGTGCGGTGTGGAACCGAGTTCGGACAGCGCGCGTGCGTAAAGTGTGGTCAAGGGTCCAGCGCCGATCAAAGTCACCTTGTGTCCGCTCCAAAAATCGCGAGTTGCGGCCAATTCGATGCCAATCAAAAGCCCGGAAAGTCGAGAACGCAAGGTCGAGGAGGGTGTGGCGTTCAAAAGGCTTTCGGCGCGCAGAGCAAACAGCGCGGCAAAGGCCGTCTCCCCCGCATCCAAAGCGTGGAGTACGCCCCGTATGAATGCGGCCTCATCGAGCGTATCCCCGGCAATGTTGCGGCCAACACTGTGCCGCAACACGGAGTGTTCGGATAAAAGCGCAAACATCTCACCCGTCATCACTGTGCGAAAGTGGCGCACTGTTCCATGCGCCAAAGTCACCCATTTGCTATGGGTGCCGGGCAGACAGAGAGTGCCGTCAAATTCGGGATGAAGGGCTGCGAACCCGGCGATTTGGGTCTCTTCACCTCGCATCACATCGGCGGGCGTGGCTTGGGACAGGCCGGGAAGGATACGCACAGTGATCAAGGGCGATGTGATCAAAGGCGCAACGCCCCCGGTGCCAAGTGCGCCCAAGGTGACGGGGACCGGCAAATAGGGGGCCTCGGCCCAGCCTTGTCGCGCCCCCGCCATGCCACAGATCAGTACGGGGGTCGTGCGCGCAGGATCAAGCAGACCGTCGCAAAGGTTCAGGAGCACCGGCTCAAACTGCTCCGGCGTCAACCGTCCCATGCCTTGATCCGAACTCCGCTCGATCCTCACCTGACCTTGGGCGTCTATCGCCCAAAGCCTGAGGTTCGAGGTGCCCCAGTCGACGCCAATCCAGTCTGCAAATGGGCTCACCCGATCAGATCTCCCGGCAAGACGGCCTCTGGGATGTTTTGGTAGCTGACAGGGCGTAGGAAGCGACGGATCGCCAGGGTGCCGACCGAGGTCGCGCCAAAGTTGGTCGAGGCCGGATAAGGCCCGCCATGCACCATCGCGTCACAGACCTCGACCCCGGTCGGAAAACCGTTGGCAAGGATGCGCCCAGCTTTGCGTTCAAGGATTGGCAAAAGGCAACGCGCCAGATCGGCATCGCCCGCGTCCATGTGCAGCGTGCAGGTCAATTGTCCCTGAAGCGATTTGGCCACCGCGCTCATCTCATTCACATCCGTCACCCGAACAATCAGGCCAAGCGGCCCAAACACCTCTTCGCCTAAAACCTCATTCGCGAGCCATTCGGCCCCGGTCGTGGCAAAGAGATAGGGGGTCGCGTTGCGCAGGTCGCAGGTCGAGGTCAGCACCTCTTGGACACCGCTTGTGGCGGCGATTTTGTCTCGGCCAGAGCGGTAGGCCTTGGCGATCCCATCGGTGAGCATGACTTGCGCGCCGGTGGCAGACAGGGCTTTGATCGCGGCGTCCATATAGGTGTCGGCGTCAGGCCCGTCGATGACGATGGAAATGCCCGGGTTGGTGCAAAACTGCCCCGCTCCCATTGTCAGCGATCCGGCCCAGCCTGTGCCCAACTCTGCCGCGCGCGTGGACATCGCAGCGGGCAAAAGGAACATCGGATTGACCGAGCCCAATTCGCCGAAAAACGGGATCGGGTCCGGACGCTGGGCGCAGAGATCAAACAAGGCCCGACCGCCACCCAAGGAGCCAGTAAAGCCCACGGCGCGGATGAGGGGATGCTGCACAAGCGCCGCACCCACCTCGCGCGAGCCGCCTTGCACGAGTGAGAACACGCCGGGGTGTACGCCGCATTTTTGGATCGCGGCATGAATCGCCTCGGCGATGATTTCGCCCGTGCCGGGGTGGGCATCGTGGCCCTTGACCACAACCGGACAACCCGCCGCCAGCGCCGACGCCGTGTCACCGCCTGCGGTGGAAAACGCCAGCGGGAAATTAGAGGCTCCAAACACGGCCACCGGGCCGATCGGGCGCTGTATCATCCGAATGTCGGGGCGTGGCAAAGGCTGACGATCCGGCAAGGCCACGTCATGACGGCGGTCCAAATAATCGCCCTTGAGGATATGCGTGGCAAACAGGCGCAACTGGCCCGTGGTGCGGCCGCGTTCGCCCTGAAGGCGGCCTTCGGGCAGGCCGGATTCCTGCGATCCGATCTCGGTGATCGCTTCGGCGCGGGCTTCGATCTCGTCTGCGATTGTGTTTAATAATGCGGCGCGATCTTCGCGGGAGCTATAGCCAAAGGACCAAAATGCCTCTTCGGCGGCTTGCACCGCCCGGTCCACCACATCAGGTGTGCCGTGTGAAAACAGATGTGACGAGCCATGGGCCGGGGCGGAGGCGAATGTGTCTTTGCTCGCAACCCAGTCGCCTGCGATCAGATGTTTGCCGTGTGGAGTGAAGGTCATGGGAGGATGTCCTCTCTTATTTGCCCCATTTCAGGGCGATAACGTCAAGGTCACGCGACAGTTGCAACAGTCGTGTTTTGGTGCGCGCGCTCATCGGTTGCAATGGGGCGCGGACATAATCGCTTTGGATCACGCCACCCTCCATCATCACGGTTTTCGCCGCGCGCAGGCCGCATTGGCGGTTCTCGTGATTGATCAACGGTAGGCACAAACGCCATTGATCCAAAGCCGCGTCGATGTTGCCGGCGCGGTGCTCGATCAGGATGGGGCGGATTTTTTCCGGCTGAAGCGCGGAGGTCATCGTCCCGGTACAACCTGCGTCCAGATCGGCCAAAAGCGTGACCGCCTCTTCGCCATCAAACGGGCCAACGATGTGATCACCACCCGCCTCGATAAGGGCTGCGAGTTTATCGGCGGCAAAGGGTGTCTCCATCTTGAAATAAGACACATTTTCGATCTCTTTTGCCATCCGAACTAAAAATGGCACAGATAATGTCACGCCAGACAAAGGCGCATCTTGGACCATGATTGGGATATTCACCGCGTCAGAAACGGCTTTGAATTGGCCGAAAATGGCGTGTTCAGGCGGGACCAGACCGACGCCATGATAGGGCGGCATCATCATCAACATCGCGGCGCCCATGGCCTGTGCTTCGCGCGCACGGGCTACGACAATCTCATTGGCGAAATGCGAAATGGTCACGATCACCGGAACGCGACCGGCGACATGTTCCAAACTCACACGGGTCAAAAGCGCGCGTTCTTCGTCCGACAACAGGAATTGTTCGGAGTAATTGGCAAGGATACAGATCGCATCGACGCCTTGGTCGATCATACAATCCAACACGCGCTTCATGCCCTCAGAGTCGACTTGACCATCGGCAAAAAACGGCGTGGGGGCGACGGGAAGAATGCCAGTTAAGGGGTGTTTCATAGCGGGAAATCTTTCGTGTCAGTCGTGAAAAGGGTCAACGGCGATCCGACGGCCAAGGGCCAACGCATCTGAGACATGCACCATCGGGCGCAGGTCCATGTCGATGCCGCCACGCGCAATCAAAGCGGCCATATTGGCGTAAAGGCGGGGGTATTCGCCACTGAGCGGGGTGTCGTCTACAAGCGCGTCTTCACGGCCATCCACCATGATCCGTGCGCCGCCATCGAGCAACGTCAGGGTGCCTTGATCCGTCACCGCCTCGATGGTCCAGATTTGATCCCCCTCTTGGCGCCAATCGAACGCGGCACTGACGTTGGCTCCGCGGGGATGATAAAACGCCAGATTGGCGGCGATCGGGGTTTGACGGTTTTCGGGCACCATCAGTGTGGCGTCACGCAGATGAATGTCCACGGGCAAGATTTCGGTCACGATGGACAGCGCATTGATGCCCGGATCAAACACCCCCATGCCGCCCGGCTCCCAAATCCAATCCTGGTTCGGGTGCCAACGGCGCACGTCTTCTTTCCACGTCACTTTCAGGTTCAAAAGCGTTTTGTCCGCGAGCCATGCTTTGGCCAACGCCACCTTATCTGCCTCGCGCGAATGCCATGTGGCATAGAGCGACAGGCCGTTGTCTTTGGCCAGTTTGGTCAAGGCATGGCATTCGGCCAAGGTCGCCCCGGGGGGCTTTTCCAACATCACATGACGGCCAGCCATGAGTGCCTTTGCGGCATAGTCAAACCGCGGCACCGGAGGAAGACAGAGGGAGATCACACGGATGTCGGGGCGATCGCTGAGGAGTTGGTCAAAATCGGTATAGCTGTCGACGCCATCAACCGCACCATGGCGGGACACAGTGGCCGCCAAGTCCCATTGATCCGACGCGGAAATCGAGGGGATATGTTGGTCCACTGCGATCTTGCCGATCCCTACGAGTGCAAGTTGCATCAATGCGAATCCTTTCCGACAGCCGAGCCACGACAACCTTTGAGGAAATCCAGATCGGCCCCCGTGTCTGCGCCCTCAACGTGTTGTTGATGTAACCAAGCATAGCCACTTTCGGCGCGCTCATGTTGGGGTGTCCAGTTTGCGAGCCGTTCGGCCAATTCCGCATCCGAAATGTCCAAATGCAACCGACGATTGGCGACATCCAACTCAATCATATCGCCATTTTGCACCACAGCGAGCGGGCCACCGGCGGCGGCTTCGGGTGAGGTGTGCAACACGACGGTGCCATAGGCGGTGCCCGACATCCGGGCATCCGAAATGCGCACCATATCGGTGATGCCCTTTTTCAGGATCTTCGGCGGCAGACCCATGTTGCCCACTTCGGCCATGCCCGGATAGCCTTTGGGGCCACAGTTTTTCATCACCATGATGCAGGTCTCATCAATATCGAGATCGGGGTCTTCGATCTTGGCTTTGTAGTCATCAATGTCCTCAAACACGACCGCGCGACCTTTGTGCTGCAACAGCGCGGGCGTGGCGGCGGAGGGTTTGAGCACAGCACCTTTCGGCGCTAAATTGCCTTTGACCACGACGATGCCACCCGATTGTGTGAGCGCTTTGTCTGTGGGTAGGATCACGTCGTCATTGTGGTTCACAACGCCTTTGACCTCATCCCACATGGATTGGCCAGACACGGTGATCGCGTCTTTGTGGAGCAACCCGCCCTCGCCCAGACGTTTGATCACGACAGGCAGACCACCCGCGTAAAAGAACTCTTCCATCAGGTATTTGCCGGAGGGCATGAGGTTCACAATCGTCGGCACATCGCGACCACAACGATCCCAATCCTCAAGCGTCAAATCAATGCCCACCCGGCCCGCCATCGCCAAAAGGTGGATCACCGCGTTGGTCGATCCGCCGATGGCGGCATTGGTGCGGATGGCGTTTTCAAACGCGTGCTTGGTCATCACGTCGGAGGGTTTCAAATCGTCTTTGACCATTTGAACGATGCGCCGCCCGGACAGTTGCGCCATCACGCGGCGGCGGCTGTCCACGGCAGGGATTGCGGCGTTGCCCGACAAAGCCATGCCCAAGGCTTCGGCCATCGACGCCATGGTGGATGCCGTGCCCATGGTGTTGCAGGTGCCGGTGGAGCGCGACATCGAGGCCTCGGCTTCCAAGAACTCGTCCTGCGTCATCTCGCCCGCTTTCACCGCTTCGGAGAATTTCCAAAGATGCGTGCCTGACCCGACCCGTTCGTTGCGGTAGTAGCCATTGAGCATCGGCCCGCCGGTCACCACGATGGCGGGCAAATCGACAGAGGCCGCAGCCATCATCAACGATGGCGTGGTCTTGTCACAGCCAACCAAAAGCACACAGCCGTCCATCGGTTGTCCGCGAATGGTTTCCTCCACGGCCAAAGCGGCCAAGTTGCGAAACATCATTGCGGTCGGGCGAAAGGTGTTTTCCGAGGCGGAGAACACCGGCACTTCGACCGGGAATCCACCAGCCTCCCAAATGCCTGCTTTCACCTTCTCAGCCAGTTCCTTCATGTGGATGCCGTTGCAGGGCGACAGCTCGGACCATGTGTTCAGGATGCCGATGATCGGGCGTCCGTCGAACAGGTCATGCGGGTAGCCTTGGTTTTTCATCCAGCCGCGATGGTAAATCGTATCGCGGGAATTGCCGCCGTACCACTCTTGGCTTCTGAGTCGGCGCGGCCATTTTGCGGGCGTAAATGCCATGGGATGGCTCCTTTCCGTCAGGCCTCAGCCTTGTTTGTTTTTGTTGTAAACGTCAAAGAACACGGCAGCGAGCAGCACCAGGCCCTTGATCACCTGTTGGTAATCAATGCCGATGCCCATGATCGACATGCCATTGTTCATCACGCCCATGATAAAGGCACCCACAACGGCCCCGATGATTTTGCCCGAGCCACCCGACATTGACGCGCCACCGATGAACACCGCCGCGATCACGTCGAGTTCAAGTGAAAAGCCCGCTTTGGGGGTCGCCGTGTTCAACCGTGCGGCAAAGACCAACCCAGCTAAAGCGGCCAAGACGCCCATGTTCACAAAGGCCAAAAAGGTCAGGCGTTCGGTTTTGATACCCGACAGTTTCGCCGCCTTTTCATTGCCGCCCAGCGCATAGATGCGGCGGCCAATAACGGTGCGTTCAGTGACAAAAGCGTAGATCATGATCAATACGCCCATGGTCACCACCACATTGGGCAGGCCGCGAAAGGTGGAGAGTTTGAACATCAAAAACACGATGGCCGCGCTGACGATCAAAGTGCGGGCCCAGAACAGCCCTGCGGGTTCGCTCTCAATGCCATAGTCCATATCGCGTTTGCGCGCTTTCAGGCCCATGCGGATGACAGAGACTGCGGCGGCAAGGCCGAGCGCAAAGGAGAGCACGTTGAATTTGCGTGCGCCAAAGAGCATCGCCAGACCTTCGCCCCAGCTCGCTGGGAAAAGCTCCGGCACAAAGCCCGTTGAGATGATCTGAAAGCTCTTGGGAAAGGGGCCAACCGATTGGCCTTCAAGCAGCCACAGCGACAAGCCACGAAACACCAACATGCCCGCGAGGGTCACGATGAAAGACGGGATGCGCCAATAGGCCACGAAATAGCCCTGCGCGCCGCCAATTGCGGCCCCCGCAATCAAACAGATCGGCACGGTCACAGCCACCGGCAGGTTGTAGTGAACGATCAACACGGCGGCCAAAGCGCCGACAAATCCCATCACCGAACCGACAGACAGGTCGATGTGGCCCGCGACAATGACGATGAGCATCCCCAGCGCCATGATGATCACATAGCTGTTTTGCAAGAACAGGTTGGTGATGTTTACCGGGCGCATCAATGTGCCGCCGGTGACGATTTGAAAGAATACCATGATGGCGATCAGCGCAAACAACAGACCGAAATCGCGCATATGGGCGGCCAAATGTGCCTTAATCCCTTTGGTGTGAGTGTCCATTTCCACGGCCCCTTATTCGTTGACGATGAGCGACATGATGCGCTCTTGGTTGGCCTCTTCGGCGGAGAGTTCGCCGACAAAAGCGCCTTCGTTCATGACGTAAATGCGATCACTCATGCCTAAGAGTTCGGGCATCTCGGACGAGATCATCACGACCCCTTTGCCCTGTGCCGAAAGCTCATTGATGATCGCGTAGATTTCGTATTTCGCACCCACGTCGATACCGCGGGTCGGTTCATCAAGGATCAAAACCTCGGGCGAGGTGTTCAGCCATTTGGCCAAAACCACCTTTTGCTGATTGCCGCCTGACAGGTTGCCGACCTTTTGAAACACCGAGGGCGTGCGGGTGCGCAGGGCTTCGCGGTAGTCTTCGGCCACTTTGGTCTCTGCGTTGGCGTTCAAAACGCCGCCTTTGGACACGCCTTCAAGATGGGCCAAAGTGGTGTTGAACCGAATGGTTTCGTCCAGGATCAACCCAAGGCTTTTGCGGTCCTCGGTGACATAGGCCAAACCCGCCTTGATCGCCCGATCAACACGGGACACATCGGCCTCTTTGCTGTGCAATTTGACTGTGCCGGTGATGCCGCGCCCATAGGAGCGGCCAAAAATCGACATGGCCAATTCGGTCCGCCCTGAGCCCATAAGCCCAGCGATGCCAACCACTTCGCCGGCGCGGACATTGAACGCGATGTCTTTGATCACCTGACGGTCCGCATGTTCGGGGTGCCAGACGTTCCAGCCCTCAACCTCCATCAACATTTCGCCCGCCCGGCGGGTGCGCGCGGGATAGCGGTCGGACATATCGCGCCCGACCATGTCGCGCACGATCTGATCTTCGGACAGGCCCGCCTTGGCGTCCAATGTTGAGACCGACCGACCGTCACGGATCACCGTCACTGTGTCGGCGACATAGCGCACCTCGCCCAGCTTGTGCGAAATGATGATCGAGGTGACGCCCTGCGCCTTAAGCTCCAGCATCAGGTCCAAAAGTTTACGCGAGTCGCCCTCTTGTAGCGCCGCTGTCGGCTCGTCGAGGATCAAAAGTTTCACATCCTTGGAGAGCGCTTTCGCGATCTCAACAAGTTGCTGTTTGCCGACACCCAGACTGTCAATCAGCGTGGTTGGGCTTTCATTGAGGCCGACTTTTTTCAACAGCGCGCTGGTGCGTTGGTTGGCTTCGTGCCAATTGATCACGCCGCCTTTGGCCGTCTCATTGCCCAAGAAAATGTTTTCAGCAATTGACAGTTGCGGCACCAAAGCCAGCTCTTGGTGAATGATGATGATACCGCGATCTTCGCTGTCGCGGATGCCCTGAAACTGCGCCAAAGCGCCCTCAAAATGAATCTCGCCGTCATAGCTGCCTGCCGGATACACGCCGGACAGAACCTTCATCAAGGTTGATTTTCCGGCGCCGTTTTCGCCGCAAATGGCGTGAATTTCGCCGTCTTTTACCGCAAGGTTCACCTGATCAAGCGCTTTCACGCCGGGGAACTCTTTGGTGATGTCTCGCATTTCGAGAAGTGTGGTCATGATGTCCCCTTTGAGCGCCACGCGCTCCGTCCTGCCTTTGTCCGCGCCCACCCCGGTGGGACAAAGGAAACGCGTCGCCCGACCCCGGAAAGAACCCGGACGACGCTGATCTCAAATCAAGTGGAGGTTACTTGATCTGATCCATGCTGTAATACCCGGAGCCGATCAGCACCTCTTCCCAATTGCTGGCGTCAACGGCGACGGGTTCCAACAGGTAAGAGGGGATGACTTTGACGCCGTTGTCGTAGGTGGTGGTGTCGTTGATCTCTGGCTCAGAACCGCCAAGAACCGCGTTCACCATGCCGACGGTCACTTTCGCAAGCTCGCGCGTGTCTTTGAACACGGTCGAATATTGCTCGCCTGCCAAGATGGATTTCACCGACGGCACTTCTGCGTCTTGACCGGACACGATCGGCATTTTCAAATCGCCAGAGCCGTACCCCACGCCTTTGAGCGAGGACAGGATGCCGATGGAGAGACCGTCATAAGGGGACAAAACGCCGTGGACTTCTTTGTCGGTATAATTGGCGGACAAGATGTTATCCATCCGTGCCTGAGCCACAGAACCGTCCCAGCGCAGGGTGCCGACTTTGTCCATGCCCATTTGACCGGACTGAACAACGATGGTGCCATCATCAATCAAAGGCTGAAGGATCGACATCGCGCCATTGTAAAAGAAATAGGCGTTGTTGTCGTCCGGCGAGCCGCCGAAGAGTTCGACGTTATACGGTCCGTCGCCAAACCGCGCTTTCAGACCCTCAACGATGGAGGTTGCTTGTTGCACGCCGACTTTGAAATTGTCGAATGTGGCATAATAATCGAGATCGCCAGAGTCGCGGATCAAACGGTCATAGGCGATGACTTTCACGCCCGCCGCAGCCGCATTTTCGAGTGCATTCGACAAGGTGGTGCCGTCAATCGCCGCAATCACCAACACGTCCACGCCTTTGGTGATCATGTTTTCGATCTGCGCCAATTGGTTCGGAATGTCGTCTTCGGCATATTGAAGATCGGCGGTGTAGCCTGCCGCTTCAAGTTCCTTAACCATATTGTCCCCGTCCGCGATCCAACGCGCCGAAGATTTGGTCGGCATGGCGATGCCCACAAGCCCGTCTGCATAGGCCGCTGACGACAATGCAATTGCCGCAGTCGCTGCGGCAAGAATAGTTTTGAGTTTCATAGTTCCTCCCAATCGGACGCTCCACACGGCCTCCCCGGCCGTCTCCCACGTCCCGTTTTAGGGTTGATCCCCTAGTGCGGACCCTAGGCAGGCTTCACATAACTGTAAAATTCTATTATGTGTGTTTGGCATATCATAAATGTTATATGAGGCATGTTCCCATGGCCCATCTACGACAAACCAAATCGACCCACCTCGGATTGATCCTTAGAATCGCCGAAGTGGGGCAGTTGCAAAAGGCCGCCTCCTCTATGGCCATGTCGCAACCTGCCGCCTCTCGCATCTTGGCCGACATGGAAAAAAACGTGGGCGCACCATTGTTTAAGCGGGGGCCAAAAGGCATGGAGGTCACGCCGCTTGGTATGGCCTTTGTTCGCCACGCCCGCGTGATCCTCTCGGAACTTGATGGTCTCGATAAAGACGTCCAGCGGCTCAAAAGCGGGCAGGCGGGGGAGGTTCGGATTGGCTCGGTGACAGGGCCTGCGGTTTCGACTCTGATGCCAGCGTTGGAGGCGGTGCGCGCCCGTTCACCGCATATCGACGTGACTATCGAGGTCGGCCCCTCCGTTGATCTGGTGCGGGGTTTGGACGAAGGCCGATTCGATTTCATCTTTGCCCGAATCCCTGCGACCCAAGACAGTCGGGATTTTTTGGTACATCCGGCGCAGGAGGAAATCGTCCGTCTGATCATCCGCGACAGCCATCCTTTGGCGGGCCGCGCCAATGTGCGCCTTGAGGATTTGCAAGACTATGATTGGGTCATTCAGGAACGCGGTTCTCCCATCCGACTTGCGGTGGAGGAGGCGTTTCACAGCGCGGGCGAACCCACGCCGACCCGCATTATCAACAGTTCGTCTTTGTTGATCGTGTTGGCCATGCTGGATAGTTTGGACGTCATTGCACCGCAATCGAAAGAGGTCGCGAGCCTATTGAGCGGGCCTATTCTGGGCGGACATTTGACTACCATAGACCTTGCGGAAAAGATCACAGTCTCGCCCTATTACATCATCCGCAACCGTTTCAAAGAACTGCCGCAAGCCGCCAAGGATTTCTACGATGAGGTGTTGTTGCGCATCTAAAGCGTTCCGCCATAAACTTGTTTCAGGTTAAAGGCGGAACGCTTTAAATGCGCGGCCTTTGACAACGACATGCGGCCAAAGGAAAAGGGCTGTCCAGATCAGACAGCCCTTCGAGATCTTCGGAGATGGGCCAGTTAGGAAAGAGCCCAATCAGGGGTGTTTAACCCAAAGGACTGCCTCTAAGTCGCGGCCCCCCCGACTGTCTTGACCTCAATCTCCACTATCACTCTAGACACTGGACCACCTCCTTTCGATGAATTGCCGATACTTGGATGGTGGCACAGATTTGGTATATGGCAAGTAAAATTATACTAAAGGTGCCGTCATCCGCCTAACAATGAGGCGGAAAGGTACGAGAGCGATTAAGGCGAGGGCAAGTTTTACACCCCAATCGGCCACTGCGAGCGAGACCCAGAGCGGTACGGCAGGGCCGACCAACAAGAACGGCACAGAATCCCACGCCCAAGAAATTTCCATATCCGCAGTTTCACCAAAGAAAACAATGGACTGAGAAAAGGCGAGGGTGAAAAAGATCGTGGTGTCTAATGCCGACCCGATGAAGGAAGAGGCAAATGGCGCTTTCCACCAGGCTCCATCCCGTAACTTATTGAAAATAAAGACATCAACAAGCTGAGCAACGAGGAAAGCGGTGGCAGACCCCACAGCCACACGCAATGCGACTGCGGCATAGGTATAGCCGTCGCCTTGCAGCATGATCTGTGTGCCGATGAGCGAACACACAATGCCGGTGGCAAAGCCCGCAAAAATAACTTTGCGCGCAGATTGCACGCCATAGACGCGATTGATCACATCGGTGACGAGAAAGGCAAAGGGGTAAGTAAAGGCGCCCCAGGTCAAAAGCCCATCAGCGATGAGGAATTGTACGAGGATATTGGAGGCCACAACAATGGCGGCCATGGCAAGAATGCCAGGAAGGATGCGTTTCATGTTAGATCCGTTTTTTATCGAAGGTGACGGCAACTCGGCCCCGCGACTGCGAGGCGATGGGCGCGTTTAACCCCAGTATAACTGCAATTCAAGCGCTATTTCGGCACCAGGTAATCGACCAGTTCGGTGCGCTGGAAGAACCGGAAATTGTCGTCGGAGATCATTGTGAGGTGAATCCCCGCCGCATCAGACCAAACCGAAATGCCCTCAAGATTGTCATGGGTGCCTGTCGTCGTGCGCAACAGTTCGATCTCATTGGCGGGGCCTTTGGGTGTCATATCGAACCGCCGCACGCGGCTTGAAAACCCGATCCCGGTGAACCAGCGTTCCAAAAGATAGAGCTTCCCGTCCGGGCCAAAATCCATCCCGACAGGTAGAAAATCCGTGCCACTGTGCCGTGGGATCGACCAGGGCTGATCCCAGCCTGTCCCAGCGCGAAAACGATAGAGCGGAAAGGGGCGGTCCATCGCCCCAGAGCGTTCCGGTAGCGTAAAGATTGCGCCATTTTCATCCACGGCTAGGGCCTCAAGCGACGAATTGGCCTGCATCTTGGTGAAATCGGGGTGGCCTTTGAGATCCGTCGTCTGTCCTGTTTTAAACGACAGTCGTGCGACCCGATGCTTGCCCTCAAAGGAGACGTAAGCGGTGCCGTTTGGCGCCAAAGCAAACCCTTCAGAATCGCCTTTGGCGATCCCCATAGGGGTACCATTCTCGGACCTGAGGCGTTGAACCTTATCAATTTGAGCTGCGGACACGACGCCTTTGTCAGTCCGGGTCAATGTGCCGGAAAACAGGGTAGCGCGATCTGAGAGTGCGTAAAAGTGATGCCCATCCTCCGATATTTCCAACCCTGAAAATCCACCAAAACGCTCCTCAGGGGATGTCCACACAAAGCTGCCCAGATAGTGCGCGCTTTCGGCCTGCCCTGTGAGCGGGACAAGGCTCGCGATCAGCGCGAGGAGGCTACGGCGGAGCATTGTGCAGGGAGTGTCGCGAGGGTGATTGGTGGTTTCGGTTTCGCAGGCTTGGCATTGGGGTTTGGCGGTGGCGGATTGAGGATGTTGTTCACCCAGTCCTGCGCGTCGGCACAGCCATCGCCTGGCGGTGGCGGGGCTTGGTCCACACAAGCATTATCGCCTTTCGGACAGTTCAACCGCACATGAAAATGATAGTGGTGACCATACCACGGTCGGATTTTGCGCAGCCACGTCCGGTCGCCCTTTTCATCCTTACACATTTGGACTTTTGCGCCGGGAAAGACAAAAATCCGCGCCACGCGAGGGTCGCTTGCCGCAGCTTTCAAAACCTGATGATGCTGTGGTGTCCAACTGTCGTTAACATAGGCACCTGCGGCGCGGCGCATCGAAATCGACGAAATGTTTTCGCGTTCCGCCGCGGTTAAATCCAACCGTTTCGGCGGCAACATCCAAATGTCGGCGTCCAACCCGATTTGATGGCTGGCATGGCCCGAAGACATCGGCCCGCCACGCGGCTGGCTCATGTCGCCGACGTAAATGCCGGCCCATCCTGGTTGAGCGGCGGCTTTGCGCGACAGATCTTCGAGGAAATCAATCAAAACAGGATGGCCATAATTGCGGTTGCGCGACAGGCGCATCGCTTGCCATGTCGGCCCGGTTTCGGGCAATTGCGCCGCCCCGCCGATACAGCCCTTGGCATAGCTGCCAAAGGAGGCTGGTTCTTGTCTTGAGGGCGTAGCAATGGGGCCAAAGACCTCTTTGGCAGGTCTGTGATCGGATGAGGAAACTGTGACCTTGTGCTCCGGCGCACGGTCTTTTCCGCCGCCGACGCAGGCGACAAGCATCACACAGGCCAACAGGCCAACCCAATTACGCATCATTTTTACACCTTTGTTCCTTCTGGCGTTCCCTCAGGATTGACCCAAGCTAACAGCACAAGCCCGAGAAGGAAAAGCCCGATCAGCGGCATAATGCCGAGGCGCTGTGATCCGGTGACATCAGACATCACTGCGATCAAGCCAGGGGCCAGAAAAGACGTCGCTTTTCCCGACAATGCGTAAAGTCCGAACGCTTCTGTCATCCGATCTGGGTCGGCTTGACGCACCATCATCGTGCGGCTTGCCGATTGGATCACGCCCGCGACGGCACCCAAGACCGCACCACAGATGTAAAACGCCACATCCGGCAGTTTGCTTGTGGCGTCAACGGCCATGAACAGCACGCTTTCGCGGGTGATGGTCAAGATCACCAAACAGGTTGAGACCAGCACAAGGATGCAGAAAATGATCACGGGTTTCGGGCCAAATTTTTGATCGGCAAAGCCACCAAAATAGGTGAAAATTGCGCCTGTTAAAGCCGCCAAAATACCGAACACGCCAATGTCGACCACGCTCCAATTGAGCGCGCCAAGGGCGTAAATACCGCCAAAGGTAAACACGCCATTTAACGCATCGCGGTAGAACATTGACGAGATCAGATAGGAAAACAGCGATTTGCGCGAGGGCAAGGACGCGAGCGTGCGACCGAGATCACGAATGCCTTTTGACACGGCGCCGGTGAGTGACAAGCCTTTGATCTTTGGCTCTGTGACCCAAAGGAAAAACGGGATCATCGAGATCACAAACCAAAGTGCCACAAACGGGCCGACGAACCGCGTGCCTTCGCGCATCTCCGGGTTAAATCCGAACAGGGGCGGGATGCCCAAAAGTGTCCCGCCAGAGGCGTTTTCGGCGAAGAGCAGAAGCATGATCACCAGCGCAATGATCCCGCCGACATAGCCCCAAGCCCAGCCATTGCCCGAGATTTTGCCAATCTCAGCGCGGGTGCCCAAAGCGGGCAAAAGCGCGTTGGTGAAAATTGTGGTGAATTCGACCCCAATCAGGCCCAAACCAAAGAAAATCAGCACGAGTACCGTGGGGAAATCGCCCGGTGCCGCGAGCCAAAGTCCCGCAGCGCCAATCACATAGAGCGCGGAGAACAGTTTGATCCACGGCATCCGGCTACCGCTTTCATCGGCAATCGAGCCGAGCAAAGGCGCGCTCACCGCAATCAACAACCCGGTCACGGTCAAACCATAGCCCCAGATGGATTGCGCCTGCGCCTTGGCTTGTAACGTTTCCATGCCGCCAGCCGTCAGATAAGAAATCACCTGTTCGGCAAAATAGGGGCCGAAAATAAAGCTGATGATGAGCGTGTGAAAGGGCTGCGTCGCCCAGTCATACATCATCCAGCCCCAGATACGTTTTTTGTGACTTGGTGCGCCCATGGTCCTGCCTTCTCACCTCAGTTGACGCGATAGAACAGGCAAATGGGGGCGCGCGCAACGCCTAAGGCATCAATCGCGCACAGGCGGCCAAGGTCGCGTGTTGTCCGCCTCAATCCAATTTTGAACCCACTCGGGCAGGGGCGGACTTTCGATGTCTGGCTCGATCATCGCCAAAAGGTCGCGCGGCGGCACCATTTTGCGGTTTTTGATCACAGCGCCCCGGATCAGAATATGGTTACAACAGTCACCCTTTTGGTCCCACATCGACTGTTCGATATAGAGAAACCTGTCATCAAACCCCAACGGCTTGGTCCACATATCGACCTTTTGAAACGTCGTGACCCGCTTGCGATAGCGCACCGAGGCCCCGGCCACAGCCATGCCAAACCCACCGGTTTTTGCCGCCTGGGCGGTGCCATTGCGGATCGACATCGGAATCCGACCAAGATCAAAGAGTGTTAAGGTTCTTCCGTTATTCAACTCAAGCCAAAGGTCAATGTCCCAAGGCAGGCAATAGTGATGCGACAAATGTGCGTCGAACAGGCCAAGTTTTGGCGCGTTACGCACTTTGCGGGATTGATGGA
Source organism: Celeribacter baekdonensis (assembly GCF_003047105.1). Classification (NCBI taxonomy): domain Bacteria; kingdom Pseudomonadati; phylum Pseudomonadota; class Alphaproteobacteria; order Rhodobacterales; family Roseobacteraceae; genus Celeribacter; species Celeribacter baekdonensis. Next base: position 2,788,024 of record NZ_CP028475.1, read on the forward strand.
TCATGCGGACAAATGGATACATGCGTAAACCTTTCGCAGTCGCGGCAAATTCGGTCAAGCCGGGACGTTGCGGCACGGGATGCGACATCGTCCATCTTGCACGATCGGGACGGAGACCTTAGGTGATTGAACAACCTTACTGATTGGACCCCTGCACATGATGTCTCTTTCCCAAATTCTTCTCATGATCCTCGGCATCGTGAAATTCGTCATGATCGTTCAGATCATCATGAGCTGGTTGATCAATTTTCAGGTGCTCAACGTGCGCCAGCCGTTGGTCTATCAAATCTGGGAAGGCCTCTCGCGTTTGTTGGAGCCAATCTATCGTCCGATCCGTAAAATCCTACCGCCGATGAGTGGTCTCGACCTTGCTCCGCTGGTGGCCTTTATCGCGATCTACGCGCTGGAGCGGATCATCTATAACAACGCAGGCATGTTCTACTAAACCGCTTGAGCCTCGCGGCTGCCCGTGCGATTCTGACCGCAACAAAGAGCAGGATCACATGGACACTCTCAAGGCGGACCCGAACACGGGAAACCACGCGCGCGCGCTTTTGTCGTCCGTGTTCGGATTTGACGCGTTTCGCCCCGGCCAGGAAGAGATCGTTGATGCCGTCATTGCGGGGCGCAATGTCTTGGCGATCATGCCGACGGGTGGCGGCAAATCGCTGTGTTTCCAACTTCCCGCGATGGTGCGTGACGGGTTGACCGTGGTCATCTCTCCTCTGATCGCCTTGATGCGCGATCAGGTTCAGGCGCTCAAGGCGGTGGGGGTCGAGGCGGGCGCACTCACCTCTGGCAACACCGATGAAGAGACCGATGAGGTCTTTGCTGCCCTCGCCGAAAACCGTCTCAAACTCCTCTATATGGCACCCGAACGCTTGGCTTCCGGTGGTACATTACCTCTGTTGCGGCGGGCCAATGTGTCGCTGATCGCTGTGGATGAGGCCCATTGTGTATCGCAATGGGGGCATGATTTTCGCCCTGATTATTTGCGCATCGGTGATCTGCGCCGTGCGCTCGATGTGCCTTTGGCCGCATTTACTGCGACCGCTGACGAAGAAACCCGTGGCGAAATCATCACCCGGCTGTTTGACGGCCAAACGCCCGAGGCGTTTCTGCGCGGCTTTGATCGGCCAAACATCCACCTCGCCTTCGCAGTTAAAGATCAGCCCCGCCGTCAAATCCTTGGCTTTGCCTCTGCACGCAAAGGTCAATCCGGCATCGTCTATTGCGGCACCCGTGCCAAAACCGAAAGCCTCGCCAAGGCGCTGACCGATGCGGGTCATCTCGCGCAGGCCTATCATGGCGGTATGGAGCCTGAGCGTCGCCGCGATGTCGAACGTCAGTTTCAACAAGAGGACGAGTTGATCGTTGTCGCCACCGTTGCTTTTGGCATGGGCATCGACAAACCGGATATCCGCTGGGTCGCCCATGCCGACCTGCCGAAATCGGTCGAAAGCTATTATCAGGAAATTGGGCGTTCGGGCCGCGATGGTGCGCCTGCTGAAACCCTCACGCTCTTTGGCCCCGACGACATCCGGTTTCGGCGCACTCAGATTGACGAAAGCCCGGCCCCCTCGGATCGTCGCGCCGCGGATCATGCTCGGTTGAATGCGCTTTTGGGGCTGGCAGAGGCGCAGATGTGCCGGCGTCAAACCTTGCTGTCCTATTTTGGCGAGACCTCCGAGCCTTGTGGCAATTGCGACCTGTGCGACAGTCCCCCCGCGCTGTTTGATGGCACGGTCGCGGTGCGCAAGGCATTGTCCGCTGTGTTGCGGTGTGACGAAGGCTTTGGCGCCGGGCATTTGATTGACGTGCTGACGGGCACGATGACGGACAAGGTTGGGCAGTGGAATCACGACCAATTGTCGGTGTTTGGCGTGGGTAAAGAATACGACAAACGGCAATGGAATGCGGTGTTTCGGCAAATGATGGGGGCCGATCTTGTGCGGCCCAACCCGGATCGGTTCGGCGCGTTGTTCATGACCGAACCCGCGATGCCGATCCTCAAAGGCGAGGCGAGTATCACCCTGCGCCGCGATACCTTGGCCAAGGCCCACAAAGGCCCGGTGGCCAAGGCGCTGGTGTCTGATGAAGACGCGCCGCTTTTGTCCGCTCTCAAAGCCAAACGCCGCGCGCTTGCCGAAGAGCAACGCGTCCCGGCCTACGTCGTGTTTGCCGATCGCACGCTGATCGAAATGGCCGAAACGCGACCGCAAAGCCTTGATGAGATGGTGCGGATTGGGGGTGTTGGGGCCAAAAAACTTGAACGCTACGGCGATGCGTTTCTCTCGGTCATCTTAGGCGCGCCAAGCCCCGAGGTGCATCCGTCACGGCGCAAACTTGCGAGTTCCGGTGGTGGGGATTTGTTTGATCAGTTGCAAGAGATCCAACTTAAACTTGCGCGTGGTGAGTGTGGCACGCTGAAACCGCTGGCGCTTTCACCCGGACAGATTGCCAAAATCGTCCAATTGCGTCCGCGCGACCTTTCCGCGATGGCGCGCATCATTGGTGAAAAGCCTGCCGAACGTTTTGGCCCGGCTATGTTGGACGTGATTGCGGCGGCTTAGTGGCTTATTCGCCGGCCATGACGGTATCGCCGGAGGCAACGGTGGCTGGTTCTTCCGGGAGGATTGGACAGCAGCCTTTTGGAAGCTCTGTCAAAATACGATCTACTATAGACGCCTTTCTGAGAGGTTTTGTCATATAATGGTCTAAACCTGCCGCAAGAATGTCATGCTCGTCACCTGCCATCGCATGCGCCGTCAGGGCCACAATTGGGACATGCGCCCCGGTGTCAATTTCAAGCGCGCGGATTTGACGGGTGGCCTCTTTGCCATCCACCTCGGGCATGGAAATATCCATAAAGATCAAGTCCGGCTGAAAACCCTGATATTGCTCCACCGCCTCGCGCCCGTTGTTGGCAAAGCGCAATTCGATGTCGAGGGATTTAAGCATTTTCCCGAACACCAATTGATTGGTCTTGTTGTCCTCCGCCGCCAAAACCCGCATGCGACGACCGGTTTCGGATGTGGGGTGGCTTGGCTCTTCTGGGATGATCGACGACAAGGCCCGCCATAGGTTTGCCCGCAACAGTGGCTTTTGCAACGTTGTGGCATCATGCCCGTCCAAAGAACCCGCCGAAACCGGCCCGGAGGTCATCAACAGGATCGGCGCCGTGACACCGCGCATGCGCAGGGTTTTGATCAAGGTGCCGATGTCGGTGTTTGGCATATTGTTGTCGAGCAAAAAAACCTGTGCATCGAGCGGTGATGCCAAAAGCGTATCAGCACTTTCAAACGGCGACACCTCAAATCCCAGCACCGTCAATTGCTTTTCCAAGATCAAGGAATTGGCATGGATATGATCCAAAAGCGCGGCTTTGTGCATCCATGATGGCAGGTGCTGCTCTTCTAGCTGTGCAATCACGTCCATGGTGATGTGGAAGCCAAAACACGATCCCACGCCCTCTTCGCTATCGACCCAGATCTCTCCGCCCATCAATTGAACCAACTGACGGGTGATGGCGAGTCCAAGGCCGGTGCCTTCGAATTTGCGATTGCGCTCGTCTTCGACCTGATTGAATTCGCCAAAAATATGCTCGATCATATCAGGGGCGATGCCAATCCCGGTGTCTTCAACGGAAATATGGATGCGCTGGCGTTTGCCCCCTTCCTCTGGCAGGCCAACAACGCGGACGATGACGTGGCCCGCATGGGTAAATTTCACCGCATTGCCAACAAGATTGGTCAAAACCTGACGCATCCGACCGGGATCACCGATGAAACGGGTCGGTAAGAACATGTCATAGTCGATGATCAGATCGACTTTTTTCTGGGTCGCGGTGGGTTGTAGCAGCACCAAAACATCCTGAATGCAGCGTTCAAGATCAAAGGGTTCGGGGTGCAAGGACAGTTTCGAGGCTTCGATTTTCGAGTAATCCAGCACGTCATTGATCAGCCCCAAAAGCGCTTCGCCTGAGGATTTGATGGTTTCGACGTAGAGGATTTGTTCCTCGTTCAATTCGGTTTCCGCCAAGAGATCGGCCATGCCAACCATACCGTTCATTGGCGTGCGGATTTCATGGCTCATATTGGCCAGAAACGCAGATTTGGCGCGGTTGGCGGCCTCGGCTTTGGTCCGCGCTTTTTTAAGCCGTTCTTCGTAGCGGATCGTCGAGGTGATGTTGAGACCCAAGGACACCATATCACCGTCAGAGGAGCGGCGATCGACCAGTTTGACGAATTGGTTGTTCCAAAGCCGCAGCACATGGGGTTCGCGCGATGGTGCACGCCAGCGGATCATGGCGCGTTCGATAAAGGCATCGCGGGTCAGTTCACCAATATCAACGATGCCCTCTTCGACCGCGAGTTTGAGAATGTCGGGATAGCTGATGCCGGGTTGTATGTCTTCGAGCCCGTCAAACACCCGAAGATAGGCCGGATTGGCGGCGATCATGATGTCAGACGGGTCAAAAACGGCGAACCCATCCTGAATGGTTTCAAGCGAGTCCCAAAGACGGCGTTCGGCAATATGGACGGCCACATTGGCCTTTTCCAAATCCTCTTTGGTGCGGATGTTCTCGCCGCGCAGCACCTCAGTCTCTTCGCGTTTGACGATGATCTCATCTGACAGAGACCGCGCATGTTGCGACAGCTTTCGATTGGCTTCGAAAAGCTCGGCCTGTTTGAGTTCCAGAAGCCGCTCAGCGGCAAGGCGTGCGCGGCGTTCCTGAGAAAACGTTTCAGACAGTGACATATGGGACCTCTTCAAACCCTGCCCGGTCCTAGTCAACCGGGGCTTTGCGGTAGAATGGTCCAAACAGGGTGAAGAGAGTCTTAATCAAATTGCGAAAATTGACATGAAAAGACCGCGCAGAGCCGCAAATCCGCGTAATCACACAAGAGATGTCATGCACTGAGGCTGTTGATTGCCGATGTCAGGGCCGTGCGGAGCCTTAGCTTATCCGGGCTTGGCGTGGGTGAGGGGCTTACGGCCGGTCTCGGTTACCACCTCTTCATGACCGTGCTCAATCACCAATGTTGTCATCGGGTGGCCGTAACCTGCGCCGGAATCAATGTCGATGCGGTTGCCAAAATGGGTGGGCTCATCCAAGGCCGTGTGCCCATGCACCACCATCGCTGGCAATGTGCCGTGATAATCAAGCCAGCCTTCGCGAATCCAAATCAGATCCTCTTCTTCTTGATCCTCAAGCGCCACGCCGGGTCGAATGCCCGCATGAACAAAGAGATAATTGCCCCATTGATGGGTCAGTGGCAGGTTTTCGATAAAGTCCAAATGAGCCGTAGGAACGCCCTTATGGGCGCGCATGTGACAGAGCTCAAAGTCACCGTCTTTGGCCTCGACGCCATAGGAGGCCAGCGTTTCCACCCCGCCCAGCGCCGGGTGTAGCCAGCTTTTGCCGGATTTGATCTGAGCATCATGAGCAATGCCGTGGCGGACAAAGCGGGTAAACATCCGGTCGTGGTTGCCGCGAATGGCCAACCACGGCTGACCTGCCGCGATCCCATCCATTAGATATTGGATCACACCATTGCTGTCTGGTCCACGATCGACGTAATCGCCAAGGTGGATGATCTTTGCATCGGGGTCGCCCACGCGCACCTTATCCGCTTCAATCCGCTTATGAGCGGCCTTGAGCATGTCGAGTTGTCCGTGAATGTCTCCGATGGCGTAGATGCGCATGTGTCTCTCCTGTGCTGCGGCCAAAATAGAAGGGCCGCCGGAAAACTCCAGCGGCCCTTGGTGATCTTTTCGTGACTGTTGCTTTGATTACGCTTTGAAGTGCAGCGGGATCACGCGTTGGAACAACCCGGTGTCTTTCAGCGCGGACACAGTTTCCGGTTTGATCGGCGTATCAAGGAAAGTCATCGCAATCGCATCACCGCCCTCGGAGGCGCGGCCCAGCGTGAAGTTCGCGATGTTTTCGCCATGCTCGGCCAACAATGTCCCGAGTTTACCCAACACACCCGGCACGTCTTTGTTGGTGGTGTAGAGCATGTGCTCGCCGATCTCGGAATCAATGGTGATGCCTTTGATCTGGATAAAGCGCGGCTTGCCATCGGAGAACACAGTGCCCGCGATGGTGCGATATTTTTCAACCGTTTGGATGTCGAGTTTGATGAAGCCATCAAATGTGCCCGATGCATCTTGGGTGGTTTTGGAAATCTGAATGCCACGCTCTTTGGCGATCAGCGGGGCCGACACCATGTTCACGTCCGGGTTCACCGCCTGCATGATGCCTGCGATCACGGCGGCTTCCAGCGCCTTGAGGTTCATCTCAGAGGCGACGCCATCATAGGTGATGTTGATGGTTTCGATCGCTTCCTCAGTGACCTGACCAATGAACGACCCAAGGCTTTCACCAAGTTTCACCCACGGACCCATGACTTTGGCTTCTTCGGCGCTCATCGACGGCATGTTCAGCGCGTTTTCAACGGCGCCATCCAGCAGGTAGTTGGCCATTTGCTCGGCCACTTGCAGCGCCACGTTTTCTTGGGCTTCGGTGGTGGAGGCCCCAAGGTGCGGGGTGCAAACGACGTTCGGCAGGTTGAACAGCGGGTTCTCGGTGGCGGGTTCGACGGCGAAGACGTCAAAGGCAGCACCAGCAACGTGACCGGATTTCAACAATTCGGCCAAAGCCACCTCGTCAACCAAACCACCGCGGGCACAGTTGATGATGCGCACGCCCTTTTTGGTTTTCTCAAGGTTCTCTTTCGAGAGGATGTTGCGAGTGCTGTCGGTCAGCGGCACGTGCAGGGTGATGAAATCAGCGCGTTTGAGCAACTCGTCGAGTTCGACTTTCTCAACGCCCATTTCAGCCGCACGTTCCTCGGAGAGGAAGGGATCATAGGCGACCACTTTCATCTTCAAGCCAAGCGCACGGTTGCACACGATGCCACCGATGTTGCCCGCGCCGATCACGCCAAGGGTTTTCGCGGTCAGCTCGACCCCCATGAATTTGGATTTTTCCCATTTGCCAGCATGGGTCGAGGCGGAGGCCTCGGGCAATTGACGTGCCACGGCAAACATCATCGCAATCGCGTGTTCTGCAGTGGTGATCATGTTGCCGAACGGCGTGTTCATCACGATCACGCCTTTTTTCGAAGCGGCTTCTTTGTCGACGTTATCGGTGCCGATGCCGGCACGACCGACCACTTTGAGGTTGGTGGCGTGTTCCAAAAGGGCCGCGGTCACTTTGGTCGCGGAGCGGATCGCAAGACCGTCGTATTTGCCGATCACTTCGGCGAGTTTGTCTTTGTCTTTGCCGAGTTTGGGTTCGAAATCCACTTCGATGCCACGGTCACGGAAGATTTGAACAGCGGTTTCAGACAGGCTGTCGGAGACGAGAACTTTGGGGGCCATGATGGGCGCTCCTGAAATATGTGTGGGGGTGTCGGGCGCGCTCCGCCCGACTGAATGTTTGAAAATCTGGCGCGCTTATTGCGCGTTGATGCACTCTTCAAAGGCCCATTTGAGCCAGAGCGTCAAAGCCTCGATGTCAGAGGATTCAATCGTCGCACCACACCACACGCGCAGGCCAGCCGGGGCATCGCGGTAGGCGCCGATGTCGTAGGCAGCGTTATACTCTTCGAGTTTTTTCGCCACAGCTTTCGCAAATGCCGCACCGTCTTTGATACGATCATCGGTGAATTTCAAACACACGGAGGTGTTGGACCGGGTGGCCTCATCCTCGGCAAGGTTGGCAATCCAATCGTTGCGATCACAGAAGTCCCAAAGCACTTTTGCGTTGGTGGTGGAGCGTTCGATCAGCTTCGGCAGACCGCCGATTTTTTGTGCCCACTCAAGTGCCACAAGGTAATCTTCGACCGCGAGCATGGAGGGCGTGTTGATCGTTTCGCCTTTAAAGATACCGTCGATCAGCTTGCCGCCTTTGGTCATGCGGAAAATCTTCGGCATCGGCCATGCGGGGGTGTAGGTTTCAAGACGCTCAACAGCACGCGGCGACAGAACGATCATGCCATGCGCTGCTTCGCCGCCCATCACCTTCTGCCAAGAGAAAGTGGTGACGTCGAGTTTGTCCCAAGGCAGGTCCATCGCGAAGGCCGCAGAGGTCGCATCACAAATGGTCAGGCCGTCACGGTCGGCCGGGATTTTGTCGCCATTGGGGACGCGCACGCCGGAGGTGGTGCCGTTCCAAGTGAACACAACGTCGGTGTTAAAATCAATCTCGGCGAAATCAACGATGTGACCGTAATCTGCGGTTTTGACTTCGGCGTCGATTTTGAGTTGTTTCACAACATCGGTGACCCAGCCGGAACCAAAAGATTCCCAAGCCACCATCGTGGCTTTACGTGCACCCAAAAGCGACCACATGGCCATCTCAACAGCGCCGGTGTCAGAGGCTGGAACGATACCGATTTTATAATCCTCGGGGATGCCGAGAATGTCGCGGGTCGTCTCAATCGCGGCTTTCAGCTTTGCCTTGCCAACGGCGGCACGGTGCGAGCGACCCAGAGGGGCGTCAGCCAGAAGATCGAGAGAAAATGTGGGGATTTTGGCACAGGGGCCAGAGGAAAAACGCGGATTCGCAGGACGCGAGTGCGGGTGCTTAGTAGCCATTGCTGGTATCCTTACAGATAAATGCCTCTCGTTGGGGAGAGGTGTCCCGTTGATCGAATTAGAGGCTTTCCGAGTGCGCAGCAATATAGATTCGCAAAAAGATGTCGCATTTTTATCCGACATACGTCGCATATGCGCTGGATCGTTTCCGATTGGAAACTTCGAGCCTTGCTCTGAAAACCGTCAAAACGCGCGCTCATAGCACTGGCAACGCGGCATTTCATTGCGTAAACAGGCGACAAACGGAGGCCTCCCATGTTCACCTGTATCCTGCTTACAAACCCCGCCGTACCGGCACTCAACCTGACCACCGTCGATGCATTGCGCTCGGCTTGGGGCGGCGGCGATCTCAAATGGCTCGCACTGGGAGAGGCTGCGGAATTCACTGTCGAGGCGGTGCCGTCGAATCAATGGGATGTCTGGGATGGGCTGCAAGCACAGGGCATCGACTTGATCGTCATTCCCACAGAAGGACGGCGCAAGAAGATGCTCTTGGCGGATATGGACAGCACCATGATCCAGCAGGAATGCATTGATGAATTGGCCGATGTCGCGGGCGTGGGCGATCATGTCAAAGCCATCACCGCCAAAGCAATGAATGGCGAATTGGATTTTGAAGGCGCGCTGAAAGAGCGGGTCGGCTTGCTCAAAGGCTTACCCGAATCCGTCATCCAGCGGGTGATCGACGAACGCATCACCTTTATGCCGGGTGGTTGTGCGCTTTTGGCGACGATGAAACGCGATGGGGCCTATTGTGCGCTGGTCTCGGGCGGGTTCACCGCCTTTACGGGCTATGTGTCGCAGACCCTTGGGTTTGACGAAAATCGCGCCAACACGTTGTTGATCGAAGATGGCAAACTCACCGGCGCGCCGGGGATGCCGATCCTTGGCCGCGAAGCCAAGGTGCAAGCGCTCAAAGACATCACCGCCCGTCTTGGCCTTGGTCATGACGATGTAATGGCCGTGGGCGATGGCGCCAATGATCTGGGCATGTTGGAACTGGCCGGAGCCGGGGTTGCGCTTCATGCCAAACCGTCCGTTGCCGCCGAATGCGACATTCGCATCAATCACGGCGATCTGAGCGCGTTGCTTTACGTCCAAGGCTATGCGAAATCCGAGTTCGCCCAAGTTGAATGCCGGAATGTTTGAGGTCTCAACCGACCTTCTGTTTCTGTTGATCGCAGCGGCTTTTGCCGCGGGGTTTGTCGATAGTATCGCGGGCGGCGGTGGCTTGATCACCGTGCCCGCTTTGATGCTCGCGGGCCTGCCGCCGATCACCGCCTTGGCCACCAACAAAGTGCAGGGACTGTTTGGGGCGGGCATGGCCGCGATCACTTATGCGCGGGCGGGACATGTGGATCTGAAACGTCAAATCGGCCCGGCAATTTTGTCCTTTGTCGGGGCGTTGATTGGCGCGCTTTTGGCAAGTTCTCTGCCGACGGATGTGATCCGTCTGGGTCTGCCGATTCTGCTGATCGCTATCGCGCTGTTCTTTGCCTTCAAACCGGGGCTGAGCGATGTCGATCGGACCCAACGCATCACGCCTGTGGTCTTTGCCACGTGTTTTGTGCCGTTCATTGGATTTTACGATGGTTTGCTTGGCCCCGGCACAGGTGCGTTTTTCATGCTCGGGTTTGTCAGCCTTGCGGGCTACGGCATTCTCAAAGCCACAGCCCACACCAAACTGTTGAATTTCGCCTCCAATATCGGCGGTTTGACCGGGTTTATCTTGGTCGCCAAACCCTTTTGGATGTTGGGTTTGGCAATGGGCGCGGCGCAGATTGCCGGGGCCTATGTTGGATCAACCTTGGCCACGCGCGTGGGGGCAAAGCTGATCAAGCCGGTGCTGGTGATGGCCTCCACCGCCTTGGCGTTGAAACTTATGGCGGACTGGTTTTAAACCGGAAAACCGGGGGCGGTTTTGATCTCGCCGGTGTTGATTCCGGCGAAGTTCGGCACCTCCGGGTTCAGCCGCTTTTTCACCATCGGGTCATTGGCGTCTAACGCACCTAACTTGACCAAAAGAGCGGCAATCGCACATTCGGAGGCGCGCGTCGCTCCATCGGCGATTTTCAACGCAATGCCCAAGCCCTGTTCCGGCAGAATCGCGGTAAATACGCCTTCCGCGCCGGTTTTGATCGTGGCTTTGCCGCCTGCTGCGCGCATCAATTCGGTGCAGGCGCGGCCCTCTCCGGCGACCAGGTCGGGGTGGGTGCGCATCGCCTTAGCCAATCGAAACGCCGCGCGTTCCATCGTGTCGCCGTCTTCGCGCGCACCAGAAAAATATCCCATCGCACGGCCAAGCCCGCGCACCGTGGTGGCGAAATTCGGTGCAGAACACCCGTCGATGCCGTAACCCGGCGAAGTCTCGCCCGTCACGGTTTCAAACGCCTCAAGCGCGGCCCGTTGCACCGGGTGGGAGGGATCAACATAGTCCGGCCCCGCGCCCAAATGTTTGGTCAGGGTCAAAAATCCGCAGTGTTTGCCGGAGCAATTGTTGTGCACTTTGCATTTGCCCTCATCCGCTTTGATTTGGGCGTGAAGCGCGTCCGTGTCCCAGGGCCGTTGCGGGCCGCAGATCAGGTCCTCTTGGCTCAGCCCCAGCCCATTCAGCCAGCTCAGAACCCGCGTGGTGTGGATCGGCGCGCCTTGGTGCGAGGCACAGGACAGCGCGAGTTGTTCAACACTCAGACCAAAGGCATCGGCGGCACCCGATGTGACCAAAGGCAGCGCTTGGATCATCTTCACCGAGGACCGTGGCAAGATCACTGTATCGAGATCGCCCCAGCCCTCAATGATCTCGCCTTTTGCGTTGCAAACCACCGCGAACCCGTCATGTCGGCTTTCGCAAATCGGTCCGCGCCAGACATCAACCATGGGGTGCGTGGAGGGGCGTTGTTGATCCATTTGCTCTTTCCTTTCACGTTTCAGCGAATTTCCGCCAAGGGGCCTTTCCCAAATCAGCGGATTTACGTTACTGTGCCCGCGGAACATCGAAAAAGGTCTCATCACGCCACGAAACCGCAGCTATAGACAGCGGAGGCGTATCGAAAATGGGCCATGATAGCTAGAGGCAGCGAGATAACATGAGTTTTTCTGTGAAACAGGGCCTTCTTGCGGTGGGGTTTGCTATGGTTGCGAGCCATGCAGTCGCGCAGGAAAGCACCAATCAAGTTGGCGCAAACACGGACTGGTACGTCTATGAAGAGGCCGCCCCGTCCAAGACGTGTTGGGCGGTGTCGAAGCCGAAAGAAACCGTTAACACCGACAGCGCAGGCCGTTTGAAATCGGTTACCCGCAGTGAAATCCTATTGTTCGTGACCTATGGTCCGGCCAGTGGTGTCAACGGTCAGGTGTCGTTCTTGGGCGGCTACCCCTTTGCCCCCGGCTCAGAGGTCAGCCTCGACATAGGCGGATCGGATTTCACGCTGTTCACCAAATCCGAGGATGAAACGGCCTGGGCCGTGACCCCGGAAGATGACGCGAAAATCATTGCGGCGATGAAACGCGGCTCTGCGGCGACTCTGACGGCGCGGTCTGCGCGTGGCACGATCACCAAAGACACCTTCTCGCTGTTGGGCTTTACCGCCTCCGTTGAAGAGGCCGCCAAACGCTGCGGCGGTTAATAATTTCCTTTTTCCTACAAAACAAAGGCCCTGCGGAACCTGCGGGGCCTTTTTCATATGGGTTTCATTGTAGCGTCGAATCCTGTATGTGCCGCGCTTATCCATCACAGAAGAGACCCTGAGCATGCAAACCCGCGCCCCGATCACGCAGGATGTTTTGACCATCCCCCGCAAGGAGGACCCCAGCGACAAGATCAATCTCGTCGGCCTGTCCCGTGAGGACCTGCGCATGGTTTTGATCGAAAACGGGACGCCTGAGAAACAGGCGAAGATGCGTGCGGGCCAGATTTGGCAGTGGATATATCAATGGGGCGTGCGTGATTTCACCCAGATGACGAATCTGGGCAAAGCCTACCGCGAAGAGCTTGATGCAAAGTTCGAAGCCCGCATTCCCGAGGTGGTGTCCAAACAGGTCTCCGAGGACGGCACCCGCAAATATCTCGTCCGCATCAATGGTGGGCATGAGGTCGAGGTCGTCTATATCCCCGAAGAGGGCCGTGGCACGCTGTGTATTTCCTCGCAGGTGGGCTGCACGCTGACCTGTTCCTTCTGTCACACAGGCACACAAAAATTGGTGCGCAATCTCACGGCAGGCGAGATCGTCGGTCAGGTGATGATGGCACGCGATGATTTGGACGAGTGGCCAGAAAAAGGGTCACGTAAACCGGATGTTCGCCTGCTCTCCAACATCGTTTTGATGGGCATGGGCGAGCCGCTTTATAATTTTGAGAACGTGCGCGACGCGATGAAAATCGTGATGGATGGCGACGGCATTGCCCTTGGACGGCGTCGGATCACGCTGTCCACCTCCGGCGTTGTGCCGGAAATCCACCGCACGGCCAAAGAGATCGGCTGCCTCTTGGCCGTGTCCTTCCATGCGACCACGGATGAGAGCCGCGACATGTTGGTGCCGATCAACAAACGCTGGAACATCGAGACGCTGTTGGATGCGCTGCGCGACTATCCGAAAGTGTCCAATTCTGAACGCATCACCTTTGAATATGTGATGCTCAAGGACGTGAATGACAGCGACGAGGATGCCTACCGTTTGATCAAACTGCTTGAGGGCATCCCGTCCAAAGTGAACCTCATCCCGTTCAACGAATGGCCCGGCGCGCCCTACAAACGTTCATCGAACAACCGCATCCACGCCTTTGCCAAAATCCTCTTGGCGGCGGGATATGCCTCTCCCATTCGCACTCCGCGCGGCGAAGACATCATGGCCGCTTGTGGTCAGCTCAAATCCGCCACCGAACGCGAACGCAAATCGCGCAAGCAAATCGAGGCCGAAGCCGGGAAGTGATCCCTTTTGACTGTGGAAACAGTGTGTTCACGCTAGGTTCTCGTGTGGTAACGCGGCTTTAACCATGTCCGGGCAAAGTCCCGGCATGGAATGGATACAAATAAGATTCGATAATGACCTTGGTGTCCGCGTTCAACACGCGGCCCATTGTGCCGGGCACCCCATGGGGGCGTATATTCGCGGCGTGTTAGACGTCGCGGTACGCCCCGGTGAGGGGGCGTTCGGCTACAAAGGCCCAAAACAACCCCATGCGCTTCAGGCCTATTTGGCCCATGATTTCGCCTATGCCTCTGGCTGGGACGATCTACAGGATGTGCTGCGCGCGAAGGGATATGAATTGGCCGAGCGTGGCGATGGCTTGATCCTGCAAACCACCGAAGGCGAGCGCCTGTGCAAGGTCTCTCAGATTGGTCAGCCCGACGCGGCCCTCATGAAACAATTCGGCGCGCCCTTTCGGGGGCACGCCCACACATATCTGGCCCAAAAGTCTGTGGGACAGGCCACTCTGACCTTTTAATGCGCACACCTCAAGGAGGTTCCAAAATGGAACAAATCACCCTTTTGCTGTCTGAATCGACGGTTGAAATGCTACATCTTTTGGCGCGCGAGGGCGGTCAAACGATCGGCACCGTGGTGCAAGAGATGGCCCTTGATCGCTACATGCATCGGGCGATGGATGGCGTTCGGTTTGCCGACAGCGCGGCCGAGTATCTTTTGGACGCCGAAATCTCCGTCGCCCAAAAAACCTAACATCAGCGTCCGTCAATGTGTTCGCGGGCCCCTTCCAGCGACCACTCGTCAATCACGGCCACGGCCTCTTCGGCGGTTTCGACGAATTTGAACAGATCAAGGTCGGAATGGGCAATCGTTCCGGCCTCGGCTAGAGCCTCCCAATTGATGATTTTTTCCCAAAAGGCCCGGCCAAACAACAAAAACGGCACCCGGTTCATTCGCCCGGTTTGAATAAGCGTCAGGCTTTCAAACATCTCATCAAGCGTGCCAAACCCGCCCGGAAACACCGCAATCGCTTTTGCGCGCATCAGGAAATGCATCTTGCGGATCGCGAAATAGTGGAAATTGAAACAGAGTTCCGGCGTGACATATTCGTTCGGCGCCTGTTCATGCGGCAAAACGATATTGAGGCCAATGGAAACCCCGCCGGCGTCCTGAGCGCCGCGATTGCCCGCCTCCATCACTCCCGGCCCGCCGCCGGTGACGATCACATTGTGGCGATGCCCGTTCACCTTGGCGCGCTTGGTCATCATCCGGGCAAATGTCCGGGCCTCATCATAGTATTTTGTCAGTTCGGCCAAGGTTTTGGTCCGCGCCGTAGCCTTTTTGACTGGGTCAGGAATGCGCGCGCCGCCAAACAGCACAATTGTGCTTTCGACGCCATATTCGGCCATCATCAATTCGGGTTTCAGCAGCTCCAACTGAAGCCGCACGGGCCGCAATTCGTCGCGGCACATGAACGTGCCATCGGTAAAGGCCAAGGCATAGGACGGCGACCGAGTTTGCGGCGTATCGGGAATATGCCGCGCCGTTTCCATATCCATATGGCTGTCGCGCAACGGATGGCGGCGCGTGGAGGGGGCTTTCGGGGTATCGGTCATGATGTGCAGTGCCTCACAAGTGTTTTGCTTTGCCGCGCTTTGGCATCGTACGCGTTGCGCGGGGGGTCTGGAGCGACTATAGCCTCTGCCAACAGATATTCCATGTTGATCCGGGAGACCCACATGTCCAATGCACTGCTCGAAGCCGCCATCGAAGCCGCCTGGGAGGCGCGCGACACGATCACATCCGCCACCACAGGCGAAACCCGCGAGGCGATCGAAGAGACGTTGAACGCGCTCGACAGCGGCGCATTGCGTGTGGCTGAAAAGCGCGAGAATGGCGATTGGCACGTCAACCAATGGGCCAAAAAGGCCGTTTTGCTCGGCTTCCGCATCAAAGATATGGAAGAACAATCCGGTGGCCCGCAAGGCGGCGGTTGGTGGGATAAGGTCGACAGCAAATTCAAAGGCTGGGGCGACAATCAATGGAAAGCCGCAGGTTTCCGCGCTGTGCCGAACGCCGTTGTCCGCAAATCCGCCTATATCGCACCCGGCGTGGTGTTGATGCCGTCTTTCGTCAACCTTGGCGCGCATGTCGGTGAAGGCACGATGGTCGACACATGGGCTACCGTTGGTTCCTGCGCGCAGATTGGCAAACACGTCCACCTCTCCGGCGGCGTTGGCATCGGCGGCGTTTTGGAGCCGATGCAAGCGGGCCCGACCATCATCGAAGACAATTGTTTCATCGGTGCGCGCTCTGAAGTCGTTGAAGGCGTGATCGTGCGCGAAGGCTCGGTCTTGGGCATGGGTGTCTTTATCGGCCAGTCGACCAAAATCCTCGACCGTGACACTGGCGAAGTCTTCTATGGCGAAGTGCCGCCCTATTCCGTTGTCGTTGCGGGCTCCATGCCGTCGAAAAACGGTGTGCACCTTTATTGCGCGGTCATCGTCAAGCGCGTGGATGAGAAAACGCGCTCCAAAACCGGGATCAACGAGTTGCTTCGCGACTGATCCGCCCTATATCTATTGAGAGCGGGCGCGCGGGGGCAACCTTTGCGCGCCTTTTTCGTTGCCAAATGTCAGTAACTAAGGAGTGTCTTATGGGACTTGGACTTATTGCTTCGATCATCATCGGTGGTATTGCGGGCTGGATTGCAAGCAACCTGATGAAAGCCAACACAGGTCTTCTGATGAACATCGTTTTGGGGATTGTCGGCGCCTTTGTGTTAAATCTGATCCTGTCGCTTATGGGAATTTATGCCGCAAATGCATGGCTGCCGCAGCTCGTCGTGAGTGTTCTTGGCGCAAGCCTTTTGATCTGGGTGGCGCGCCGGGTGCGCTGAGCCGCCTATCATGATCCCGCCTCTCTTTGACGGGATCATACCCCTGTCAATCCGCTGAGGCTTGACTTTCCCTCGCCGCCTGAGCAAACGGATGGCATGACAAAAGAACCAAAAATCAGCCGCCAAAAGGTCTATACCCTGCTGGTCGAAGTGGGTCGCAAAGAAGGCGACGGGTTGCCCAAAGGGGCCACCGGCGGCGCGCTTATGATCTACGCGTCCGGAGTGGACGAAGCCGAGGCTGTGCGCGAAAGCGTCGCGATCCTGAAACAGGCCGACCTCGCGCCGCTTGATGTGACGGGGTATGGCACGTTGGAGGAACGGCTGGCCGAGGGTCACGACATCTCCGACGATGAACGCGCGTTGATGCAGCGCGCCTTGGCTGAAAATTCGGTCATCGTGGCGCAATTGACCCCGTTCTTCGAAGGCGATGACGGCGTGAGGCACTAAGCCATGGCGGATCGCCTCGTTCAGCTTGTGATTTCAAAACAAGATGTCGAGGATGTCTCGGGCTGTCTGACCGAAATGTCGTCCCGCGATTGGTGGCAAGTGCCCTGTGGCGGTGATGATGAACGGGTGACGGTATTTATTTCCCTGCATAAAGCCGATGCCCAAGAGGTTATTGACCGTCTGGCTGAGACATTGGACGGGCGCACTGGGTGGCGACTGTATTCCTTGGCCACCGAATCCAGCCTGCCAGAAAACACCGATGAAGACGAACAAGAGCGGATTGCTCAAAAGGAAACGGCGGCGACACGCGAAGACATTTATGCCGATATTCGCGCCGATGCGGCGCTGACCAAAGACTATTTGATCATGTCCGCCCTTGCGACCTGTGTTGCCGCAATTGGGCTCAGATCGGGTCAAGTTGCGGTGGTCATCGGTGCCATGGTGATCGCGCCGCTTTTGGGGCCCATCATCGCCTTTGCTTTTGCGACAGCACTTGGCAATCTCGCCTTGTTGAAAATCTCGGCGCGCTCTTTGGGTGCTGGGATTTTAGTGTCGGTCTTGGTTGGCGCGGTGATCGGGCAGGTGTTCCCTGCACCTCAAGAAACCGGGCTTTTGGATTACTCTGGCGTCCTGTCGCTTCAGACCGTGATCTTGCCTTTGGCTTCGGGTGCGGCTGCGGCGCTTATGGTCGCCTCTGGCGGCACCTCCGCTTTGATCGGTGTGATGGTCGCGGCCGCGCTTTTGCCGCCGCTTGCGGGATTCGGTCTTTTGATCGGGGGGCAAGATTGGAGCATGGCTATGCGTGCTTTGGCGAGCGTGGCCGTCAATATCGTCGCCATAAACCTTGCCGCTCAAGTGGTTTTTGTCCTCAAAGGCATCCGCCCAAGACGCTGGAAAAGCAAAGCTCATGCCACATCTGTGCGCGTGAGCCTTGCGATCTCTGTCGGCTTGGTCTTGTTGGTGACGCTTGCGTTATGGGGCTTTGGACATCCTGATTTTTGGCACAATTGACGTGCTTCGAGTCTATTTTGATCCAAACCATTTGCGATAAATCGCATCGTAGGTGCCATTTTCCCGCAGTTCCAAAAGGCTTTGATTGATCGGTTCGGCCAACGCAGACCCCGAAGGCAGAGCAATCCCATAGTTTTCCGGCACAAAGATTTGGCCAATAAGCCGCGCTTTGCCCCGGCCTTCTTTGGTCACATAATAGGCGAGGATTGGAGCATCATAGACCACTGCGTCAATCTCGCCCTGTTCAAATGCTTTCAGCATCGCCGCAGGATCATGATAGGGCGTGAAATTCAGATCACGTCGAGTGAGGAACTCTGCCGCAGTCGAGCGCTCAACCGTCCCGATGGTTTTGCCATAAAGATCGTTGAGACCGTTCACATTGGCTTGGATCGCATCGACGGTCAGTGCTGCGGTGATGCGCGCAACAAAAACGGACACTAAAAACAGAGACGAAATCACCAGAAACACGCCAAATAGACGGCCCATGGGCGAGCGCGGTTGCCGTTCCTCAAACCCACCATTGACGACAAGGTTCAAAGCCCACCAAAAGGCCGGGAACATCGCTTGGCTGGCGGGCATGTCGAAATACTCTTGATGACGCTTTTCAAAATGCCACATCAACATGCCACCGCCGAGCAAAAGTGCGAAAGCCCCCGCCAAAGCGAGCAAAAGATCTTTTGAGAGGACGACGGCCCAAACGGAACTGCTGTCATTGCCCAGAGGGGTCATGATTTGCAGGCCAGCCTGAAAAATTGGTTGGGAAAAATCCATGACCGACTCACGGCTTGCCGTGATCGAAATATTCGCAACGGCGGCGTCGGCGGTGTTATCTTCAATCGCGCCAAGCATCTCGGTAAAACTGTCGACCCGCTCGATGGTGTAGCTCCAGCCAAGTTCATTGGCCAATGCGTCCCAAAGCTCCATGGAGAAGCCGGTGTCGCGTCCGCCCTCAAACATGGAAAACGGCACGCGCGAGACGGTCATGATTTTAAAGTCTTGTGCCCATGCCGACATAGGGCTGAACAATAGAAAAAGAAGCGCCCAAAGGCGGAAAATGTGATTCATAGTATCACCCCCATCAAGATCGCATATGGCATATGCAGGGCCCTGCTTTCAATCATGGATCACAGGTAGCGGTCGGAAAGAAGCGCAAGGGCTTCATGGCGCAACAGGGATGCAGGGGCGTCACATGGTTTTGGGATCTGCGTCGTGTTGAGATGCGAGAGGCGGGTCGGTCCAGCTTGGTGCGGGTCGTGGTTCAGGGCGAGAGGCATGACGCGAATGCCTGCGACGTGGTAGGCCTGAAAATCAGCAAGTACGAGATTGTAGCGTTTCGATACCAATCCAGCCAAAGAGGCCGTGGCCGGAAGGAAGGGCGCGATGTGTATGGCTTTGATCGACACGTCTTCGAGGCCAAAGAGATAGGCGGTATCGACCCCTTCGGTCAGGATTTCGCAGCGTTGCGTGACGTCGAGGGTCTGAAGCAGGTTTTGAAAGGGGCGCCGTAGGCGCACCAAACCCATGCTGCCAACATTTGGCAAGGTGGTTTCGATCAGCGCGACCAAGGGCGACAGGCCGCCTGATTGGGTTGAAATGAGCGTCCCGGGCGTGAGGGTTTCGATCGGGCGCGGGCCATGTTCGGTGTCGACCAGTGCTTTGGCGGCGATGCCTTCAGAATATCCCAGAGGTTCAACATGATCAGCAAAGGCAAAACAGGTGACATCAGGCGTCAGAGACGGGCCGTCGATGGCAAACAATATCCGCGCAAGATCGTCTTCGTGCAAGGGCACAGGGCGTTCGGCAGAGGCTTTGGATTTTATAGCACCCGTCTCAAGGTTCTCGGCACCGACCCACGCATTTTGTGTCTCGCAGCACCAACTGTAGGTGATGCGAATGGGGGTTTCTTTGCGCCATGCGGAGAGATCAAGCGACAGAACAGAGAGGTTTTGACCTTGCTCGACGGCCACCCAAAGCCGACCATTGGGTCCCAACACCATGTGAAAACTGCGCCGAATGCCAGCGTGACGTTCAAAGTCTACCAGATCAAGAGGTTGACGAAACTGATCGGGGATCGCGGTTTCGAGGATCACACTGCCGCTGGTCAACGCGCGACACCGCACAGACCCGCGTGATGCGCCCTGCTCCACTCCATGCGGGTTGTAAACGGGGTGACAGTTTGCTGCCCCTGACCCAAGCCACGCCATATGATGCCCGCCCCCTCATGATCATGACCTTGTGCAAAAGATCATGATCTGCACACTGCTGATGAAGCAGAACCAACACACAGGGAACCACGCGGAAAACCGCGTTTTGAGTGACTTGTTAATGGGTAGCAGAACCGTTCGGGTTTGCCCGCAACTGGGTCTGACGCCTGCCTCGTCTTTATTTTGAATATACTCAAACATGCAATTTTGAATTTGTTAACACTTTTTCACACCGCCGCTAAATGGCGATGTGATCTGTTA
The DNA here is from genome assembly GCF_003047105.1 of Celeribacter baekdonensis. Lineage (NCBI taxonomy): Bacteria > Pseudomonadati > Pseudomonadota > Alphaproteobacteria > Rhodobacterales > Roseobacteraceae > Celeribacter > Celeribacter baekdonensis. Next base: position 2,808,379 of record NZ_CP028475.1, read on the forward strand.
CAGTCACGCCACAATCTTCGGATTGCCCCGCGCGGGCTGGGCGGGTAACTCTTGAGGTCATATTTGGAGACCAAAGGAGGCCGCAATGGCGCTCGATACACCGCTCGATCCGGTTCAACTGACAGCCGACCTGATCCGCTGTCCAAGCGTCACACCAAACGAGGCCGGTGCGTTGGTCCTGCTGGAGCGGGTGTTGACGGGGGCCGGATTTACCTGTGTTCGGGTCGATCGAAATGGCACGCCGAACCTGTTCGCCCGTTGGGGCGACAAAGGCGCGGCCCGCAGCTTGGGCTTCAATGGTCACACGGATGTTGTCCCTGTCGGGGATGTTGAGGCTTGGACCCATGATCCATTTGGTGGCGAGATCACCGATGGTGTACTGTGGGGCCGCGGGGCCACAGATATGAAATCCGGCGTGGCAGCTTTTGTTGCCGCCGCTTGCGACTATGCGACCCAAACTCAGCCCAAAGATGACGCCATCATCATCACCATCACCGGTGATGAAGAGGGTGATGCCACGGACGGCACTGTCGCTTTGCTCGATTGGATGGCGCAAAACGGTGAGGCGATGAGCGACTGTATTGTTGGCGAACCGACCTGCCCGAACACCATGGGTGAGATGATGAAAATCGGACGGCGCGGCTCTCTCACCGCGTATTTCACCGCACGCGGCACTCAGGGCCATGTCGCCTACCCGCATCAGACCCACAATCCGGTTCCAGTTTTGGCGCGGCTGATGGCCGATCTTTCGGCGCATACGCTGGATCAGGGCACGGCACATTTTGACCCGAGCAACCTCGAAGTCACAACATTTGACACAGGCAATCCGGCGACCAACGTGGTTCCGGCACTCTGTCAGGCCACCGTCAACATTCGCTTTAACGATGCTCACTCAGGCGCGTCTCTGTCCGACTGGTTGCGCGCCAAAGCTGCGCGCATGGCCGAGGAAACCGGGATCGAGATCGAGGTGCGGTTTTCCATTTCGGGCGAAAGTTTCCTGACCCCACCCGGTGTCTTCGTGGACTTGGTGGCAGGCTCTGTTGAAGCGGTCACGGGGGTGCGCCCGGAGCTGTCAACCACGGGCGGTACTTCGGATGCGCGTTTTGTCAAAAACCACTGTCCTGTGCTGGAATTTGGCCTCGTCGGCAAGACCATGCATAAAGTTGACGAGCAGGTGTCAGTCTCGCAAATCGAAGACCTAAAAAAGGTCTATTCTCGTCTAATTGGGGACTATTTCGTATGAGTATCACCATCCGCAAAACCGATGACATCAAAGCCTGTTTGGCGCTGAGGCTGATGGTCTTTGTCGAGGAGCAAAACGTCCCGCTTGAAGACGAGATTGACGCATTTGACAATGAGGCGACGCATTTCCTCGCCCAAGATAAGGCGGGTGCTGCCGTGGGCACCGCGCGTGTCATCGAAGCCGATGAAATTGGCAAAATAGGCCGGGTTTGTGTCGAAAAGTCACAAAGAGGCACGGGGCTTGGCGCAGCTCTGATTGAGGCGTGTTTGGCAGACCTCAAGACCCGCCCTCACATCAAAACCGCGAAACTTGGCGCGCAAAACCACGCCATCGGATTTTATGAACGGTTCGGTTTTCGCGTGATTGGTGACGAATATATGGACGGTGGCATTCCGCATCACGACATGGTTCTCCCCCTGTGAGACCACGCGTGGCCCTGATGGTCAAAGAACCGCATCCTGGTCGAGTCAAAACCCGTCTGGGCTGCGACATTGGCATGGTGCACGCGGCGTGGTGGTTTCGTCACCAAGCGCTCGGGACGATCCGCCGCCTGCGCGATCCGCGTTGGGATATTGTGTTGGCTGTATCGCCAGATCACGAGGGTCTGTTAAGTCGAGTGTGGCCCGCTGATCTTATCAAAATTCCACAAGGCCATGGTGATCTCGGTGCCCGTATGACGCGCGTGCTGCGAGCCAGCGCTCCGCATCCAACCTGTGTCATTGGCGCCGATATTCCGGGCCTTCAAAAATGCCACATTCGACAGGCTTTTGCTGGATTAGGGTCATATTCTGGTGTGATCGGCCCCGCTACGGATGGGGGGTATTGGCTCATCGGGATGCGCCATCCGGCGCAGCAACCTTCGGGTTTCTTAACCTCTGTGCGCTGGTCCACGCGTTGGGCGCGGGAGGATACACTCAACTCCGCCAAAGACATGAATTGGGCCGAGTTAGAGACGCTTTCGGACGTCGATGACCTTACTGATTTGCGCCGATTGAGCGGACGCGGCTGACCTGCCCACGATGATTTCATCACATCCACCGCTTTGTCAGTGGTGAGGCGCAGCGGGCCGTGGTAGATTCGCCGCATGAACAAGATCCCCACCAAAGACGAAATCCTCCAATGGATTTCCGATCACCCGACTGAGAGCGCAAAGCGCGATATTGCCAAGGCTTTTGGCATCAAAGGCGCTGCGCGGATCGACCTGAAACGCATCCTCAGAGAGCTTGAGGCGGAGGGTCATCTGCAGAAGCGGCACAAGACCTATCGCGACCCGGATAAATTGCCTCCGGTGTCGGTTTTGTCCGTGTTTGCACCTGACTCTCAGGGCGATTTGTTTGCGCGTCCGCTGGAGTGGACCGGAGAAGGCCCTGAACCACGCATTTTGATGGTGCTGCGCGAAAGCGACGCCGCCCTAGGCGAGGGCGAACGGATCTTGGCCAAGCTGCAAGAGGTGAGGGGCGAGGATCATCAATATGAGGCCCGCCTGATCCGTAAAATAGGCTCTAATCCACACAAAATCTTGGGTGTCTACCGCAAGGATGCCGAAGGTGGGCGGGTTGTGCCGATCGACAAGGGCAATGAAAAAGACTTTTTGGTCCGGTCCGGCAATGACTATGGCGCGCAGGATGGCGAATTGGTTGAGGCCGAGCAGGCCGGACCAAGGGGGCGTATGGGCCTGCCTCTGGCGCGAATTATCACACGTCTGGGCGACCCGAGTGCGCCCAAGGCCGTGTCGCTGATCGCGATCCACCAACATGGCATCCCCGATGATTTCCCTGATGATGTGATCTCTGAGGCCGATGTCGCCAAGCCGGCGGGCCTCAAGGGGCGTGAAGACCTGCGCGATCTGCCGCTCGTGACCATTGATCCCGCCGATGCGCGCGACCACGATGACGCGATTTGGGCTGAATTCGACCCTGATCCGGCCAACTCCGGTGGTTTCATTCTTTGGGTCGCGATTGCCGATGTGGCGCATTATGTGACGCCCGGTTCCGCGCTTGATCGCGAGGCGTGGAAACGTGGCAACTCCACCTATTTCCCAGATCGGGTTGTCCCGATGTTGCCGGATCGTCTCTCCGGCGATCTGTGCTCACTGCACGAAGGCGTGCCGCGGGCCTGTTTGGCGGTGCGGATGGTGATTGATTCCGAGGGCAAAAAGAAATCGCATCGCTTTATGCGTGGGTTGATGAAATCTGCCGCCTCTCTGAATTACGCCGAAGTGCAAGCGGCGCGCGACGGGCAGCCGAACGAGGCCTGTGCTCCGTTGATGGAGACCGTGATTGCGCCGATTTATGAGGCCTACGAGGCGCTCAAACGCGCGCGTCATGACCGTCAGCCGCTGGATTTGGATCTACCTGAGCGCAAGATCGTTTTGGGTGAGGATGGGCGTGTCGCCTCTGTTGCTATAGCTGAGCGCTTTGATGCGCATCGGTTGATCGAGGAATTCATGGTGCTGGCCAATGTCGCCGCCGCCGAAGAGCTGTTTCATCGCAACCGACCACTGCTGTACCGGGTGCACGAAGAACCCTCGGGTGAAAAGCTTGAGGCGCTGCGCGAAGTGGCGCAGGCCTCTGGCTTTACGCTGGCTAAGGGGCAGGTGATCCACACCTCGCATCTGAACAAACTTCTGGCTCAGGCTGAAGGCACGGATCAGGACGAATTGATCAACATTTCGACCCTGCGTTCGATGACCCAAGCCTATTACCACCCGGAGAATTTCGGTCATTTTGGCCTCGCTTTGCGCTCCTATGCGCATTTCACCTCACCGATCCGTCGCTACGCTGACCTCATTGTCCACCGCGGCCTGATTTCGGCTCATGGTTGGGGTAAGGACGGTCTGTCCGCTGATGAGATTGAGCGTTTGGAGGTGACGGCCAAACATATCTCCGAAACCGAACGTCGTTCGATGACGGCGGAGCGCGACACGAATGACCGCTATCTGGCCTCCTATCTGAGCGAACGGATCGGCAATGAGATGACCGGGCATATTTCGGGCATCCAAAAATTTGGCGCTTTCATCAAACTGGACGAAACCGGCGCCGATGGTCTTGTGCCGGTGCGCACGATGGGCGCGGAGTTTTTCCACTATGATCCAGACGAGCAAACGCTCATGGGCTCTGACACCGGCATGAAGATTTCGATCGGCCAAAAGGTCGTCGTGCGCATTGCGGAGGCTGTGCCGGTGACCGGCGGGTTGGAGTTGGAATTGCTGTCGGTTGATGGAGCATTGATGCCGCGCGGACCGCGTCGGGCCAAGGGCCGCGTGGTGTCGCGCAAGTACAATAAAGGTAAGGCCCATAAGGAAAAAATCCGCAAGAAAGCACAGCGGCGGCGGAGCTAAACGGCGCAGATAGCGGATTCTCGCCGCCTCTGTGTTCCCGGCTTCAACCCCGCCAAGGTTTTGGTTTACGTTCGAATAAATGTTATTGGAGCTGTCAGAATGCGCCCTGTTTTCCTCTCTGCCTTTGGTCTGTTTTTCGGGCTTAGCCTTACCTCCGCCGCCGCACAACCTGCGGGGAAAATTGCGGAATTTCCGCATCATTTTAATCGGGAGAGCGCCGTGACCTTGGTCTCATCCACATCACAAGCTGGGTTGGACGCATGGATTGCCGGGTTCAAAACCCGTGCCATGCGTGAAGGCATTTCTCAGACCACCTTTGACCGTGCTTTTCGCGGTGTGCGCTATAATGAGGGCGTGATCGCCAAGGATCGCAAACAGTCCGAATTCACCAAACAAATCTGGGATTATCTCGACAGTGCCGCCTCGCCCACGCGGGTGTCGAACGGTCAGGCCGCGATGCGCAAACATGCTGCGGTTTTGGATGGGGTCGAGCGGGTGTACGGTGTCGATAAACATGTGGTCGCTGCGATCTGGGGCGTTGAGAGTGCCTACGGCGCGACCCGAGGCGATATCAACGTGATCGAAGCGATGGCGACATTGGCCTATGATGGGCGGCGCGGTCGGTTTTTTGAAAGCCAACTTATGGCGGCTTTGAAAATCCTTCAGTCGGGCGACACCTCGCCCCATAATATGAAGGGCAGTTGGGCCGGTGCGATGGGCCACACCCAGTTTATTCCGACCTCCTTTCTGGCCTTTGCGGTCGATGGCAACGGCGATGGCAAACGTGACATTTGGTCGAATGACCCGACCGACGCGCTGGCCTCTACGGCCGCTTATTTGGCCAAGCACGGTTGGAAAAAAGGTCAGCCTTGGGGGGTCGAAGTGCGACTTCCGGCTGGATTCGACTATAGTTCAGCGCGACGGGACACGATGCGTGCCCCCTCAGAATGGGCCTCCTTAGGGGTGATGGGAATCGATGGGCGGCCCGTGCCAAACTATGGCAAAGGCTCGATCCTTTTGCCTGCGGGTGCTTCGGGCGCAGCCTTTATGATCTTTGACAATTTCGCGGTGATTGAGCGGTACAACAAGGCGGATGCCTATGTGATCGGCGTTGGGCATCTGTCCGATCGGTTGCGTGGTGGTCCGGCGATTCAGGCCTCTTGGCCGCGCGGCTATGCGCCGCTGTCGTTCAAGGAAAAGATGCAAATGCAGCGGATTTTGAAGCGCAAAGGCTTTTTGGACGACAAGGTCGACGGCATTATTGGCCCGAACACGATCAACGCGATCCGAGCGTTTCAGAACTCGGTTGGTGTGACCCCGGATGGTTATCCGTCACAGACGCTTTTGAAGCTGTTGAAATAGGGAGATCTCAGGCCAAATGGCCTGAGAATTCAGCCACCAAGGCTTGGTAAATATCGCGTTTAAACGGCACAATATCAGACACCAAACCGGCTGAATCGGTCCATTTCCATTGGCCGAATTCGGGATGATCGGTGTCTATGTTGATGGCGCTCTCAACCCCTTTGAAGCGCAGCACGAACCAGAGCTGTTTTTGGCCGCGATATTTGCCCTTCCAGACCTTGCCCAAAAGGTGATCCGGCAAATCGTATGTTAGCCAATCTGAGGTCTGCGCCAATACTTCGACATGTTCGGAGGTGACCCCGATCTCTTCCCAAAGCTCGCGCAAAGCGGCCTCTTCGGGGGCTTCCCCATCGTCGATCCCGCCTTGCGGCATCTGCCACGCGCCGGGCGTGTCGATACGTTCACCGACAAAAATCCGCCCCTCGGCATTCAACAACATGATCCCCACGCAAGGGCGGTAGGGCAGGGTGGATAGGTCTTTGGTCATCAGGTCCTCGCAAGAAAAAGGGGGCACATGGCCCCCTCTCCATAGGATTAATTTCCGATTTTCGACAGGCCTTTCAGCAGGTCGATCGCATAAGCGAGTTGGAAATCCTCATCGCGCAGCTTCGCGGCCTCTTCGGCGGCAGCGCGCTCTTCTTCGATCTTGCGACGCTCGTCTTCGGTGAAGCTGTCGTTGTTGAGCGCCCCGCGCAGATCGGCCTCGGAACGGAATTTCGGTGCATCTGCGGTCTCGTCGGTTTCGGGCTGACGTGGCGGCTGTGCGACGATGATGTCGGGCGAAATGCCAAGCGCCTGAATAGAGCGACCCGAGGGCGTATAATAGCGCGCCGTGGTCAGGCGCATCGCTCCATCAGATCGCAGCGGCATGACGGTTTGCACCGAGCCTTTGCCAAAGGATTTCGTGCCAACAACAACCGCGCGGTGGTGATCTTGCAACGCGCCAGAGACGATTTCAGAGGCCGAAGCCGAACCGCCGTTGATCAGTACGACAATCGGTTTGCCCTCGGCCAAATCGCCCGGCTGCGCATTGACGCGTTCGCTGTCCTCGGGTGTGCGGCCACGGGTCGAAACGATTTCACCTTCTTCCAAGAAGGCATCAGAGACCTTGATCGCCTGATCCAAAAGCCCTCCGGGATTGTTGCGCAGATCGACGACGATGCCATCAACATTGTCCATCCCGCCCAATTCTTCGACGCCTTTTTTGAGACCATCGGCGAGGTTCGGATAGGTTTGTTCGTTGAACGTGGTGACGCGCAGCACAATGGTGTGGTCTTCGACGCGCGACCGCACGGCGGTCAATTTGATCGTGTCGCGGATGATGGAGATGTCGAACGGTTCTTCGACACCCTCACGCACCACGGTGATGACGATCTCGGAGCCAACCGGCCCTCGCATCAATTCCACGGTTTGATCAAGGGTCATCCCCATCACGCTGCTGCCATCGACGGCGGTGATATAATCGCCGGTTTCAACACCGGCAATATCGGCGGGAGTGCCATCCATCGGCGCGACGACTTTGACAAAGCCCTCTTCTTGCGTAACCTCAATCCCAAGACCGCCAAAGGAGCCGGAGGTTTGCACCCGCATATCGGCGGCGTCTTTGGGGGACAGGTAGGAGGAATGCGGATCAAGCGAGGAGAGCATCCCGTCAATGGCCGCCTCAATCAGCGCCTCGGAATCGACCTCTTCGACATATTGTGCCCGGATGCGTTCAAACACGTCGCCAAATAGATCGAGTTGCTCGTAGACATTGCTGGACTTCTCGGCTTCTTGCGCCAAAAGCGGACCGGCGAATTGCGTCGAGATCAATGTGCCCGCAAGGATACCGGCCACGCCCGCCATCAAATATTTCTTCATTCCTGTTCCTCTCACCAGCCCGACCTGCGGACCCTTGATCGACTAAAGCGGTGCGTTCGCGAACCATTGTTCCGGGTTCACCGGCTTTCCGCCTTCTCTTACCTCTATATAAAGCGTCTCTGACAGACCTGCGCCAGTGCCTTGGGTGGCATTTTCCACAAAGGCATCCAAATCGGGCGCGGCTCCGCCCATCAAACCAACGGCCGTGCCTGCGGGGATCACCTCGCCAACTTCACCGTAGACCTCATCAAGCCCCGCTAAAATCAGCAATACGTCATTTCCGGGTTCAAGTATGATCACATTTCCGTAGTCCAGAAACGCGCCCTTGTAGCGGATCGTGGCGGGCCAAGGCGTTGAGACCAAGGACAGCGCCCGCGTGGCCCAAAGCCAGCCTGGACGCGTCACTCCGGCCGCATCGGGTTCTTTATAGCCGCGGATGAAAACGCCGCTGACCGGCATCGGCCATGTGCCTTTTGCCGCGTCCAGATCGGGCAGGGGGCTGATCCCATCCACCACATCCATCACCGCAAGACCGGAGGCAAAGGCCTCGAGTGTTTCCGAGCTGTCAATCAGGGTCTTTAAACGATCGGGGTCAGTGGTGAACCGGCGCGGCAGATCGGTGCGATCAGACATCGCCTGAGACAGGTCGGTGCGCGCCTGTTGCGCGTCTTTGAGGCCTCGGGCCAAGGTGTCCAGAGCCTCATCTTGCAATTCCCGCAAAATAGAGACCTCTTCAAGTTTGATCCGAAGCGCATCGGCATCCGCCTGCATCGCGGGGGTGATTGCAGACACCAACATTCCGGCCCGCGCATGACCCAAAGGTCCGGTCGGATGCACCAAGGCTTCGGGGGAGGCATCAGGTTTGAGATTGATCAAAATGCCAAGAAGTTGTGCGACCTGGCCGCTTTCATCCTGAAATTCACGGTCCAACGCGTCTTCGCGCAGGGACACTTGGCGTAGCCCCGCGCGCATCGCCTCTAACCCGTCTTCATAGGCGCGAACGACACGGGTGAGGGCCTTGACCCGATCTCCGGCGGATTGTGCCGCTTCCAGTTCAGAATGCGCCACATTGAACTGCGCCACAGCCCCTTCGGCCAGCGCAGCAGGGCTTTCTTCCTGCGCCAATGCGGTCCCGGTCAACAGGGCAAAACAAACTGCGACAGTGCCTAGCCTCATGTGACGATGAGGCTTTCACCTGTCATTTCAGCGGGCTGATCGAGCCCCATCAATTCAAGGATCGTTGGGGCCACATCCGCCAAACGCCCGCCCGACCGCAACCGTGCGCCTTCGGGGCCGCCAAACAGGATCACGGGAACCGGGTTTGTGGTATGCGCGGTGTGGGGACCGCCCGTGATCGGGTCGATCATGGTCTCGCAATTGCCGTGATCGGCGATCACCAACATCGCGCCCCCGACCTTTTCAAGCTCGGCCACAACCTTGCCCAGACCCTCATCAACGGCCTCACAGGCGGCCATTGCGGCCTCTAAAATACCCGTGTGACCGACCATGTCGGGGTTGGCAAAATTGGTGACGATCAGGTCATAGCCCTCATCAATCGCCCAGACGAATTTTTCGGCCACTTCCGGCTCGCTCATCTCGGGTTGCAAATCATAGGTCGCGACTTTCGGAGATTTCGGCATGAACCGATCCTCGCCCACCTCCGGCGTCTCTTTGCCGCCATTTAGGAAAAACGTCACATGCGGATATTTTTCGGTCTCGGCCAAACGGAATTGTTTCAACCCCTTCTTGGCGACCCATTCGCCCAGCGTGTTGATGATCTCGCTTTTGGGATAGGCGGTGGCCATATAGGCACCGTGGCTGACGGAATAGTCAACCATACCCAAGAACGCCGACAGGGTCGGGCGCGGGCCGGTGTCAAACTCGGCAAATCCCGGCTCGCCAATAGCGCGCAGGATCTCACGCGCCCGGTCGGCGCGGAAGTTGAGACAGAAAAAGCCATCGCCATCTTTGGCTCCGGCATAGTCACCAATCACCGTGGCTTTGATAAATTCATCATGCTCGCCGCGTGCATAGGAGGCGGTTACGGCGTCTTCGGCAGTGGCGGCGGTTTCAATGCCTGTGCCATTGATCATCGCGAAATAGGCCTGAGACACCCGTTCCCACCGGTTGTCGCGGTCCATCGCGTAATAGCGGCCAATGACGGTGCCGACGGATGCGCCTTTGGGTAGGCGTGCTACGAGATCAGGAATGAATGTTGCCGAAGATTGCGGCGCGACATCGCGACCATCGGTGATGGCGTGTATGATCACAGGCACGCCGTGATCGGTGATTGCCTTGGCGGCGGCCAGCGTGTGTTCGATATGACCATGGACGCCACCGTCCGAGATCACGCCCATCAGATGCGCGGTGCCGCCTGCGGCTTTGACCTTTTCAGCAAAGGCGACAATTTCGGCGTTCTTAAAGAAAGATCCGTCTTCGATGGCCAGATCAATCTGACCCAAATCCATCGCGACAACCCGGCCTGCGCCGATGTTGGTATGACCGACCTCGGAGTTGCCCATTTGCCCGCTCGGCAGGCCCACATCGGGACCAAATGTGATCAGCGTGTCATGCGGACACTCTGCCATCAGCCGATCAAAAGTTGGAGTTTTGGCCAAAACGGGGGCGTTTGCCTCGGGTGTTGGGCCAATCCCCCAGCCATCGAGAATACAAAGAACGACGGGTTTTGGTGTGGCCATGGCGGGCTTCCTTCTAAAGAGAGCAAAGCAATTGCCCCTTATCTAACGCGCCGTTGCCCTTTGTTGAACCACCCAAGGGGTCATTGCCGTAAAAATACTTGGATCATTCGCGGTGATAGGGCGATCCGGCCAGAATAGAGGCAGCGCGGTAGAGCTGTTCGGTCAACATGGCGCGCACCAGCATATGCGGCCAGACCATTTTGCCCAAAGATACGGAGAAATCCGCCTGTGCGCGCAAGGCGGGGTCAATCCCATCGGCCCCGCCAATGATAAAGGCCACATCAGAGCGCCCGGCATCGCGCCAGCCTGCTAATTTATCGGCAAAGTCGGGGGAGGAAAGGAGTTTGCCGCGCTCATCCATGGTCACGATCACTGTGCCTTTCGGCAGGGCGCGTTCCAAAAGCGCCGCTTCCGCTTTCATGCCGCCGCCCTTTTTGTCCTCAACCTCAGAGAGGGTCAAAGGCCCAAGGCCAAGCGCGCGTCCGGTGCGGTTAAACCGGGTGGTGTAATCGTCAATCAACGCCGCCTCAGGACCGGCACGTAGCCGGCCCACGGCGATGATATGAACTTTCATCAGCTCTCGGTCGGTTTGGACGTCGACGCAGCGCGGGAGTCTTCTGCCGACATCCACATTTTTTCGAGCTGGTAGAACTCGCGGACTTCGGGACGGAAAATGTGAACAATCACATCGCCAGCATCAATCAAAACCCAATCGCCCTGATCTTTGCCTTCGATGCGCGAAAACACTTCATGTTCCACTTTCAGCGCCGCAGAGAGTTTTTCGGCGGTGGCCGAAACCTGACGGGTCGAGCGACCGGAGCAAATCACCATATAATCCGCCATCTCAGACTTGCCTTGCAAGCTGATGGTGACGATGTCTTCGGCTTTGTCTTGGTCAAGAAAGTCGGTGATGAAATTCAACAATTTCTGGCCACCAAATTTTTCAGAGGCTGCGCTTGTCATGGGCATCTCCGAATGTGCAGCGTCAAGGGCTGCGGTCTGAGGTAGAGACAGGACATAGTCCTCCTATCAAAGCGCGCCGTCATGCCCCGGCGCTGGGCATATATTCAATATAACATCAGTAGAGGTAAATCTCAATGTACCCTGCGCGTCGATCAATCAACCCCTTTTGTGACAAGCTGAGAGCCCTCCAACACACGCACTTCGCGTTGTGGGAAGGGGATGGAAATGCCATTGGCTTTGAACGCATCCCACAGCGAAAGATAGACGTCGCCGCGCACATTGGTCAGCCCGCCCGTCGGGTCCGTGATCCAAAACCGCAGGATGTAATCCACTGAGTTGTCGCCAAAACCAACGATATGACAGACGGGCGGCTTGGTCGTCAGGACCCGTTTGACGGCTTTGGCGGCGTCAATTGCGATCTGGCGGACTTGGTGTGGATCGTCGCCATAAGCGGTGCCAAAATAGATGTCCAAACGCACAAAATCGTTTGTGTGTGACCAGTTGACCACCTGCCCGGTGATCAGATCTTCGTTTGGGATCAAAAATTCTTTGCCATCGCGCGTGGTGATCGAGGCATAGCGCGCGCCCAGCGTGTTGATCCAACCAAAAGTGTCCCCGAGTGAAATCACATCGCCGGGTTTGATCGACTTGTCCAACAGGATAATCACGCCAGATACGAGATTTGACACCACCTTTTGCAAACCAAAGCCAAGCCCCACGCCGATCGCACCGGACAAAACCGCAAGCCCGGTCAGGTCAAACCCGACCGCTTTCAACCCAATAAAAAACGCAGCGCCATAAAGAGACACTTGCACGCCTTTGATGATCAACTCGCGCATCGAGGGTGAAATGTCTTCGTTGCGCCGGATTCGGGTCGAGGTTTGGCGGGCGGTGATCCGAGCAAAGGTGACCAAAAGACCGGTCACCACCAAAGCTTTTAACAACGAGAGGGCGGAGAGGCGAAATGTGCCAAACTGCACCGCGATGCTGTCTAAAAACGATGCGGCCCAGTCCAGTCCGCCAAAGAAATAGAGCGTCACATAGGCCCAAAGCCCCCAACGCACGGTGCGGCGCAACGAGCGGTTGCGGACCAGTTGCACCACGAATTCCACCGCAAACCACGCCGAGACCACCCGCGCGATGATGGCAATCAAATAGGAGCGCGATGGCCATGTGATTTGGTGCATCACAAGGTAAACGGCCCAGAGGAGCAGCGCCCAAACCAATAAAGGCAGCCGCTTTTCCATCGCCAAAAGCAATCGCAATTGCCATTTTGGCCGCCCTTCTAGGCTGCGCATCCAATTGCGCATCCGGGCACTGAGAATCCGCCCGATCAAGATCGCGCCAGCGAGCGTTACAAGGGTGATGCCGATCTGATAGAGGTTCCACCGTCTGAGCAGGCCTTGGGCAAACCCAAGAATATCGCCGCCGGTTTGGTTCAAGAGCTCTGTGATCTGGGTCGGTTCCACGCGCGGTCCTTTGGTCTTTGGATCAGCTTGGCACGGAGAGCTATTGCCGCGCAAGCACGGCAAGGCACCCAACGCGTCAACTCCCTTGCGGGACTCACTGCCAACCTATATGTGAACCGCATGGAACGTATGTTTGAAATCGCTGATCGGGCCTGGTTGCCCTGGCGCTTCTTCGGAGCGATGTGCTCAGTCCTTGCCCGACTTTGATGCGGCCTGGACAGGTGTGTCCGCACGCCACCCATAATTCCTAAAATTCACTCACATATCCACGGGAGAGCGAAATGACCGCCCCGAAGACACTCTATGATAAAATCTGGGACGCCCATGTGGCCCACGAGGACGCAGATGGCACCTGTTTGTTGTACATCGACCGCCACCTCGTTCACGAAGTGACGTCGCCGCAGGCCTTTGAAGGTCTGCGCATGACGGGCCGCAAAGTGCGTGCGCCGGAAAAAACCATTGCCGTGCCGGATCACAACGTGCCGACCACCTTGGACCGCGTGTCTGGCATCATCGCCAACGAAGAGAGCCGTATCCAACTTGAGGCGCTCGACACCAACGCCAAAGAATTCGGCGTGCATTACTATCCGGTGTCGGACGTCCGTCAGGGCATCGTGCACATCGTTGGCCCGGAACAGGGCTGGACTTTGCCCGGCATGACCGTGGTGTGCGGCGACAGCCACACCGCCACCCACGGTGCGTTCGGCGCGCTGGCTCACGGGATCGGCACGTCCGAGGTCGAACATGTGTTGGCCACCCAAACGCTGATCCAGCGTAAGGGCAAAAACATGAAGGTCGAAATCACCGGCAAGTTAAAGCCCGGCGTGACCGCGAAAGACATCACCTTGGCGGTGATCGGTGAAACCGGCACCGGCGGCGGCACGGGCTATGTGATTGAGTATTGCGGCGAAGCGATCCGCGATCTGTCGATGGAAGGCCGTATGACCGTCTGTAACATGGCGATTGAGGGCGGCGCACGTGCGGGTCTGATCGCACCGGACGAGACCACATTTGACTATGTCAAAGGCCGCCCGCATGCCCCCAAAGGCGCACAGTGGGAAGCGGCTCTGAATTGGTGGAAGACGCTCTACACCGACGAAGGCGCGCATTTTGACAAGGTTGTGACGCTGAAAGGCGAAGACATTCAGCCGGTTGTGACCTGGGGCACCTCACCCGAAGACGTGCTGCCGATCTCCGCAGTCGTGCCGTCGCCCGAAGATTTCAAAGGCGGCAAGGTCGAAGCGGTCAAACGCGCGTTGGAATATATGGGCATCGAGCCGGGCCAGAAACTGACCGATATCAAAATCGACACCGTCTTTATCGGGTCTTGCACCAACGGTCGGATTGAAGATTTGCGTGCAGCCGCCGCGATCCTCAAAGGCAAAAAGGTCAAAGACGGCATGCGGGCGATGATCGTTCCGGGGTCGGGCCTTGTGCGCGCACAAGCCGAAGAAGAGGGTTTGGCCGACATCTTTATCGAAGCGGGCTTTGAATGGCGTTTGGCCGGGTGTTCCATGTGTTTGGCGATGAACCCGGATCAACTTGCGCCGGGCGAGCGCTGTGCAGCGACTTCGAACCGCAACTTTGAAGGGCGGCAAGGGCGGGGCGGACGCACCCACCTGATGTCTCCGGCCATGGCGGCGGCGGCGGCGCTCACCGGTCATCTGACCGACGTGCGCGAGATGCTCTAAACAGCTTGGGCCACGGACATGGCGCAACAGGCACCCTCTGATCTGATCTTGATGGCTGGCCAAAGCAACATGGCTGGCCACAAGGTTGGTGTGGACGATCTCGCTGACACAGAGCGGGGTCTGATCGAGGGTGCGCGGATTTGGGCTGATGGGGCTTGGGTGCCTCTGGCGGTCGATGCGGGCTATCAGAAACGGGGTTTCGGTCCCGAACTGAGCTTTGCACGGCAGTGGCAGGACCAGACCGGAGGACCGTTGTCCATCGTCAAACTGGCCAAGGGTGGATCTTACCTGTCCCGCGGCTGGTCTGCCGAGGGGCGCGGGGGCCGCTCTACCAACGTTTGGTGTCTGAGGTGCGTGCTGCAATGGCCACGGAACCAGTGCGGTTGCGGGGTTTGGTGTGGATGCAGGGCGAAAGTGATGCCTTGGATATTGAGGATGCAAAGGCCTACGCGGCGCGGTTCGAAGCCTTTGTCGCGCGCTTGCGGCAAGACCTCGGCGTGCCCGATCTGCCGATTGTCGCGGGGCTGATCTCAGCTCCGGGCGATCACGTTGATCTGGTGCGCGACACAACAGCGTCCGCCGCCTTGACCGCGTTCAAAACGGTAGAAACCCGCGATCTCGCGCATCGTCCCGACGGCATTCATCTGACGGACTCTGGGCTTGCGGCACTGGGTCAACGCTGTGCCGATGCGTTGTCTTCATTTGAGGACACCGCATTGATCCGGCAATGGCTTTGGAACAGCGGCCAGTATCACGCTTGGTATGAGGGCGAGACTCTCACGCCGAAAGGTGTTGTGATCTCGCTGCCTCATGCGGTGGCCGACAATGGCTTTGCTGAATCGGGCTTTGGTCAAAGGTTTTTCCGCAAACGCGGGACGCCTGTGGTTTATGTCCGGGCGCGGATGTCCAATTGGTTTCAGGATGATGAGGTCTTTGACGTGGCCAAGGCGATCCGTGCCTTTATCCCCAAAGAGACCAAAGTCGTCACCTACGGGGCCTCAATGGGTGCTTATGGTGGGCTTTTATTGTCAGGGGCTTTGGCTGCGGATCGGGTTCTGGCCGTGGCACCGCAATATTCCATCGACCGGGCGATTGTGCCTTGGGAAAAACGGTGGAGCAAAGCGGCGAAACGGATCGACGGGTTTGTGCATCGGATGGAGGACCATGTATCTCCTACGGCGCAAAAGCTTGTGTTTTATGATCCGCTCAATGCCGATCGCAACCAAATCGCCCTGTTTGACACTGATGATACATGGTCCCTGATCAAAATCCCGCTGGCTTCGCATCAAGTGGCACAGCGGCTTTTGGACAGCAAATCTCTGTCGCTTTTGTTCAACGGCCTGTTCGACGACGGCCCGCCCGTGAATGACATCCGCAAAGCCGCGCGCGCGCGGCGGCGTGACAGCAAAATATACTGGCTGACCCTGGCCAACAAAAGCGCCGAGCGCCGCCCGGGTCTTGCTCTTTATGCCATTGACCGTTGCCTTGAGGTCGGTGGCCCCAAATGGAAACTCAAAAAATTGCGCGAGACATTGTCCGCGCGTGAAACGACCTGAAAGGATTCGTGGACATGGAAAAATTTGAAAAGATCACGGGCATCGCGGCACCTATGCCACTTGTAAATATCGACACCGATATGATCATTCCCAAAAACTTTCTCAAAACGATCAAGCGCTCTGGTCTGGGTGTGAACCTGTTCGATGAGATGCGCTATGACGATGACCGCAACGAAATCCCCGATTTCGTGCTCAACAAACCGCAATATCGTGAGGCTCAGGTCATCGTTGCGGGCGACAACTTTGGTTGTGGTTCCTCGCGCGAACATGCGCCGTGGGCCTTGGCGGATTTTGGCATCAAATGCATCATCTCGACCTCTTTCGCCGACATTTTTTACAACAACTCTTTTAAAAACGGCATCCTCCCGATTGTGATGCCACAAGAGGTTGTGGATGTGTTGATGTCTGATGCCGAAAAAGGCGCAAATGCACGGATGACCGTCGATCTCGAAGCCCAGACCGTGACCACCTCGGACGGCCAAGAGTTCCCGTTTGAAGTGGATGCGTTCAAAAAGCATTGCTTGTTGGAAGGGCTCGATGACATCGGCCTGACCATGGCGAATGTCAAAGACATCGACGCCTATGAGACCAAAATGGAACAAGAGCGTCCTTGGGTCTAAGCGCGACTTCAGCACCATCACGACAGATGTGAAGCGGCGGCCCATTGGGTCGCCGTTTTAATTTTACGCTGAGTGTTTATATCTAAAGCGTCACGCCATTAACCTGAGACAGGGGAAAGGCGTGACGCTTTAAGCTCAGATCCGCAATCCGATGGAGGACGTCATGATCAATTGGAAAACTTGGGTCGGCATCGGCGCTTTGACCTTTCTGTTCGGCGTTTTGGCGCTGGGCAATGCCGTGGTTGCCTCACTGGCCATCACGATCCTTCTCGGCACGCTGTTTGCCGTCACCGGAGCCGCGCAACTTTGGGCCGGATTTTCCGCCGAGGCCGGTGGGCACCGCATTTTTAGCCTGCTTTGGGGGCTGATCAGCCTGATGATCGGGGTCAGTTTTATCGCCAATCCGGTCGAAGGCACCCTGTCTTTGACCATGGTGGTCATGGCCTTTCTTATGGCGTCCGGCGTGATCCGGTTGGTGATGTCATGGCAGATGCGACAGACGCGGTTCTTCTGGGCGATGCTTTTGTCGGGCGCTGTGACGGTCCTGTTGGCGGGTTATATCTTTGCCAATTTTGCCGCCGTGTCGCTGTCGCTTTTGGGGATTTTGCTTGGCATCGAGCTTTTGGTGAATGGCGCGGGTCTTATCGGGTTTGGATTGTTCCTGCGCAGCCATCGTTCCTGACGAAACGGCGGCCCCTGTGAGCCGCCGTTCCCAGAGTGCTTATTCCATCGGGGGAAGCAGACCTTCGTTTTGTGCCGCAGCCAGTTCTTCAATGGACACTTCCCCACTCTCATCAGCGTCGATTGCTGCGAAAGTGTCTTCCATCATGTTGGGATAGGCCATCACCATTTCCTTCATGGAGTAGGTGCCGTTTTTGTCAGTATCCACCAGAGACGACTGCGCGAAAGCCGGGGCTGCACACAGAGTCAGCGCACCAAAAGTCAAAGCCATACGTTTCATGTCATGTGTCCTTTCATTGTGTGGCACCCGCGTTACGTTTGCGGGCAAATTGAAACGGTTTTGAACCGCTGCCCTGAGAGATACGTTTGTGGGGAAAGGATGCAACAGCTTCAAACTATTGAAATATTTTTGCGCGCAAGCTTGCCATGGCCACGCAAGATGCCGCGCATTTTTCGGCAATTTTTAGCAAATAGGCGGCGTTTGAAGCCTGAAATCGGCAAGGAGATGCCAGCATGAGAAAGGGGGCAAAAGCCCCCTTGATAAATCGACCAAACCTCCAGTCCACCCTCAACACCCCACATGCATTTCCGGCACATCGGCGTCGTAAATGAGTCTGGCCTCCGTCATCGCGAGGATCGCCTCAAGCGTCACGTTTGGCGCGCGTTCAATCAGATGCAGCCCGTCGTCTTCGGGTTTGAACACGCCAAGCTCGGTGACGATCAAATCGACCCGACGCTGTGAGGTCAGTGGCAGGGTGCATTCCCGCACGATTTTGGCTTTGCCTTTGGCCCGGTGTTGCATCGCAATGATCACCTTTTTCGCACCCGTGACCAAATCCATCGCTCCGCCCATTCCGGGCGTGTACTGGCCGGGGATGGTCCAGTTGGCAAGATGCCCGGCCTCATCGACCTGAAGCGCGCCAAGCACCGTCAAATCAAGATGCCCGCCCCGGATCAGACCAAAGGAAAAGGCGGAATCAATCGTCGATGCGCCGGGCACAAAGGACACGAATGTGCCACCCGCATCGGTGAGGTGGCGGTCGCTCATGCCTTCGGGCGGGCGATGGCCCATCCCGACCGCACCATTTTCGGCCTGAAAAAACACGCCCATATCTTCGTCGAGATAATCAGACACAAGCGTGGGGATGCCGATGCCAAGGTTCACCAATGTGTTGGGCTTAATCTCCTGCGCCACGCGGCGGGCGATAAGGGCTTTGGGGTCCATGATATGCCTCCTTATGACGTAGACCTGATGACGTGATCGACGAGAATGCCGGGGGTCTTGACCGCATCGGGCGGGATCACCCCCACAGGGACGATCTCTTCGGGTTCGCAAATCACGGTGCGGCCCGCGAGCGCCATAATTGGGTTAAAATTGGTCGCGGTCAGCATATAGGACAGGTTGCCGACGTAGTCGCAGGAGCGCGCAGCGATCAGTGCAAAATCAGCAGAGAGAGGCGTCTCAAGCAAATAGTCTTTGCCTTCAAGAGTGACGATCTGTTTGCCCTCGGCCACCAATGTCCCAACGCCTGTCGGTGTCAAAATACCGCCAAGACCCACGCCTGCCGCGCGGATGCGTTCAACCAACGTGCCCTGCGGCACCAATTCCACCTCCAACTCACCTGAGGCGTATTGTGCCTGAACGATGGTGTTCAGTCCCATATGGCTACAAATCAGTTTTTTGACGCAGTGCGCGGCAAACAACGGCCCCGGCCCGGTGGTGTCCCGCGCCGTGTCATTTGAAATCAGGGTCAGGTCTTTTTTGCCAGCCTCGGCCAAGGCGCGCACGATCCCATCGGGGACGCCCACACCCATAAATCCAGACAGCATCACAGAGGCTCCATCCGGGATCAGATCGACCGCGTCATGAAGCGATATGGCAAGGTGCATGGCTCTCCTCCCTCCCTTTCCATTTCAGACACGCATGAAATCACGGATTCGCGAGTATTTCCATGCGCTCGGTCAACGTCGCGCAATAGACCAAGGGTGCGAAAAGACGTCTGAGCATGAACACAGCATATTGTATCGTCTTTGCTTGCGCCCCATAGGGCGGCTCAAAATGATGTAAAATCGCACCGCTTTGTCCACGAAACGGCCCCAATTGCCCCATTAACCTTAACCATTCCTTGCTGGATCAAATGAAAGAAGGCAAAAGTTGGGCAAGATTGAGGCAGTCGGCCATATTTGGCAGGATCAAAATGGGAAAAGAGAGCGGCATCGTATCGCACTCGACCAGTTTGAAGGGAAATGGGCAGTGATATATCGCATCCTAGGAGCGATTGTGCGCGCGGTGTTGGTGGTCATACTGATCACAACGCCGTCTATTTTGTTGCCAAACGTGTCCGCTGATGGCGCACAGGTCGTCGCGCTTGTGGCGCTGTTCGGCGCGGCTCTGACGTTTTTCGAATATGTTTCCGCCTATCCGGGCCTTGTCGAATTTCGCGATGCGCCGCCGTTCAATCGCGTGCGGTTTGGCTCTCTGTTTCTCACCGTTCTGTTGCTGACCCTCATTTTTCGCGGAACATCCGAACCGACAATTGCCACCGACTTCGTGACCTCGGTTGGCGCGTTGATCGGCTATGTGCTCGACTTCCCGTATTCTCCTGTACGGCTGATGTTGCTTGCCTTGCCGGATGGCGCGTCCTTGGGCGAGATTGAGATGATGCGCGAAGCTGCGGGCTTGAGCTATCTCATCTCCTTGGTTGCGCTGTCGGTCTTTATGATCCTTTTGCGACTGGGTCATTGGCCCTCTAAATCTGGCTCTTTTAACGTCTGGATCAACCTGCCCACCTTCGATCCCACCGCCGGTGGTGACGTGATTGCGCGCCTTAAACGTGACGCTCGGATCAATATTGTGATCGGCTTTCTGTTGCCTTTCGTGATCCCAGCCGTGATACAGTCGGCCTCAAATCTGTTCGGTGGTTTGAGTTTCACCAACGACCAATCCCTGATCTGGACCGTGGCCGCATGGGCGTTTTTGCCATCCTCTTTGTTCATGCGCGGCATCGCCATGGGGCGTGTGGCGTCGATGATTGCCGAGAAGCGGCGTCAGACCTACGCGCAGGCCGATTTCGACCATCAATTGGTGTGATCTGTCGCCTTTTCCTTGCCCTGTGCTGTGTGGTTTGGCCCTTTGTGGGACAGGCGCAAGATCGGTTGCGTGTGGCAACATGGACCGTTGAATTGACGCGCAACGGGCCGGGGGTTTTGCTGCGTGACATCCTAAAAGGCGATGACGTCCAAATTCTTGCGGCCCAATCCCACATCAAAGCCCTGTCTCCAGATGTCCTGCTGCTCGTCGGATTTGACACTGACCTTGATGGCCACGCTTTGGCGCAATTCGCCCGCGATCTCGATTATCCGTATCTTTTCACCCGCTCCGGCAATTCCGGCCGATCAACGGGTATCGACATGGACAAAGACGGGCGATTTGGTGAACCGGAAGATGCACAGTCTTATGGCGAATTCACCGGGCAGGGCGGCATCGCATTTTTGTCGCGTTTGCCGATTGATGTCGATGGTATCCGCGATTTTTCCGAAATGCTGTGGCGGGATCTACCGCGCGCGCGCCTTCCTGAGGGCTATTTTCAGCCCAAAGATTTGGACGTTGTGCGCCTCTCTTCTCATGCCCATTGGGACATTCCCGTGCTTTGGAATGGTGCGCCGTTGCATCTCTTCACCTATGCCGCCACCTCGCCGGTGTTTGATGGTGACGAAGATCGCAACGGACGCCGCAACGCCGACGAAACCCGGTTTTGGCAATTGTATCTCGATGGTGCGCTGGCCTTGCCACCACCCGCTGCGCCCTTTGTGATCCTTGGGGATAGCAATCTTGATCCTTCCGATGGTGATGGGCTGCGGGTGGATATGGTGGCGCTGCTGTCCGATCCACGCCTACAAGACCCCAAACCGCGCTCTGATTTTGGCGCTGAGATCGCCAATCCCGATCATCTGGGTGATCCGGCCCTGGACACCGCCAACTGGACCGATCCGGTGCCGGGCAATTTGCGGGTCGATTATGTGCTGCCGTCCAAAGAGCTGGCCGTCATGGATGCGGGGGTGGCGTGGCCTCCCGTGGACGGTTTGGAAACCCCGTTTCGCCATGGGCTTGTCTGGGTTGATCTTGCGCGGATTCCTTGACGTAAGCGCGGCGGTCCGTTACGCCGGGTCGACTTTAAAAATAAGGACTTGATGCGACATGAGCACGCCCTCTCTCCTCATTCTGCCCGGCGATGGTATTGGCCCCGAAGTGATGGCCGAAGTCGTCAAAATCATTGATTGGTACGGCGACAAGCGTGGCCTGAACTTTGATGTCTCGATGGACCTCGTGGGGGGCGCTGCCTATGACAAACATGGCGTGCCTTTGGCCGATGAAACCATGGCAAAGGCCCACGAGGTTGATGCCGTTTTGTTGGGTGCCGTGGGTGGTCCGAAATACGATGTGCTTGATTTCTCGGTGAAACCCGAACGCGGGTTGTTGCGGTTGCGCAAGGAATTGGACCTGTTTGCAAACCTGCGCCCGGCGCAGTGTTTCGACGCGCTGGCCGATTTCTCTTCGCTGAAAAAAGACATCGTTGCCGGTCTCGACATCATGATCGTGCGCGAATTGACCTCGGGCATCTATTTCGGCGAGCCGCGTGGCATCATCACCGAGGGCAACGAGCGCGTCGGCATCAACACCCAGCGCTACACCGAATCTGAAATCCGTCGCGTCGCGATTGCGGCTTTTGAATTGGCGATGAAGCGCGGCAAGAAACTGTGCTCGATGGAAAAAGCCAACGTCATGGAATCGGGCATTCTCTGGCGCGAAGTCGTCGAAGAGGTGGCCAAAGATTACCCCGAGGTTGCGGTCAGCCACATGTACGCCGACAATGGCGCGATGCAGTTGGTGCGGGCGCCGAAACAGTTCGACGTCATCGTGACAGATAACTTGTTTGGCGACATCCTGTCCGATTGCGCGGCGATGCTCACCGGCTCTCTTGGCATGTTGCCCTCCGCCTCCTTGGGCGCTCCGATGGCCAATGGCCGCCCGCGCGCCATGTACGAACCGGTGCACGGCTCCGCGCCGGACATCGCCGGTCAAGGCAAAGCCAACCCGATCGCCTGCATCCTCTCCTTCGCCATGGCGCTGCGCTATTCCTTTGATGAGGGCGTTGAGGCCACGCGCTTGGAAGCTGCGATTGAAAAAGTACTGGCCGATGGCGTGCGCACGGCCGATCTTTTGGGGGAAGAGGGCGCAACGCCTGTGACCACCTCTGAGATGGGCGACAAGATCATCGAAGCACTGAACGCGTCGCTTTAAGCGCTCAAAACGCTGACGGAGAGGGCGCCCATGTGGCGCCCTTTTTTGTGAAAATGGCCACTCTTTGGCTATGAATTTGAGAATCTCATGTTAGCTTTGCGCCCGAGATCAAATTTTTGTGAGATATATTGTGGGATATTTAAAACGCATTTCCGCTCTCTGTGGCATCCTTTTTCTGTCTTGTTCGATGGCGCAAGCCAAGTCACTTGAAGAGATGTTCCCTCTGATTGAGTTCGATGGCCTGACCCAAGAGCAACAGGACTGGTTGGCGCTGCAAAAGGGGCTGGATTACCAAACGGGCACCATCACGCTACCCGGTTCGCAAGCCGTTTTGGAATTGGGGGACGCGTATTACTACTTCAGTCCAGAAGACACAAAATATGTGCTTGAGGAGCTTTGGGGCAATCCACCGCGCGACCTGTCCTTGGGGATGGTGTTCCCGGCGGAGGACCTGCCTCTGGAATGGGACGCGTGGGGCATGTTGCTCAACTATGACCCGATCGGGTTTGTCTCTGACGAAGATGCGGCCTCTTACAATTACGATGAGTTGCTGAGCGATATGCAAAAGGATACGCTTGCCGCCAACAAGGAGCGAGAAGAGCTTGGCTACGGTACGGTCGATCTTGTCGGTTGGGCCGAGCCGCCGCATTACGACGCCGAAAGCAAAAAGCTCTATTGGGCGAGAGAATTGTCCTTTGATGGGGTCGAGGATCATACCGTCAATTACGACATTCGCGCCCTTGGGCGCAAAGGCGTGTTGGTCATGTCGGTGATCGGGTCGATGGATCAAATCGACAGTATCAAAGCGGCGGCACCTGATCTGATTGCTATGACCCATTTCACGGTTGGCCAGCGCTACGTCGATTTTGATCCCTCCCTCGACACGGTTGCCGCGATTGGGATCGGCGGTTTGATCGCCGGTAAAGTGGCGGCAAAAGCGGGCTTTTTGGCCGTCGCACTTGTGTTTTTGAAAAAGGGCTGGGTGCTTTTGTTCATCGGCTTTGCGGCGCTCAAGAACAAGATCTTCAAACGGAAATCATCGTGAGGTGAGGTGCGCAAAGCGGTACCAGAAGCGGTTTAATCAAACAGATCAAACACATCCTCAGCTGCATCAAACAACCGATGCGCGATGGATTTTTGTTTTTTCTTTTTCTTCTTTTTGGGCACGCGCTCAGGAGAAGGTCGCTTTTTTCCGCTGACAATAAACGGGTCTTCGACATGATCCGTGCGCAGCGCCTTGAGCCGCGATAAGGGCGCGCCGCAGGCTTTACATTGCAATTCATGACGGGCACCCTGTCCGAAAGACAGCACGGTTTTCGAGCCGCAGTAACAACAGGTTGCCGATTTATGTGTGCGATACATCGGCCTCATGTGGGGGCGGTGTATGGTCGTGACAAGGGATGCGCCCTTGTGTGTTTTGAAATCTGGCCTATTGATAGCGCAAACAGCAAGCGGGATGATCTTATGAATATCACAGGTGCATTTTACGCCCTTGCGGCCTTTGCCATTTTTTCCACCCATGACGTGGTGATCAAATTCTTGGGCGGCATCTATGCGCCGTTTCAGATCATCTTTTTCTCAACGCTGTTCTCTTTCCCGTTGGTGATGTTCATGCTGATCCGCGACCGCACCGAAGGGCATTTGCGCCCGGTTTATCCGTTGTGGACGTTGCTTCGGACGCTGGCGGCCATGATCAACACCGTCGCCGCCTTTTATGCGTTTTCCGTTTTGCCACTGGCGCAGGTCTATGCCCTGATCTTTGCCACCCCCCTCGTCATCACCATCTTGTCGATCCCGATCCTTGGCGAAAAGGTGGGATTCCACCGATGGGCCGCTGTCATTGCCGGGTTGATCGGCGTGCTGGTGGTGTTGCGCCCAGGGGGAACCGCGTTCACGCTCGGGCATATGGCGGCGTTGTCCTGTGCCTTTTTCGGCGCATTTGCCTCCATCGTGGTGCGTAAAGTTGGACGCGAAGAACGCACCGCCGTTTTGATGCTCTATCCTCTGGTTGCCAATTTCGTGGTCATGGGGGCCATGATGACGTTTTTCTACAAACCTCTGCCACTTTTGGACCTCGGCGGCGTCGGCATGGTGTCGCTGTTGGGCTTCACCGGCGGGGTGATTTTGATCCTCGCGTATCGCGCCTCGGAGGCAGCGATCGTGGCGCCAATGCAGTATTCCCAAATCATCTGGGCCACGATTTTCGGCTACTTTATCTTTGGCGAAACCGTCGACGCCCCAACCGTCATCGGGGCCGGGATCATCATCCTGTCTGGCCTGTATATCGTGTTCCGGGAATCACGGGGTGGGCATTCGGAAAACACGCCCGTTCTCAGAACCCGCTCGCGGGCCTCTTCGGCCGCCTCTTTTCGAATTTCTCCCTTTATTCGCCGTGTCAAACAGCGCTAATTGGCCCTTGCAAATCCCACCAAGTCGCTATATCCCGCCCGTCACGGTCGGGCTGTAGCGCAGCCTGGTAGCGCACCTGCTTCGGGAGCAGGGGGTCGGAGGTTCGAATCCTCTCAGCCCGACCAATACCACCTTTGTCGAGTTCACTGAACTCTGCCTTTATGGCGCTGAATCTTTCCTTAAATATATCCGCCTCCCGCAGTTTTTCTGACGTCTAAACACGTGTGACCGGCGCACCGATCTGATGTCTTTTTTAAGGTTTTTTGCACGCAAACTGGAACGCCACGGCGTTTCATATAATTGGTGGGCACGAGATCTGAAGACGTCGGTGAACAAGCTCTGATGCGCAGATTGGATGCCGCATGACCGATTGTGCGTCTCGGGGCTATTCCTATCTTACAACGGGTATCAACTTGGGTTGGCCACAAAGCGAGTGCCGGATATTCCCCTGCCGTCGACTTCGCGCCGCATGTAGCTGACACTCAGCTGGGTGGCACGGTGCGGCGGATAAGAGCTGATCACGCTCACTGGAATGCTCAAGTTGGTCGGTTGAAAATTCAGAAAAAGAGTATTTTCCGAAGACATAGGCGACGAGCAGAAAAGCTGTTCCAAATGTAGTTACGGCGATCCAATTGATTTTGGACATGCCAATAGATGCGCCCCTGAAAACGTCTCAAGAGATAGCTTGCTCGCGATGGCAACCTCTTTAGACTGATTCCAATGCTGCCCAGAAACTCAACAAGTTGAGTGTAAGTCATACGATGTTGCGTCTTTGCGCCCAAATATCTGCCTGTGCGTTTGTATGCTTTGGGGCTCTATAGCTCTACACAGCACAAGCGCCGGACCTACGGCTGTGACGTCAGCTTGCGGCGTGGCGGCAATTTGGACCCACCCTGTGCAGTTGAGCTATTCCACCATGGTTTTAGCGGGTTCGAATGGCGCGTGTTCCATTGTTTCGCATGGATTCACCACACATATTTATATGCGAGGCCGTTGATGTGTTTGACGTCTCTGAGGCGCAAAACCTTATCGCAGATCGCATGAGAGTTGAACCTACCGGCTTGCATTCCAAACTGGCTTCACGCCATATGCGCAATAAATCCGCATTTTGGAGATGCCTTGCGTATCTTTATGACGCTTAATGATCTTTTTGAGATGTCTTTTGATCTCAGCGTCTTTGAATGCCCTTATTGCACGTTTGGGAGGACCAACATGAAGACCTTTATCACCACTGTTGCTGTTGCGGCCACGGCTCTGATGGCACACACCGCGCCGCTTGCAGCAGAGATCAAACCGACGACTTTGCGTTTGGCGCATGTGGTCAACGAACAGGACGCCTATCAGATCGCCGCCACCAAGTTCCAAGAGCTGGTGTCTGAACGCTCCGACGGCGCGATCACGGTCGAGATTTTCCCCAACGCCACTTTGGGAGACGAACGCACCCTTCTCGAAGGCATGCAAATCGGCACAGTCGACATGGGCATCATCACCAATGGTCCGGTTGCAAACTTTGTCGAAGACATGGCCGTGTTTGAGTTGCCGTTCCTGTTCAAAACCCCCGAAGCCGCCTATGGCGTTCTGGATGGTGAGATCGGTCAAGAGTTGTTGGATCGTCTGTCCGAGGTGAACCTCAAAGGCTTGGCTTACGCCGAACGTGGGTTTCGGAACCTGACAAACTCGCGCCACCCGGTGCGCACCCCTGCCGATCTTGATGGTCTGCGTGTGCGTGTGATGGAAAACCCGGTCTATATCGACACCTTCCGCGCGCTCGGGGCCGATGCCACGCCGATGGCATGGACAGAGGCGCTTACTGCGATGCAGCAGGGTACGATTGATGGCCAGGAAAACCCGGTGGGTGTGGTCTATTCGTTCAAATTGAACGAGACGCAAACCAACATGACGATGACGCGCCACACCTATGCGCCAGCGGTTTTTGTCATGGGGATGCCCGCATGGAATAAACTCTCCGATGACGCGCAAGAGGTCGTCTTGCAAGCCGCCAAAGAGGCCTCCGCCTATGAGCGGAAAATGAATGCTGAAGCTGAGGCCTCGCAGCTTGCGGCATTGAAAGCGTCGGGCATGAACGTGATCGAAGATGCCGATCTGTCTACTTTCTCTGCGGCACTTGTGCCTGTGTATGAAAAATACGGCCAGAAATTTGGCGACTACCTGCCGCGCATCCAAGAGGCGCTGAAGTAAAATGTTGAAAGGGCTGGCGTGGATTGATCGGGGGGTGGGCGAAGTCCTCAAACCTGTCGTCTTTGCGGGAATGATTGGTCTGACCGGCGTGATCACGCTTCAAATCGTGTCACGGGTGTTTTTCACCTCTGTGGGATGGACAGAAGAGGTTGCACGTTTTCTGTTGATTTGGATCACTTTTCTCGGGGCTGCGCTGGCCTTTCAACAGGGGCGGCACATTGCTGTCGCGCTTTTGCGGGACAGCTTGCCATTGACCTTGCGCCGGATTGTGTCTGGCGCGGGGATCGTTGTGACATTTACATTTCTTGTGACCTTGGCCGTCATCGGCTGGCGGTACATGAATATGCAAAGCTATCAAAAATCGCCGTCTTTGCGCCTGTCTATGACCTATATTTATGCGGTCATGCCCTTGGCCTCAGTGATTATGGCGGGGCTTTCGCTGATAGATCTGATCCGGCTTTTGACCGGGCAAGCACCACGCGAAGCCCAGGCGGAGTTGAATGAATGAGCCTTGTCCTGGCTGGTCTTTTTGTTGTCTTTCTTATCATGGGAATTCCGGTTGCGATTGTGATCGGTGCGGCCTCGATGACGGCGTTGAACCTGTCAGGCGTCCCGCTCATGGTGGTGCCGCAACAGATGTTTTCCGGCATCAACTCTTTCGCCTTTGTCGCTGTGCCGATGTTCATCTTGGCGGGCGATATCATGGCGCAGGGGGAAATCTCTAAACGTCTCGTTGCCTTCGCCGACAGTATGTTTGGCTTTATCAAGGGCGGCCTCTCTATCGTTTCAGTGCTGGCCGGGATGTTCTTTGCCGCCATTTCCGGCTCCGGTGCCGCAACGACAGCCGCCGTGGGCGCAAGCCTTGTGCCGGAACTCAAACGCAAGGGCTATGATCCCGCCGCAGCTGCCTCTTTGATTGCCGCATCGGGCACCATCGGCGTGGTGATCCCGCCCTCCGTTCCCATGATCATCTATGCGGTGATCGCGCAGGAATCCGTGGCAAAACTGTTTCTGAATGGCTTTATCCCAGGCGTTGCCATGGGCGTCGGTTTGATCGCAATCGCCCTCGTTCAGGGGCATCGGCGCGCCTATCCGCGCGGCACGCCGTTTGATCTTTCGACCATCTGGCGCACGCTTTTGTCCGCCAGCTGGGGCCTCATGGCACCTTTGCTCATCTTGGGCGGTATTTTTTCGGGAGTGTTCACCCCCTCCGAGGCGGCGGTCGTGGCGGTTAACTATGCCATCATCGTTTCGCTGTTCATTTACCGCGATCTCACCTTGAAGGGCCTTTATCAGATCATGATGCGCGCAGGGGTGACCACCGCGGTTATCATGTTCGTGATTGCGGCCTCGTCGGTGTTGAGCTGGGCCTTGTCGAGTTGGCAAGTGCCCTCAGCCATAGCAGAGTATGCTTTGTCACTGTCGTCCAACCCTTATGTGCTTCTCTTGTTGATTATGGCATTGATCCTAGTCACCGGGGTATTTTTGGAAACGGCATCAGCCCTCATTATCCTGACCCCGATGCTTTTGCCTTTGGCGATGCAATTGGGCATTGATACCGTGCATTTCGGGATCATCATCGTCGTCGGATTGGCGATTGGCATGGTCACGCCGCCGGTGGCGATCAACCTGTTCGTTGCCTCCACAACGGCCAACTTGCCGATCGAACGGATCACAAAGGCGGTTTTCCCTTACCTTATGGCTTTGATCTTTGTGTACCTGATGATTGCCTTTGTTCCATTGGTCTTTTGACGCCTGACAGCGGCAGGTGAGCATACGTGCGGGTCGTCGCGCAGTGCATTCATGCCAGTGCCGCCTCGACTGCAATCCCCAGTTTGTCGATCAACTCGCCGATCTGATCCTCGGTCAGGATGAACGGCGGGGCCAACAGCACATGATCGCCCCGCTGCCCATCCACCGTGCCGCCCATCGGGTAACAGATGAGCCCCGCTTCGAAAGCGGCGGCTTTCACGCGCTTGTTGATCCCGCGCGCGGGGTCAAAGGGGGCTTTGCTGGCGCGGTCCTCAACGAGTTCCAGCCCGCGGAACATGCCCCGCCCACGAATGTCGCCGATATGGGGGTGGTCGCCGAACGCATCGCGCAGGGCGCGATCAAGCGTTTCGCCCATCATGGCGGCACGGTTCACCAGACCGCCATCGGTCAGCTTCGTCACCACCGCATGGCCCGCAGCACAGGCCACCGGATGGCCGATATAGGTGTGTCCATGTTGGAAAAATCCCGACCCTTGCACAAAGGCCTCATGGATCCGCGTCGAACAGAGCGTCGCTCCGATTGGCTGATACCCGGCACCAAGCCCCTTGGCGATGGTGAGAATATCGGGGGCAATCTCGTCTTGCTCACAGGCAAAAAGCGTCCCTGTGCGCCCCATACCGCACATCACCTCGTCGAGGATCAACAACACGCCATAGCGGTCGCAAATCTCGCGAATGCGTTTGAAATATCCGGGCACGGCGGGCACGGCACCCAGCGTCGCCCCGACGACGGGCTCCGCAATAAAGGCGATGACCGTCTCCGGCCCCACTCGCAAAAGCTCGGCCTCCAACTCACCTGCGACACGCTGCCCATAGGCCTCTAAGCTTTCGCCCTCTTCTTGGCCGCGATAGGCGTAACAGGGCGCAATATGGGCGGTCTCGGCCAAAAGCGGGGCAAATTGCGCCTTGCGCCAGACATTGCCGCCCGCCGCCAGCGCGCCTAAGGTGTTGCCGTGATAGCTTTGACGGCGCGAGATAAAGCGGGTCCGCTGTGGCTCTCCGGTCTCGACAAAATACTGCCGTGCCATTTTGAGTGCAGCCTCCACCGCTTCCGAGCCGCCAGAGACGAAATAGACCTTATCAAGCCCCTCGGGCGCATGCGCGATCAGGCGCTCGGCCAAGGCTTCAGCTGGTTCAGAGGTGAAGAACCCAGTATGGGCAAAGTCGAGGCTGGCGACTTGGCTCTGAACCGCTGCAATCACATCTGGGTCGGAATGCCCAAGACAGGACACCGCCGCGCCGCCGGAGCCATCGAGATATTGCTTGCCCGCGTCATCATAAATATAGGCCCCCTCGCCACGTGTGGCTTTTGGTGGGGTACTGCGGGAATTGCGATAGAAAACATGTGTCATTGTCGTGCTCCGAGGGCGAAAAGAGGCCATGTTGGATCGGGCCCTTTCATAAAACTGAAACGCATCGGCCAAACATTGACAAGAGTTGAAACAATTGAAACAGTCCCTGAAAGTCTTTTATGGTCACGGGGACTGCGGTGCCGACAAGCTATCAGCAAAGGTTGGCGGAACATTACGCCGAATTGAGCCCGCGCTTGCGTGAGGCCGGGGACTACCTTGTCGAAAATCCGTTGGATGTGGTCACACGGTCGCTCAGGTCGATTGCAGAAGAGACGCGAATCGCTCCGGCGACCTTTAGTCGTCTGGCGCGCGCCTTGGGATTTGAAACATTTGAAACTCTGCGCGAGGGGGTGCGGGTACAATTGTCGCTGAAAGTGTCGAGCTTTGCGACGCGCGCAAAAGACCTCAGCGAGGCCCCCAAAGGCGATGTCGCTGAGTTGCTCATGCGCTCTCTGGAGATGACCCAAAGCAATCTTGAAGACCTTGTGCGCGGCCTTGATCAGGTTGAACTTGCAAAGCTAATTGATGTGCTACATCACGCGCGCCGGGTGCTGATCGTAGGGGCTTTGGGATCGACGGGGATTGCCGAATATG
Organism: Celeribacter baekdonensis; assembly: GCF_003047105.1. NCBI lineage: Bacteria > Pseudomonadati > Pseudomonadota > Alphaproteobacteria > Rhodobacterales > Roseobacteraceae > Celeribacter > Celeribacter baekdonensis. The sequence goes on from NZ_CP028475.1 coordinate 2,839,491, forward strand.
CGGGTTATATGGCAAATTTCTTAGGTGGAAAATGGCGACTCGCCGGGCGAATGGGGTCGTCTTACGGTTCTGTGCTCAGCGATATGGACCAAAAGGATGCGATGATTGTGATCACCATGACGCCATCCGCACGGGTGTCGGTCAATGCCGCCGAGATCGCCCGCCGCCAAGGTGTCCATGTGGCCGTGATCACGGACAGCTACGCGTGTCCTGCCTTGCGCTACGCAAACGCGTCTTTCATGATAACAGGGGAAACTCCGAACTTTTTTAACACTTACACGACCACGGTTTTTCTTCTTGAAGTTATTATGGCGATGCTTGCTCAGAAAGCCGGGCCGGATGTCGTGGAACGCATATCAGAGATCGAGCGCCGCAATCGGGCGCTTGGAGAAGTGGTCGATCTGTGAGGCGTGAGTGCCTCGGGATGACCGGAAAATCACTAAGGGAGACACCTATGACCAAACACTTTAAACTTGGCCTTGCCGCTGCGGCTGCCTCCGCCATGATCGCGGGCTCTGCGATGGCCGAAGAGTTTATCACCATCGGCACCGGTGGCGTGACGGGCGTGTATTATCCGACGGGCGGCGCGATCTGTCGTCTGGTCAATAAAAACCGCAAGGAAACCGGCGTGCGGTGCTCGGTCGAATCCACCGGCGGGTCGGTGTATAACGTGAACACGATCAAGGAAGGCGAGTTGGAATTCGGCGTTGCCCAATCCGATATTCAATACAACGCCTATAACGGCGTCGTGCAATTTGAAGGTGAGCCGTTCGAAGGCCTGCGCTCCGTGTTCTCCGTGCACCCAGAACCCTTTACCGTTGTGGCACGCGCCGATGCTGGGGTGAAAACCTTTGAAGATCTCAAAGGCAAACGCATGAACATCGGCAACCCAGGTTCCGGTCAGCGCGCCACCATGGAAGTGGTGATGGACAAGCTTGGCTGGACCTCGGATGATTTCGCCCTCGCGACCGAGCTCAAGCCGTCGGAACAATCGGCGGCGCTGTGCGACAACCAGATCGACGCCATGGTCTACACGGTGGGTCACCCGTCGGGGTCCATTCAAGAAGCCACCACTGCCTGTGACTCCGTCCTCGTGGAAGTGGCCGGTCCGGCCATCGACGAACTGGTTGCTGATAACCCCTACTATCGCGTGGCAACCATTCCGGGCGGCATGTATCGGGGCAACGACGAAGACGTGAAAACCTTTGGTGTCGGCGCAACCATCGTGACCTCTGCGGATGTCTCCGAGGATGCAGTCTATGCCGTGGTTTCTGCTGTCTTCGAGAATTTCGATGACTTTAAGGGTCTGCACCCGGCCTTTGCCAACCTGAAGCCGGAAGAGATGATCAAAGACGGTCTCTCCGCTCCGCTGCATCCGGGGGCAATTAAATACTACAAAGAAAAAGGCTGGATGGAATAATCAGCCAAACATTTCAGGGGCGGCGCATCAGTGCCGCCCCTTTCCCATAAAAACACAACAGGGACGGTGGGGTATAAAGAATGACAGACACTGAAAAACGTGCATTGAACGAAGACGAACTTCAGGAACTGGTTGCGGCTTCCGACAGTGGCGCGCGCAATGTGCCGGGAACACTAGGCAAGGCGATCGCGGCGGTGGCGCTGTTGTGGTCGATTTTCCAGGTGCTTCTGGCCTCTCCGATCGGGCTCAAGATTTTGCCCGGCGACATGATCAACAACGCGCGGCAAATTCACCTTGCCTTTGCGATCTTTCTCTCCGCCATGTCCTATCCTCTGTTTAAATCGGCGTCGAAAACCTCTGTGCCATGGTATGACTGGGTGTTGGGACTCGGCGGGGCATTTCTCGCCATGTATGGCTATTTCTTCTACGCGAAGATTGTCGGAAACGGCGGCCTTGCGGACACGAGTGACTCCTATTTCGCCCTTGCGGGCCTCACCTTTCTGTTCATCGCGGCGTATCGCACGCTTGGTCCGGTGATGGTGATCCTCGCCATTGTGTTCTTGGGCTATGTCTTTTTCGGTGCTTCAGATGTTGTGCCAGATCAGATCCGTTGGGCGGGCGCGTCGCTGCGTAAAGCGATGTCACATATGTGGATCACGACCGAAGGCGTGTTCGGTATCGCGCTCAACGTCTCGACCCAATTCGTGTTCCTTTTTGTCCTCTTCGGTGCCCTGCTCGATAAGGCCGGTGCCGGGAACTATTTCATCAAAATGGCCTTTGGCGCCCTAGGCCACCTGCGCGGTGGTCCGGCAAAAGCGGCCGTGGTCGGCTCCGCTGCGACGGGTCTGATTTCCGGCTCCTCCATCGCCAACGTGGTCACGACGGGCACGTTCACCATCCCGCTGATGAAACGCGTGGGCTTTTCTGCGGAAAAAGCCGGTTCCGTCGAAGTTGCCTCCTCCGTCAACGGCCAAATCATGCCTCCGGTGATGGGGGCTGCGGCCTTTCTCATGGTGGAATATGTCGGCATTTCCTATTTCGAAGTCATCAAACACGCCTTTCTGCCCGCGATCATTTCCTACATCGCCTTGGTCTACATCGTTCACCTCGAAGCGGTGAAAGACAACATGCCGACCATCGGCAACAAGGTCGTATCACTGTGGCGCACGGTTATGGGGATGTTCCTGTTTTTCGCGGGCTTTGGCGGACTGTGCTATGCCACGCAATTTCCCGTGCGCATGATCACCTCAATGGTGCCCGAGGGCAGCGGCTGGGTATTGGCCGTGTTGATCGGTGTGGTCTATGTTGGCCTCGTCAAACTTGCGGCCAGCACTGATGAGCTTGAGATCGACGATCCCAATGCCGAAGTGATGGAACTGCCGGATGTGGCCAAGCTGTGGACGGCTGGTCTCTATTATTTGTTGCCGATCATTGTTCTGGTCTACTTCCTGATGATTGAACGCAAATCTCCCGGCCTGTCGGCGTTTTGGGCGACCTTCCTTTTGTTCTTCATCTTGCTGACGCAAAAGCCACTCAAAGCGATGTTCCGTGGTGAAAACGATGCTGTTGCCCGCATGAAAGAGGGGCTGTTCGATCTGGTCGAAGGCATGATCGACGGGGCCCGCAACATGATCGGGATTGGCCTTGCGACTGCGACCGCTGGCATCATCGTCGGCACCGTGTCTTTGACGGGCATTGGTCAGGTGATGGCGGATTTCGTTGAGTTCCTGTCGGGCGGCAATCTGATCTTGATGTTGGTGTTCGTTGCAATCCTGTCGCTGATCCTCGGCATGGGCCTACCGACCACGGCGAACTATATCGTGGTGTCTTCGCTCATGGTCTCCGTTGTTGTCGAACTTGGCGCACAATCGGGTCTCATCGTTCCGCTGATCGCCGTGCACCTGTTTGTGTTCTACTTCGGGATCATGGCGGACGTGACGCCCCCTGTGGGACTTGCGAGTTTCGCCGCCGCCGCCGTGTCGGGCGGGGACGCGATCCGCACAGGCTTCATCGCCTTCTTCTATAGCCTGCGGACAGTGGCTTTGCCGTTTGTGTTCATCTTCAACACCGATCTGTTGTTGATCAATGTGACGGTGGTCCAAGGCATTATCGTCTTTGTTGTCGCGACCATCGGCATTTTGGTGTTCACCGCCGCGACGATGGGGTTTTACATCACCAAGTCGCGGATTTGGGAAACGGTGGCGCTTTTGCTTGTGGCCTTTGCCCTGTTCCGTCCGGGGTTCTTCATGGACATGATCCAACCGCCATTCCACGAGACCGCGCCCATGGCCTTGGCACAGGCACTCGAAGAGGCCCCCGCCGGATCGCAAATGCGTATCGTGGTGATGGGACCAGATTTCGACACGCTTGAGGAAAAGGAAATTCACCTTGCCCTCACCGTGCCGGATGCTGAGGGCGGTGATGCGCGTCTTGCTGCGCTTGGGCTGATGCTCACGGCTGATGGCGACCAGATGATCATGGACGAGCCGATGTTCGGCACGCCTTTGGCCAAGAAACTGTCGAGCTTTGACTTCTATGGGGATGAGCCGGTGCAGATCACCAATGTTCAGGCGCCCGCCAAGCAGCTTCCGAAAGAGCTGATGTTCATTCCTGCGCTCATTCTCTTGGGCCTCGTGACCGTTCTGCAACGACGCCGGGCGGCCTCTAAACGCGAACTCGAAGGAGAACCAGCATGATCCAGACCATTCTCTGCGCCGTTGATGTGAACCGCGTCAAAGATGAGGTGAAAGTCCTGCAAACCGCCGCACGTCTGGCTGTCGCCGAAGGGGCGCAGCTTGATGTGATCACCGTCCTGCCCGATTATGGCATGAGTTGGGTTGGCGGATATTTCGACGAGCAACACACGAAAGACGCGCGAGACAAGGTGAAACAGGCCCTGCGTGAGCTGGTGGAAGAGGCGCTCGGCCCAGAGGTCAACGCGAAGGTGCGTCATCTGGTGGCGGTTGGCACCGCCTACCATGAAATCCTCGAAACGGCGAAAAAGGACGGTGCCGACCTCATCGTCCTTGGTGCGCATCGACCGGATCTGAAAGACTACCTCTTGGGGCCAAACGCGGCTCGGGTTGTGAGGCACTCTAAATGTTCGGTTTTCGTTGTCCGTTAAATGACGCTGTCCATTAAATGACGCTGTCCATGTAAACCTTTGGCCTGCTTTGGAGACGAGGCAGGCCCTTTGTTTGAACGATCAAGAGAGAGGATAAAGCGACATGAAACTGGCACGATACGGAGAGCGGGGCGCCGAGAAGCCCGCATTGGTGGACAAGGACGGAAATTTGCGTGACCTGTCAGCACATGTCAGCGACATCGCGGGCGAGATCCTAACACGCCTTGACGATCTCAAATCCATCGACCCCGAGACGCTGCCTCTGATAAGTGGAAAGCCGCGTCTTGGGGCCTATGGTGGACGTTGACACCCGTTGGGATAGGCTTGTTGTCTGCCCCTTGGTCAAGTCAATCGAGGGGTTGAATTTGACTGTCAGCACGGGTGATGTTGAAGTGATCTATCGTGCGACAATAGAGGCCCGCGCCTCCCATGCGCGCGATGGGGGCATGAGCGCTAAGTTCAATTGTGGCCGTGCTTGGGTCGATCATCAACTCATCTTGAACGTAAAGCGATAGGATCTCTCCAAGGACGATTTTCTGTTGCGTGCGGGTGGATATGGTTTGCATCAACTGGCATTCCAGCCGGACGGGAGAGGACGCAATGCCCGGAACCCTATTGGTGGCGGCCGGGCAAAGCGCAACCGCGGCCATGTCCGCTTCGCTTTCGGTATAAGGCAAATCCGTTGCGGTTTGGTTCATCAGCGGAGCAAGCTCTTCGGTCACCAAATTCACCGTAAAACGCTCGGTTTGCGTGATGTTGCGCACGGTGTCTTTGAGCGATTTTTCGGGGTGTTCCAATATTCCGAGCGCAACCACCGCAGGGTCATGCCCCATCACATTGAAAAACGATAGGGGGCCAGATTGGCGACACCACTGGCGGAGAGAGTGGAGACCCATGCGATCGGGCGCGGTACCACGAGAGAAGACAAGAGTTTATATCGCGTCCACGCCACTAAGGACGTCATATCGTATTGCATTGAAAAGCCTCTATAAACATGGCTGCCCTGCCATATGAATGACAGGGCAGCGCGATCTTATTGTGTTGCCGTGCGGTCAGCAGCGTCAAGCAAGACGGCGCGCATCTCTTTGAGCAGGGCGTCACGCTCTTCTTTGGGGAGATAGTGCACGGTGAGTATGTCGCACATGTTGCAGAGCAGATTGCGCGCGCCATATGGGAGGGCGCGATCATGTGGGGGAGGCGATTTTGACCCCAGCGGAGGCTGCACGGCTGTCCTATGCGCATGAGAACACTGTTGCGCTGGTTTTGGCGGATTTGTCCGACAACCCCGGCGATGGAGCTTATGGCGATGCCACTGACGTTTTAAGCGCTCTGATGTCCGACGGGGGCGAGAATATCCTGTTGGGGGTCTTGTACGACCCCGTGGCCGTTGTGATGGTAGCTCAGGCTAGGGGCGGTACCAGTCTTGAGCTGTCGCTCGGCGGGCATTCTGTCCCAGAGTACGGGGGTGCACCTCCGGTCGTGACGGCGCAGGTGCGTGCGCTCAGTGACGGGAATTTCATCTGTGATGGGCCAATGTGGAACGGGGTGGTCCACTCCTTTGGTGCGGCTGCCATCCTGCAGGTATCAGATGTTATCGCCTTGAAATTGTTTAAACATTTCCGGACTGCCTATGCGCCCTATGCCGCACGCATCGCCCTTGTTGATGGTGGCGGCTTGGCCAGCCCACGGAGCGGCGCCTAAAGTACAGCCGCGTTCCGCGCCCGATCTATCCTTTGGACGGGACTGTGGCGCTATGATCCGCTGAGACAGCAGCTCACCCTAATGGGCCGCTGTCAGGATAAAAAACACCTTGCGCACATGGGTCAGATTTTCCCATGTGCCGACAAAACCAGCCGCCACCACAAAACTGTCGCCGGGACCAAAGACCCGTTGCGCGCCGTCCGCATCCGTCAGGCGCACTTGGCCCTCTAAAATGTGGCACATCTCGTCATAGTCGCAGGCGCAGCGTTCCAAATGCGGGCCAGCTTCCCAAATGCCGCTGAGCGCGCGCCCATCCGAGCTTTCAAAACAGCGCCAGCTTTTGCTGTCATAGGGCGCATCGACCAAGGCGGGATCGTCCACGCGGGTTGTGCGCGGGGCGCTCTGTGTTTCAAAGGCGATCACATGGGTGGGGTTGCTCATATCAGTCCTTTCAAGACGCAGGTGTTAGGGTGCAACGTCAAGACGCGAGGCCAATACCAAAGGCATCCAGAAGGCGCAGAACGGCGCTGCGATGGCCGGTCTCATCTTCGCGGGCCAAATCTTTTTGTGCCATTTTGACGGCAATGCTGCGGATCGGTTCGGGCGGAAAAGGCACCGCCCAACGGCGCGGCATTTTCAATCGCGTGCGTTCAGTGTCTGCCCCATTCAACAAATCCAACATGGTCAGTGCAGCAAAGCGACTGGCGGAGACGCCCTGTCCGGTGAACCCCATCGCATAGGCGAGTTGACCGCCATAGGCCAAGCCAGAAAAAAAAGTCGTGCGGGCCGAGGTGTCGATGATGCCGCCCCACGCGTGGTCAAACCGAACATCTGAGAGGGACGGGAAGGCGGCGGCAAATTGGTCTGCCAGCCGTTGGAAACTTGCGTCACGCTGCAACAACGCATCACTGCGATCACTGCCGTAGTGATAAATCGCGTCATACCCGGCCCAAAGCATCCGATTGTCGGCGGTCTTGCGGAAATAGTGAAACTGGTTGCCGCAATCAGCGATGCCATAACGGTCTGTCCAACCGATGCTGGCCCATTGCGCCTCGGTCATCGGTTCGGTCACCAGCGAGTAATCATAGATCGGGATGAAAGACAGGCTCAGGCGCTTGAGCAGGGGCTTGGCCGAGTTCGTCGCCAAGATCACCTGTTTGGCGCGGATCACCGCTTGGGCGGTGTCCAACTTGAGAACGGTGCCATCGCGGGACAGCTTGGAGACGCCGGAGTTTTCACAAATTGTAACGCCGTGCTGCAAACAGACCCGGCGCAGTTCGGCCACTGTGCGCGCCGGATCAACCAGCGCATAATTCGGTTCAAACAAACCCGCCGAATAGACCGGACTGTCGAGTTTCTCGGCCAATTCCGCACCGGACAGCAGACTGTGTTCGATGCCAAAGCGGGCATAGTTGCGCGCCATGTCTTGCAAGCCCTGTGCCTGCCATGGCGTTGCTGCGACATTGAGTTTGCCGGAGCGTTCAAACCCGGCATTCATACCATAGCGCTCAAGGTCCCGCGCGTAATGATCAAGGTTGTCACGCCCAAGCCGGATCAACCGCTCCGCCTCACCTGTGTGGCGCGTGAGCGCATTGGACACGCCATGCGAAATCGACGGCGCGCAAAACCCACCATTGCGCCCACTGGCGTCTTGGCCGCATCGCTTGGCCTCAAGCACAACAATCGTGGCGTCAGGGTGACGTTCGCGGGCCTTCAGTGCACTCCACAGCCCGGTAAAGCCACCGCCAACAATCGCCAAATCACAAGACAGATCCGAGGTGGCCGGAAGGCAGGCGGGCAAAGGCGGAACGGTCGTGGTCCAAAACGGAACGGGACGGGCGGTGCTCAACCGAATGTCGCCTGTCATCTCATGCCTCCTGCTCTGCTAAGGTGGTGCTCCAAAGCCGCCAGTTCGGCGTGGGAATTCACGCCGGTGACCTCGGTCTCATCCGCCTCGACACAGGCCACAGAGTGACCATCGGCACGGGCAAGGGCGACAAGATCGGTGAGATAATATTCGCCTTTGCTGTTGTCATTTTTCACCGTGGCCAACAATGGCCAAAGGATGTCAGAGCGCAGCGCGACAATGCCGGAATTGCAAAGCCTAATGGCACGTTCTTCGTCCGTCGCCTCAGCATGTTCAACAATCCGCTCCAACCCGCCTTTGGCATCGGTAACAAGGCGGCCATAGCTGCGCGTGTCGTTGGGGCGAAAGCCCAGCACCGCCATGGCATTGGTCGCATCGACCGCCGCACACAGCCGCCGCATTGTCGCTGTCGTGACCAATGGCACATCGCCATAGAGCACAAGCACCACGCCGTGAAACGCCTTAAGCGCAGGTTCTGCCATTTGCACCGCATGGGCCGTGCCAAGCTGCGGTTCTTGCAGCGCGGTCGTCTCATTGGGATAGGCCTGGGTGATCTGTTCCCGTCCCGCACCCACGATCAAAACCCGCTGGGATGCGCCGAGATTATCCAAACTGTCGAGCAAATGATCCAACATTGGCCGCCCCGCCAAAGGGTGCAGCACCTTATGCAGATCAGAGCCCATCCGCGTGCCTTTTCCAGCCGCAAGCACAACGGCGGCAATCGGTGTCTGGCTCATGACAGGTCTGCCGGGTCTAAATACCAACCCCAGGTTTGGCTGTGGTCATAGCGGGTGATTTGTTTGGTCTCGCGAAAGGCCATAAAGCCCGCCGTGCCCAATTCGCGCCCGATGCCGGAGGATTTGTAGCCACCCCATGGCACTTGCGTGAATGTGGGCTGCGAACAGTTGATCCAAATGACCCCCGCGCGCAGCTTGGCCGCGACCCGTTCACAGCGTTCCAGATCGTCGGACATCACCGCACCGGCTAGCCCGTAGACACTGTCATTGGCCAGTGTGAGCGCATCTTCTTCGCTGTCAAACGGGTTTACACAGACGACGGGACCAAAAATTTCTTCGCGCCAAATCGCGGCCTCAAGGGGCACGTCGGCAAAGATCGTAGGCGCGATATAGTAGCCGATCTCAAAGCCGTCAGGACGCCCGCCCCCACTCACAAGCCGCGCCGCTGTGGCTTTGCCGGCGACAATGGCGGCCATGACTTTGTCATATTGAGATTTCGACACAATCGGTCCCAGTTTGACGCCCGGCGTGTCTCCAGCGCCAATCGTGATTGCCTCTGCCGCTTGTTTCAGCCGCGCGAGCAAAGCGGGATAGAGGCTGCGTTCGACCAAGACGCGGGAGGTGGCGGAACACACCTCGCCCTTGTTCCAGAAGATGCCGAACATGATCCATTCGACCGCTTTGTCGATGTCGCTGTCGGCGAAAATGACAAAGGGTGATTTGCCACCAAGTTCCAAGGACACGGTGCGGATGCCCGCCGCCGCTGCCGTCATGATTTTACGCCCGGTTGCGGTTGATCCGGTAAAGGCGAGCTTGTCCACCAGTGGGTGATCAGACAGGGGCGCGCCCGCCTCCGGCCCGGTGCCGGTGATCAGGTTGAAGACGCCGGGGGCAGGTCGGCGGCATCAATGATTTCGGCCAAAAGCGCGCAGCTCAGCGAACAGAACTCGGACGGTTTGAGCACCACGGTGCACCCCGCCGCCAGTGCCGGAGCGACTTTCCAGACCGCCATCAGCATCGGGAAATTCCATGGCGTGATGGCGCCGACCACACCCAAAGGTTCGGTGGACACGGTGCTGGTGAATGCAGGATCTCCGACATCGACGGGGGTTGCTCCGTCGCGCTCATGCGCCTCGGCCAAATCAGCGTAATACTCAAACACAAAGGCCGCATCGCCAATGTCCCATTCGGCCTCTGGGATCGGCTTGCCATTGTCGCGGGTCTCTACCGCTGCGATCTCCGGCAGTCGGGCTTTGATCCCCGCTGCAATACGCCGTAACGCTGCTGCGCGTGCGCTTGCGGGCAGTGTCGGCCACGGACCGTCGTCAAAGGCCCGACGCGCGGCGCGCACGGCCCGGTCCACATCCGTAGCCCCGCCCGCAGCAATGCGGGCAAAGGCCGTTTCGGTGGCCGGGTTGATCGCTTCAAAGCTGCCGCTTGCTGCGGGGGCTACAAAAGCGCCGTCGATGTAAAGTTTGGTCGTCTGCATGATGTTTGCCCCCTGATCAGGAAATTTTGCGCCCGCCCGCGTCCAAGAACCAGTCATCCGGGTAGGGATACCACCAGTCTTGCCGCACCGGTTTGTGGTCCAAGATCACCATTTTCGAGCGGCGGAAGGTCTCAAGTCCCATTCGCCCCAACTCGCGCCCAATGCCGGAGTTTTTCCAGCCGCCGAAGGGCAGGGCATCATTGTCGATCATTGGGTTGTTGATCCAAACCATCCCAGCTTGAAGCCGCTCATGCGCCTCATGTGCCTCTTCGAGAGACGTGGTGAAAATCGACGCGCCAAGGCCGAATTCAGAGGCGTTGGCCCCTGCAATGGCCGCATCAAAATCCGGCACGCGCATGATCGCTGCAACAGGCCCGAAACATTCCTCATGCAGGATGTCCATCTCCGTGGTGCAATTGGTCAAAATCGTAGGCTCGTAAAACCATCCGGTGGTCTGGGACGGCGGCACGCGCCCGCCGCAGATCAGCGTGGCACCTTTGGCGCGCGCATCGGCCACAAGGCGTTCCACCTTATCGCGGGCGGCTTTGCTCACCAGCGGGCCGATTTCGGATTTATCCAAACCATTGCCGATGCGAAGGCGTGCAGTCTCGGTCTTGAACGCCGCGACAAAGGCATCGTGCACCGCATCGACGACATAAAGCCGCTCGGTCGAGGTGCAAACCTGACCCGACATGTGGAAGGCCCCGGTCACGGCCCCGGCGGCGGCCACGTCGATTGGCGCATGGGCGGAGATGATCATCGGGTCGGAGCCGCCCGCCTCGATCACCGCCGGTTTGAGTTTCGATGCGGCGGCCATGGCCACGGCTTGACCTGCGGCAACCGAGCCAGTGAAGGCCACGGCATGGGTACGAGGGCTTGCGACCAGCGCCTTGCCGACCTCGGCCCCGCCGGGCAGACAGGCCACGAGGCCTTCGGGCAAACGACGGAACACTTTCATAAATTCCAGCGTCGAGAGCGTTGTCGCCTCGGCCGGTTTGATGACGCAACCGTTCCCCGCCGCCAAGGACGCAGCCACAGTCCAGCACATCAACAACACCGGAAAGTTAAAGGGCATGATGTGCACGGAAATGCCCAGCGGTTCGTATTTGGCGAATTGCAGCGAGCCGATTTGAGTGGTGCCTGCGACTTTGCCAGCCTCGTCACGCGCCATTTCGGCGTAATAGCGAAAGATCGGTGCGCAATTGGCCAGTTCGCCGATGGCTTCGGGATAGGGTTTGCCCATCTCGCGGCTCATCACGATGGCGCAATGGGTGAGGTCGGTGGTCTCAATGAAATTGGCGAGATCGTGCAGCATCTTGGCCCGGCTTTTGGCATCCGTTGCCTGCCATTTCGATTGCGCCGCTGCCACGGACGTCAGGGCCGCGTCGATCTCTGACGCCGTCACTTCGGCGCGTTGGCCAACGGTGTCGAGCGTCGCCGGGTCGATCACATCCTGAGTGGCCCCCGTACTTTTGGGGAAGTCTGGCGACACAAAATAACAGGCGTTGAGAATGTCAGTCATAGCGGTATCCTTACGTATTCATCCGCGAAAGTGCGGGTCCAGCGTCGCGCCAGCCGGGCAACGTCTGGTCAATAAAGTCTGCGATCTCGTTGAGATTGGCGGCCTCCAAGGCGGCCTGCATCTGGCGCATCACGCGGGGCATGAAGGCCAGATAGCCGGGCTTGCCATCGCGTTTGCACAGGCGCAGAAATTGTCCGGCCAAGCGGGTGTGCCGCTGTGCGGCCAAAAGGTGATAGCGGTGCAGGATCTCATCCTTGCTGCCGCAGTGCGCGGGGATGGCGGTGAGATACCGATCCAACATTGCCTGCTCCAGTCCGGGTGCCAAATCGCGGCGCGCATCTTGCAGCAGGGACATGAGGTCATACTCCCCCGCACCCCGCACGCCGTCTTGAAAATCAAGCAAGCCACAGCGCGCGACGCCTTGGCGATCGGCCAACAACATCAGGTTGTCGATGTGAAAATCACGTAGAACCAAGGCGTTCAACTGCCCGTCCAGTGGCGCAAAAGCCGTGTCCCAGAGCCGTGAGAACCGCGCATCGAACACGGACGCGTCCAAATCGGGGCGAAACGCCGGGACGAACCAATGGGAGAACCGCGACACTTCTTCGAGCAGAACCGCCCGATCATAGGCCGGAACGGTTACCTCAATTGCGGTCGGTTGGCTGTGCAGATGCACCAAAGCATCAATCGCCAACTCATAAAGCTCGGTTTCATCATGCCCGGAGGTGAGCAGATTGCCATAGGTCGCCGTGCCGAAGTCTTCGATCAAGGCAAGCCCCACCGCCGGGTCTGCCCCCACAACCCGTGGGGCGCTCAGGCCCAAACCTGCGAGGTGGCGCGCCAACCGCAAGAACGCGGCAAAGCCCACCGGGTCAGTGCGGTCATCCATCAACAACAGCTCCGCATCCGTCAGGCGGAAATACCGCCGCGCCGAGGCGTCGCCGGGCAGCGCCGACACCGTGGCGGCGGCCTGTCCATGACGCGCCAAAAACGAGGCGATGGGCGGATCAAGTTTGGTGGGGGCACAGAGCACGGTCATCGGATCATATAGACCTTTTTGATGGTCTCATGGACGGTGCAGACGCCTTTCCAATCTTTCGGGAAAAACGCCGCCGTGTCAGGGGTGATTTCAATCACTTCACCGCTTTCATGGACATAGGTGCAGCGTCCCTCAAGGAAGTGACAGAATTCGTCAGAGGTCACATGGCACTCCCATTTGCCGGGGGTGCAGATCCACACCCCGCATTCAGACTGGCCCTCGGGTCCTTTGTGCATCACCACGCCGCTGACGTGGGACTCGCCCTCGATCATGGTGGGGATGATGCCCCAATCGACGGTCTCGGTGAGCGCAGTCGGGTTTTTCAAAACAGGTGTTGTCATCTCTCAAATCCCTTAGGTGAGCATGTAGCTGTTGCGGGTTGTTTCAAAAATCTCGGCCACGCCGGTCCATCCGGCCTTAAACACCACAGCGGTGCCGGGGGTGATGTCGATCACCTCGCCTGCGTCACTGCGGTATTGGGCGCGCCCGGAGATAAAGTAACAAAACTCATCGCGGGGCACGGAAAGCCGCCATGTACCGGGTGTACAGACCCAAATGCCGGTTTCGGGGCTATTGTTTGGCCCTTTGAACAGAAGCCGCCCGGTGGAATGTGACGCGCCTGCAAGGGCGTCGGGCTGTGCGCCCCAATCGGCGAGATCGTCAAACGTGGCGGCACCGTGAATATGCGGCGCGGAGGAGGAAAGGTTTGTCATGCGACCAACCCCGCCAAAAGTTTCGCCGCCTTCAAAGGCCCTTCGCAGGACTGCATATGTTTGGAAATGGCGACCAAGCGGTCGGCCATGTCTGCATCTGTCAGACAGGCTTCGATCTTGGCGATCATCTCTTCGTCGCTCCATTCATAGCGATCGGAACGGAAACCGTAGCCGGTTTCTTGCACGCGCATCGCGTTGTCATGGCCGTCCCAAACATAGGGCATGATGATCGCGGGTCTGCCAAAATACAGGCACTCGGTGAAGGAGTTGTTGCCACCATGGTGGATCACCGCATCGACTTGCGGGATGACGGAGGGCTGTGGATACCAGCTTTCGATGATCACATTGGGCGGGATGTCGGAGTATTCGTCTTTGTAATCGCCGACATTGAACAGGGCACGATAGCGGGTCTTGCCGATCAGCGTGATCAGCCGTTTCAACAGATCGGTGTCGCCAGAGCCCAGCGAGCCGAAGGAGACATAAAGCAGCGGACCGTCGTTGTTGGCGGCAAATGTTGGCACCTCATAGGGCGCATCTTCGCGCACGCAACCTTCGAGATACTGGAACCGCGCCGGGTCAAGCGGGGTCTCGCGCTTATAGGTCAGCGGCTGCGGATAGAGCATCATGTTCATATAGGGGGAGGCTTCGAAAAACTCGCCGATCTTGTACGCGTCTTCGCCGCACTCCGCGAGGAAAGCGTTGAAATCGGCGTGGATCGGGGCAATGACCTCCTCGAACTTGGCGCGAAACGCCGCGTGGCCCTCGGTGTCGTTTTCCGACATGCCGGAGAGGTGCGGCGGGATGGCCGGGTCTTCGATCTCGTTTTCAGAGCAGGAAATGATCCGCACCCATGGCACGCCATATTGTTTGATCGCCGGGAACAGGATGACGTTATCGACGGCAATCACGTCGGGTTTGATCCTGTCCAAAACGGCGGGCAAATCTTTTTGCGCCCATTTGGCGCTGTCGACGATCGCCTCCCAACATTCCTTGACGTAATTGTCGATCTGATCAATCGGCGCTTTGCGGAAATTGGGGATGTGACCGTTGATGAAATCTTCCCAGAATTTCGCCATTTGCTCGGGCGGCATCGGTTCAGAGAGGGCCACGGGATGGGCCTCAAAGCCGTAGCCTTGGTAAATTTCGACAAAGCCGGGATCGGACAGGAACACCACTTTATGTCCCATCTTGGTCAAGGCTTGTGCAATCCCGACTGAATTCAACGCGGGACCGTAGGCGGCTTCGGGGAAAAGGGCGAAGGTTTTCTGTTCCATGGTGACTCCTTTGACGGGGTTCAATTTGGGAAAATATGGGTGTCTTTGGCGGACCACTGCACGGTGATACTTTGGCCGACTTCGGGGGCGTGGCCGTCCGCCTCATCTGCGGTCATCCGCGAAATCACCGGGGTGTCTGAGAGCGGCGTTTTGATATGCAGCAACAGATCAAGACCGTGATAGGCCACCGCGACGATCTCGCCGCTCAACTGGTTGTCGCCGGTGCCGGTGACATGGAGCCGCTCGGGGCGAATGGCGGCGAGGGCCGCGCCATTCTTGGCGATCTCAGCGATGCTTTCGGATCGGATCACACGGCCATCCATGCCAACGAAGTCAGCACCCTTTTTGTGGACCGGCAGGAAATTCATCACCCCGATAAAGTCGGCGGCAAATTTGCTTTGCGGCGCTTCGTAAATGTCATGTGGGCTGCCGACCTGCAAAAGTTTGCCATCCTTCATGATGGCGATGCGGTCGGCCATAACCAAAGCCTCTTCTTGGTCATGGGTCACGATGATAAAGGTGATGCCGAACTCATGCTGCAACCGTTTGAGTTCAAGCTGCATCTCGCTGCGCAGTTTTTTGTCCAACGCGCCCAGCGGTTCGTCGAGCAAAAGCACCTTTGGCCGTTTCACCAAAGCCCGCGCCAAGGCGACCCGTTGGCGTTGCCCACCCGAAAGTTGGTCGGGTTTGCGTTTGGCCAAATGACCAAGCTGAATGACCTCAAGGATCTCATTGACCCGCGCTGCGATCTCCGCTTTCGGCAGGCGATCCATCTCAAGCCCGTAAGCAATGTTTTGCGCCACGGTCATATGCGGGAACAGCGCGTAGGATTGGAACATCAGGTTTAAAGGCCGCTGGTTGGGCGCGAGTCCGGCGATGGACGTACCCTCCAGCGTGATGTCACCGGCCGAGAGGTCTTCAAACCCCGCGAGCATGCGCAACAGGGTGGTTTTGCCACTGCCTGAGGCGCCGAGGAGCGCGAAGAACTCGTTCTTGCGAATGTCCAGCGACACGCCATCGACAGCTTGCACAGTGCCAAAGGTCTTGGAGACGTCTTTGATGCTTAAAAACGATTGGGTCATTGGCCGGGCAAGCCTCCTTTGTTCAGTCGCTGGGAGAGGGCCAGTGCGATCACAGAGACCGCCATCACCAGAGTGGCCAGAGCGTTAATTTCAGGGGTCACACCAAAGCGGATCATGGCGAAAATCTGCATCGGCAGAGTGATCGAGGCGCGTCCGGCACCTGATGTGAAAAAGGCGATGATGAATTCATCCACAGAAAGGGTGAAGGCCAAAAGCGCCCCCGCAACGATGGCGGGCATCAACACCGGAATGATGACGCGTTTGAGCGTGGTAAAGGTCGAGGCACCGAGATCTGCGGAGGCTTCGACAATCGACCAGTCAAAGTTTTTCAACCGCGCCCGCACCACGGCGCAGACAAAGGCCAGGTTGAACACCACATGGCTGACGATGATCGTGTGCAGCCCCATTTTTACGCCGATCAGCGAGAAAAACGACAACAACGCGATGGCCAAAACGATGTCGGGAATGATCATCGGGGCGAAAATCAGAGTTTCCAACCATTTGCCATTACGACGGCGGATTTCGACGCCGATGGCCAACAAGCTGCCCAAAAGCGTGGACAACAGGGTCGAAAAAATCGCCACGATCAAAGTGTTGCCCGCCGCTTTGAGGATGTCCTCATTCTCAAGCAAAGCACCATACCATTTGAACGAAAACCCGGTCCAAGCGGTGGGGAGGCCACCTTCGTTAAAGGATAGGCCCACCAGCACCGAAATAGGGATGTAGAGAAAGGCAAAGATCACGCCGAGGATGACCAACATCAGGCGGAATGTGTTGCGATCAGCCATTTTGCGCTCCTTTGCGACCAGAGGCGCGCTCGGCCACGACAGCTTGCAGCATCAAAAGACCAAGCATCACCGCGATCAACACCATCGAAAGCGCCGCACCAAAGGGCCAATCATTCGCGGTCAGGAATTGGGCGTAGACAAGGTTGCCGATCATTTGGAACTGGCCACCGCCTAAGAGCGCGGGGGTCACGAAATTGCCGATTGAGAGGACGAAGACAAAGACAAACCCCGTGGCGATCCCCGGCACAGTCATCGGCAGCGTCACACGGCGGAACGTGGTCCATCCAGACGCGCCCAGATCGCGCGAGGCCTCGGAAATATCGGGGTTCAGACGCGACAGTGGCGCGTAACAACTGAGAATGACGAAGGGCAGGTAGTTGTAGACCAGGCCGATGATCACGGCTTGCTCCGAATACAACATGCTGGGCAATTCACCCTCAAACCCAAGCCAGCGGGCAAGGTTCACGATCAAGCCTTCGCGGTTCAGCAACACGATCCACGCATAGGTGCGCACCAGATAGTTTGACCAGAACGGCAGCACGGCAAAGAACAACAGCATGGATTGGTGGCGACGTGGCATCGCGGCAATAGCATAGGCCGCCGCATAGCCCAGTACACAGGCAATGGCGGCGGACAGCCCGGCGATCCCGGCGGATTTCAGGAAAATCTTGAAATACAGCGGGTCAAACACCAGCGCGAGGTTTTCAAATGTGACTGTATACTCAATCCCGCCGTAAATGCCCCGCCGGAAAAAGGCGAGCACGAGGATGAGCACACAGGGCACAACCATCAACCCAAACAGCCAGAACATGGCCGGGGTCATCAAGATCATGGGGCGGCGGTCAGTGGACATAGAAAATCCCTGTGCTGAACCAGTCAGCATCATTTTGTGCGATTGGGGGGGGATGGTCCCGCCCTTGGGGAAAGAGGCGGGACCAAAAGGGAGCGAGGCGTGTTTGGATCAGTTCGCTTTGATCTCGGAGACGAGGCGAGAATAGTCGCGCTGGGCGGCTCCCACGTCACGCAATTGCTCAAATTTCAACATATCCGCCGGGGCCATGCCCATGTTTGGGAATGTCTCGATCAGCGCCGGGTCGACACCGTCCATCGCGGCCTTGTTCGGCACTTTGTAGAGGATGTTTTCGGCGGCCCAACGGTGATTTTCGGCATCCAGAATGTAGTTCACAAATGCATAGGCCGCATCTTTGTGCTCAGACGCCTTCAGGATCACCATCGTGTCGACCCAAAGATCAGAACCTTCAGTCGGGATCATGTATTTGATGTCGGAATTTTCACCGATGCCGTAGTTGCACCAGCCATCCCATGCTTGCACCAATTCTGCTTCGCCGGACACAAGCTTGGCGTAGAACGTCGTGTCATCATAGGCCAGCAAAGTGCCTTTGGCTTTGATCAAAAGATCACGCACTTCGGCCATTTTGTCGGGATCTGTTTCGTTCACCGAATAGCCAAGCGCCAATTGACCCGCAGCCAACAACCAACGGTCGGTTGCGAGCATGGTGGTCTTGCCGGAGACGGCTTCGGTGGGTTCCAAAAGATCGTACCAAGAGGTCGGTTCTGCAACCAGATCGGAGCGATAGCAAAGCCCAGTCGTGCCCCAGGCATAAGGCAGCGAGAACACGTTGCCCGGATCGTGCGGCAGCTCGGTGGCTTCGGTGTAGAGATTGGCGATGTTGGGGATTTTGTCGTGGTCGAGCTCTTCGGCCAAACCTAGGTTGTGCAAGACTTCGGCAAACGGCGAGGACACAAAGACAACATCATAACCTGCGCCTTTTGACGCGATCAATTTGCCCATGATTTCTTCGTTTGTGGCGTGCAACACCAGTTCGGCTTCGTTGCCGGTTGCGGCGTTGAACGTGTCAATCGCATCGGCGGCCATATAGCCATCCCAGTTTGACACGGTGAGCGGCTCAGCCAGCACAGGTGCGGCCAGCGCAGCCAGTGTCACGGTCAAGCAAACACCGCTGCGCAGTGTGTGTTGTATCATAAACGTAACCTCCAATGGGTCTGTTGGACTGTCCGAACCATGGTTCGGTAATTTGTGTTGCGATTCTTTATGATCGCTATAGTCTTAGTATTAATCGTAGAAATTATACGTCAATTTGTTTTTGCGGTCTTTTTTGGTGGCGGCCGATTGGTCGGATGCTCTGGGCCCAAAACCCCAGCCTCAGAGGAGGGGCTTATGCCGAGATCGCGCAGCAACACGCGTCAAAACCACCTAAAGCTGGCCCGCCAGATCATTGAGTTCATTTTAGAGCATGATTTGAATAAGGGAGATCACCTGCCGGAATCGGTCTTGTCCGAGGCGTGTGGGGTGTCGAGAACGCCCATTAGATCCGCATTTAAGCTATTGGAACAAAAAGATATTGTTCAAAGGCGCGAGGAGGGTGGGTTTTTCCTTAATCTCACGCCGGATGCTCTGTCGGCGGACATCTCCTCTGATCTTGATGATATGGAGGGGTCTTTGGCGGCGCGCATTCTCTCGGATCGGGCTGAGCGCCGCCTCTCAGATGTTCAGTCTGTCAGCGCGCTTGTTCGGCGCTACGGCGCACCAAGATCGTCTGTATTAAATTCACTAAAAATACTGTCTTCCGACGGAATCGTTGTTCAGCTTCCGGGCCGCGCTTGGGCGTTTCAGCCGATGTTGGACACGCCAAACGCGATTGAAGAAAGCCTCGCCTTTCGATTGACGCTTGAACCACAGGCCATTTTGACGCCGGGTTTTCAGGTCGACAGCCAAAAGATCGGCTTGATGCGGCAACAGACGGAAGAGTTTCTCCAACGCCCTGATGGCAAGCTCAGTTCCTCGGCTTTTCTACGCTTGGATTGCGCCTTTCACAGCTTCATCGCCGAAAGTTCTGGCAACCGTTTTGCGCGCGGCGTCTTGCTGGCTCATCAGCGCCTGCGCCTCTCGACGCAAAAGGATCACACCATCGCGGATTTTCGCCTGCGCCAATCGCTGAATGAACATCTGGGTATTCTCGACAGTCTGGAGCGGATGCAACTTCAGCTTGCCGCCGACCAAATGGTGCTGCATCTACGGCGCAGCCAGATCCGTAAACCGCAAACGGTCAATCGCGGCATTCTACCCCTCGCGCGCGGAGGCTCATTATGACGAAGCCCATTATTGCCCTTTTCCCCGAAGCCAGTTTTGGCTCTGCTCTCAATTGCGTTGGTATTGCGCAAGACTTGCAACGCTATGGCGCTATCCCGGTGTTCCTATGCCACCCTGGGTTCAACGGTGTTTTTGCCGAATACGGGTTTAAGGAATACCAACTTCCGGCCACAGCACCCTCACAACCGCAAACCGAAGACACATGGCAGAGCTTTGTCACGGCCCATGTCGCCCATTTCAACCAAGATCCCATGGCACAACTGCACAGCTATGTTGCGCCCACTTGGGACGCGATTGTGGACACGGCGATCCGGGCCGAGGACGGGCTTGAGACCCTGCTCAAACGGATCAAACCCGCGGGGATTGTGCTCGACAACGTCATCATGTTTCCGGCCATCGCGAATGCGGGCGTGCCTTGGGTGCGTGTGGTGTCCTGTACCGAAACCGAAATCCCTGATGCACATGTCCCGCCCTATTTGTCGGGCATGGCCGCAGACGATCCTGCGCGCCCGGCCTTTGAGGCGGCCTATCTTGAGATCACGGCCCCGGCGCATCACAGATACAACGTGTTCCGGGGTCAGCGCGGCCTGCCGCCCCTGCCTGCGGGTCTGTTTTTGGAACCTTCGCCTTATTTGAACCTATTGCTGGCCCCCACGGCGATCCGTCATGACCGCGTGGTGCCGCTGGACGAGCGTCTGTTCGTGTTTCTCGAAGGTTGCGTGCGCGAAGAGGCGCAATTCGACCCGCCGCCCCTGCCTGTCAACGAGGGGCCGATTGTCTACATGAGCTTTGGGAGCCTTGGGGCCATCGACACTGAGCTGTTTGCGCGGATGATCGAAGTGTTTGCCACCATTCCCGCCCGGTTCTTTGTCAATGTCGGTGGCTTTTTGGAAAGCTACAGCCAAGTGCCTGACAATGTGTATCTGGGCAGTTGGTTCCCACAGCCCTCGATCGTGTCGCAAGCGGATTTGTTCATCCACCACGGCGGCAACAACAGCTATTGCGAGGCGATGTATTTTGGTGTGCCGTCTCTAGTGATGCCCTATTGTTGGGATGGTCATGACAATGGTCTGCGCGCCGAGCAGACTGGCACGGGTGCGTTTTTGCAGCGCAACGACTGGACGCCCGAACAATTGCGCGAGGTGATCAGCGCGCTTCTGGGAGATACGGCGATGTTGGCCCATCTCAAAACCATTTCTGAGCAGATGAAAGCAACCCCCGGTACGCGCATCGCGGCGCAGTCTATTTTGACAGTGATTTCATAAATGTAGGCCAGTTTTAGTCCGCAACAGTTCTTTAGGGTATCACCCAAGACCCGGCGCATCATCGACACAAGGCGGCTGTGACGCGCAAACTCATCGCAACAAAACTTATAAATGCGGTGACAGACGTGACGAAAATCGACCAGATCGAAACCATGATCCTCGATATCCCAACCATTCGGGGACATGTGTTGTCGATGGCAACGATGCGGATGCAATCGGCTGTTCTGGTCCGTATGACGTTTTCTGATGGGTCCGAAGGTCTTGGCGAGGGTACAACAATTGGCGGGCTGAGCTACGGTCCGGAAAGCCCGGAAAGCATTCAATCGGCCATTGAGACCTATATTGCACCGGCTCTGCTGGGTCGTGACGCCGATAATGTGAATGGCATCCTTCAGCTCATGGACAAACAGGTGCGCGGCAACCGGATCGCAAAAGCGGCTGTCGAGATTGCCCTTTGGGACGGTTTGGGCAAGCGTCTTGGGGTTCCCGTTTCGCAGCTTTTCGGCGGCGGGGTGGCGGACAAAATGCCCGTGGCGTGGACCTTGGCGTCGGGCCATTCAGAGACAGATATTGCCGAGGCGTTGGACATGATGGAGGCGCGTCGCCACAATATTTTTAAGCTCAAGATCGGAAAGCGTTCCGTGCGGGAAGACGTGGCACATGTCGCCCGGATCAAAGATGCGCTTGGAGATGCGGCCAGCATTCGTGTGGACATCAACCAGGCGTGGTCTCTTTCCGAGGCGCGGTGGGGATTGAAGGGCTTACAAGACGTTGGGTGCGAGTTGGTCGAACAGCCAGTGCAGGCGCGCTACCTCGACGCGATGGCGGAGTTGACCCGGTCCTATGAGATTGCTGTCATGGCGGATGAGGCGCTGAACGGACCCGAGGACGCTTTCGCGGTGGCCACCCATCGTGCCGCTGATGTGTTTGCGGTGAAAATCGGGCAATCTGGCGGACTGAAACGCGCCGCCGAAGTGATTTCGGTCGGGCAGGCGGCGGGGATCAGTCTTTATGCTGGCACAATGCTTGAGACGGGATTGAGCACGGCTGCGGCACTTCAAATCTTTTCGACGGTCGAGACTTTGCAATGGGGTACGGAACTCTTTGGCCCGCTGCTGTTGACCGAAGACATTCTGGCCGACCCCATCATCTACAGGGATTTTTGCGTCGAAGTTCCGCAGGGGCCGGGGATCGGCATCAGTTTGGACCCGGACAAGATCAAATTCTTTTGCCGGGGAGGCGGGGGACGATTGCAAACCGTCGCTGGGGCATAGCCCGCGGGCAACACAGTGTGTCAGCGCAAGAACATGGCCGTGACGTTCAGGACGAGGAAAAAGCTCCAATCATGGCCGATAGCTTTCAGATCAGTTTTCGCGCGACGCGCTGTGCAAGTTTGACAAAATTCTGAACATGCACGCCCTGCTCGTCCAGACGATAATTTAAGGACAGAGACGTTCGTGCGATTGCGGGCTCGATCTTAAGGAACTTGATCCCGTTTCGGGGCGTCGATCCGACCGAGGCGGGGACGATACACACGCCCTCGCCGATCGCGACGAGGCTCAGCGCAGTGTGCAAATCCATGGTAAAAACGCGCATCGGAACCGTGAAACCGGCATCTTCGCAGGCTTTGATCACCATATCTGCGTAGCTGGGGCGCGGGAATTCCGGGTAAAGGATCAGGTTATGCGTTGCGAGTTTGCTAAGGTCGGCAATCTGGCGCGACCCTGTGTCGAACGTATCCGGCAGGGCAAGGACCAAATCTTCTATCACAAGCTCTTTCACCGCGAATTCAGGATCTTTCAGAGCGGGGCGTGCGAAGGCGACGTCGATCATCCTTGAGACGAGCTGCTTTTGAAGTTGAGCATTGTTCAAAGGGATCAGACTCATGTTGACCGTCGGGTAGGTGGCACGAAAGGATTTTATGATCGTTGGAAAAATCCCATAGGTCGAAGAACCAACAAACCCGATGCGCAGTCGCCCCTCGGCGCCTTGGCCGATCCGTCGAATTTCCAGTTTTGTGTCATCCAATTGCGCCAGAATGGATTTGCTGCGTTCAAGCAACCGCTCGCCCGCCTGCGTCAGAGTGATTGCACTGCGGCCACGGTTAAAGAGGATTGCTCCAAGGTCTTCTTCAATCTGTTTTATCGCCCGGCTCAACGGAGGTTGGGCCATGTCGAGCCGCTCTGCCGCACGGCCAAAATGAAGCTCCTCTGCAACTGCGATGAAATAGGTCATCTGTTTGAAATTCATAGCCCCCCGCCTGACATCCGCCCTTGTCGTTTCAACTGTAAGTCACGCCCGCGATTAAAAAAAGGCCCCCGATCTACGGGGGCCATTCACAGGAAGGTACAGGTTTTATTCGGCTGCGACTGATGTCGCGTTTGCGTCCGCCTTGAGGACGAAGTCGAACTCGAAGTGCAAGTCGGTTCCAAGCGCTTCTGCCGCAGGCTTGAACGTGCCGATCAGGCTGTCCTTGACGGCAAACACGCTGTCATTGTCGAGCCAATCACTTTCGGCATCGTAAATCTGGCTGATCAAAGGGCGATAGCCGTCTTTAGAGAAGATAAAGTGCATATGGCCGGGACGGTTTGGGTGATGCCCCATAAACCGCAACAGCTCGCCCGCGGTCTCATTGTCCGGGATCGGGTAGGGCACAGGCCGAACGGCAACAAAGGCGTAGTGGCCGTTTTCATCGGTCTCAAAGCGACCGCGAAGATTGTATTCCGGCTGCTCAGGGTCGAGGTTTTCGTAAATTCCGTTTGGCGCATCCTCCCAGACGTCCATGGTGACACCGGCAACACCATTGCCGGCTGCGTCGCGGATATACCCTTCGTAATAGGCGGTTTCCTCATTGTCGTAATGTTTGAGGATCGTGGATGCGCCTTTGGGGAGGACGGGCGGATTTTCGCGGTAAAATGGCCCAAGAACGGTCGATTCACTTTCCGTGCCTTCAATGGGGTTCGACAACATGTCGACCAACACTTCAACACCCAAAATATCGCCCAAAAGAATGAATTCCTGACGGTTTTCATCACAGGTCTGCCCTGCCCGTTTCAGAAAGTCGCACCCTTCCAAAAATTCGCCATGTTGCAGGTTCACGTCTTTACAGAACCCATGCAAGTGCTTGATGAGCGAGGTCATGATCTCGCGCTGGCGGTCGGTGAT
Source organism: Celeribacter baekdonensis (assembly GCF_003047105.1). Lineage (NCBI taxonomy): Bacteria > Pseudomonadati > Pseudomonadota > Alphaproteobacteria > Rhodobacterales > Roseobacteraceae > Celeribacter > Celeribacter baekdonensis. The sequence continues at coordinate 2,863,810 of NZ_CP028475.1, forward strand.
ATCACCGGACTTGCCCAGACTCGCGATCACGACATCCGTGATGTTTTCAAGGTTTACAATGCCCATGTTTTCTCCTCCACATTGGCGACTTTGTCTTTTGGACAGGACGCGGTTTTCAGGCCGGTCTTTGCATATTCTTCGGGCAAGCGGGTGTTTGAACCAATGCCGTGAGCGGTATCGGGTGATACCCGACCATGCGCTGGGTCGTGCTCCATCGCCACGTTGGTGCCATGGTCTCCGTGTTTGAGAGTATCACCCCATACCCAGACCGGCATGGCAAGACTGCCCCGCGACATGGCACCTGTGGTTCATCAAGGTTCTGTAGAGGAGATGTAGGTGATTAAGGTATTCCAGAACATACAAACGCAACTGAACACGACACCGCACCTACTGCGTTTGGGCCGCCTGTTTTCCGAGACTGTTTTGATCGAGATTGACGGTGAAGAGATCTATCTCACCTTTGAGAAAGGTCGGTTGGTTGAAGTGATGCCTGGCCCCAGCCGGAAGACGCCTTGGCGCTTTGCGTTTCGGACAGATGCTGAGGCTTTGCAAAAATTCTGGCAGCCTCTTCCCGAGGCCGGATTTCATGATCTGTTTGGTCTTGTCAAAATCGGCCGCGGACGGATTGATGGTGATATCCTTTGCCTCGTCAAAAACTTGCGGTTTTTCAAAGATGTTATGGCGCTTGCGCGCCTGTCAAAAGAGGTGGCAGCATGAGTATTGAACCCATCATTGGGCGCTATCTGACTGTGACGGTCGCTGGCGCATCGCGTCGCATCTTTTTCGAAGAAGCCGGGCAGGGGCGTCCCGTTCTGTGCCTTCACACGGCGGGTGCGGATACCCGCCAATGGCGGCATCTGATGAATGACGCTGACATCACTGCCTCTAACCGTCTGATCGCGTTCGATATGCCGTGGCACGGCAAATCTTTGCCGCCTGAAGGGTTTGAAACGCAGGAATACCTGCTCACAACCGACGCCTATATTGAAACGGTTCTCGCGGTCATTGACGGGCTTGGCCTTGACCGCCCGCTTCTTGCCGGCTGTTCGATGGGGGGGCGCATCGCACTACAGCTTGCTGCGCTGCACCCGGAAAAATTTAGCGGCTTCATTGCCATTGAGGCGTCCGACTTTCAGCCTGCTTGGTATGACATTGACTGGTTTGATCGCCCCGACGCCCATGGTGGCGAAATGGGAGCGGCGCTTGTGTCGGCGAATATCTCTCCTTTCGCGTCACAGGTCGAGCGATCGAACACACTTTGGATGTTTATGCAGTCTGGCCCTGGGGTGTTTCGGGGTGATCTCAGCTTTTACACCCGTGACGATAGCCTGATCGCGCGTTTGGGCCAGATCGACACCGCAAAAACGCCGGTTCACATCATGGTCGGGGCCTACGATCTGACCTGCACGCCCGAAGACGCCAAGCGGACTGTCGACGCGATTCCGGGGGCGACGCTTGCGGTGATGGAGGAGCTTGGGCATTTCCCCATGAGCGAGCATCCAGAAGGCTTTCGTCCCTTTTTTGTGGAGGCGCTGAATAAGATGACGAAAGATGTTGTCGAATGTGCTTGATCGGGAGTTCTCTTTCGCGGCGGCACGTGGCGCGCGCGCCTCGTTTGACGGCGTTCGGCCACTCCTGTTCACTTGAGACGGCGGGCCAAAATACGCTCTACTCTCCACCGCTCTACAGGTGCACTGCAATCTGGCTAAAAATAGCTGCGTACCAAGGCACTTGATATCAGGGCCCATCCATCGGAGACCACGAAAAACGCCAGTTTGAAGGGCAAGGAGACGATGGCAGGCGGCACCATCATCATCCCCATCGACATCAGAATTGCCGAGACAACGAGGTCGATGATCAGGAAGGGCAGAAAAATCAAAAACCCGATCTGAAAGGCGCGTTCTATTTCCGACAAGAGGAAAGACGGAACCAAGAGTGACAGGGGGGCGTCGCGAGAGACGCCGTCGATCTCTCCCAAATCCACCCTCAACTCCTGCAGTTGCGAAAAGGTATCCGGGTCGATCCGGTTTGACATAAAGCCGCGAAACGGATCGACGGAAAGGGTGAAGGCCTCTTCAAGTTCGACTTGGCCATTCACAAAAGGCTCGACCCCGTTGGTCCAGCTTTCCATAAAAACCGGTTCCATCACGAAATAGGTCAAAAACATCGCGAGGCTGACCATCAACATGTTTGGGGGAGATTGCTGAAGGCCGATCGCCTGACGCAGGATGGACAAAACGGTGACGATGAACGGGAAACAAGTCAACGTCACCGCGATGCCGGGCACAATGCTGAGCACTGTGACCAAGAGCATGATTTGGATGGACCGCGTGGCAAGAGACCCATCCTCGCCAAGATTGAGGGTGATGTCCTGCGCAACCGCCGTATCTGCAAAAAGCGCCAAACCAAGAATGAGTGCGGGCAGTAGGAAACGCCGCATAGGCTTCACAGCCCGTTCTTGAGATCGGCCACTTCGGTCAAACGAACCGCAAGTTGCCCGGCTTGATCGCCATCGAGTTCTTGCAACTCACCACGGGCGATCAATTTGTCGCCAACATAAAGTTCGACGGGGTCGTCCACAGTACGGTCCAGCGCCAGAACGCTGTCGCTTTGAAGTTTGAGCAAATCCTTGACCAAAGGCCGCGCCTTTCCGACGGAGATCATGATTTCAATCGGCACCTGTGAAAATGGGTGCGCATTGGTGTCTTCGCTGTCGTCAACCATGTTTCATGGCCTCCTCGTTCAATGCATAGACCGCGTTGATGGCTTGGCCGATCTTGTCGACCGCCGCATCCATATCGATCCTTTTTTCCAGCTCTCCCATCCGCAGGTAGACCTGTCCGTCTGCGAGGCTGGGTTCCTCAATGATTTCCAATGGAATGGTTAACGACTCGTCAATGAGACGCTGAATTGCCGGACGTGATGCTGGAGAGATCACAATCTGAATCGGTGCATCCGAGGCATCTTCGGCCATTGGCAGGAGATGTTCCAAAATTGTTTGACCCAAAGTTTCCGCTACCAATTGCGGCAAAACTTTTGCCACCATTTCAGATAACAGAGGTTCGAGCGCTTTCATGATGTGTGATCGGGCTTCGTGGAATGTGAAGCCTAAGTCCTGAAGATTGCGGGCAAATTCCGCACCAATGCGACCCTGATCCTCGGCTTCTGCCGTTGCGGCGTCATCCCACCCCGCCTTATAGCCCTGTTCATATGCGGCCATCCGGTTGGTTTCGATTTCCTCGGGCGAGGGGCCGGCAGGCACAGGAGCGGACACAGGCGTTTGGGCCGTCTGCCGGGTTGGGGCTTTTTTAGGCGTGGCGCCGAAATCTTCCAATGGGAAAAGAGATTTCATCAGGCGGTCTCCTCCGTGTCTTCCATCCAGCCACGCAGGATCTCAACCGTTTCGTCCTGACGGTCTTCGATCAGTCGTTTCAGGCGCTTAACCGGGTCGTTGGAGATGCCAAAGTCTTCGTCGCCAAAGTCAAAATCCGAAACCACGCCAAGGGTTGGCAACTCAAAGCCACCGTCAATTTCCCCATTGAGCGCAGGCGCACTGGAACGCGGCATCTCCGGCATGGGTATTGTCGCTGGCATATTGTCCATTCCGCTCCGCTCGGCGGCGGATTCGGCAGGTGCGGGAAGGGCAGCCGTGGCCGGTTTGGACAGGATCGGGCGCAGTACAAATAGACCCAAAACCAGCGAAACAACTGCCAAAACGGCGAGTTGGATGACAGACATAAGATCAATATTGATCCCGGAAATCAGCGAACTTTGTGCCTCTGTGCCAGCAATGAGGAGAGGCTCGAACTCCATGGTTTTGATTGTAATCTGATCACCGCGTGTCTCGTCTAACCCGATGGCTGAGGACACAAGAGCGCTGAGTGAGGCCAGTTCATCTTCGCTTCGTGGGGTCCAGACGGATTCCTCGGTGTTAGGATCAATGGTTCGGATGCCATCAACCAAGACAGCAACGGTCAGCCTTTTGATGGCCCCCGGGCCACGTTGAACTTCACGGCGGGTTTCCGAGACCTCATAGTTCACGCGCTCGCGTGTTTCGCTGTTGTTTGAGCTCGAATCTCCCCCTGCGGCTCCGGCTCCGGTGGGCAGATTGGAGGCGACTGTCACCGACCCATTGCCAGAATCTTGTGAGGAATTTGAACGCTCTTCGGTTTCGGAACTGATGGCCACGCGCCCTTCCGGGTCGAATCGATGTTCAAAAATGGATTCTTGGTCGGTCACCGTTTCGAGCGAAACTTCGACCACCGCTTTGCCCACGCCCACCCGTGCCTCAAGCAAGCGCTGAACATTCTGGCGCAGTTCATCGGCGCGATCTGTGCTGGATGATGTGCCTGCTGCGGCGTCATCGCCCGAGACGACCACGCCGGAGCGACCATCAATCACCGATACGTCTTCAGGGGCCAGGCCGGAGACAGCGGAGGCAACAAGATAGCGAAACGCCTTGGCCTGATCCGTGGAGAGGGCGCCGCTGGTGGTGATGACAGTCACGGAGGCCGAGGCTGCGATTTGGCGTTTGAAGGGTTGCGAAGAAGGATTGGCGATGAGCACTCTTGCGGAGCGAATTTGCGGGGATGAAACAATCGTGCGTGCGATTTCGCCTTCTTTTGCCCGCCAATAGGCCGCGTCGAACATTTGCGATGTGGTGCCAAAGCCAGACAGGGAATCAAGCAATTCATAGCCACTGGTTGAATTCGAAGGCAGCCCTTCGGAGGCAAGTGTCATGCGCAACTCATCGCGGGCACTTGTGGGAACAAAGATCGCGCCTCCACGAATTTCATAGGCCACGCCTCGTGCCTCAAGCGATTGCACAACCTCGCCCGCCGCACTCGATTCGAGTCCGGAATACAAAAGCGCCATGGAGGGTTTGGTCACCATCCGAGACAGCCCGAGAATCGCGGCGAACATCAGCACAGTTGCGCCAATGACAATCACCCGGCGTTTCGGGTCGAGGTTGGACCAAACAGAGAGGATCTGTTGCAAGACGTCACTCCTTAGATGTGCGGGCTTCTGCCCCCGTCTGTTTTAAGGAATGTCTGATGAGCCTTAACAATCGGTTAGCTAACTTCAGGATAAAACGGATTCGAGAAAGAAATTTTTGGATGGACCCATGGCTGACGCGGAACAGCTCGACGAAGAACCGAAGAAAAAATCAAAACTCCCCCTGATCTTGGGGGTTGTCTTGATGTTGGCTTTGGGAGGCGGGGGATTTTTTGCCGTCTATTCAGGTTTGTTGCTCGCTCCTGCGGGCGGGCATGAAGAAGAGCAATTGAGCGAATTGGAGGGAGAGCCGCTCTCACTTTTACCAAGCGTCGCCTTCGTGTCGGTTGAGCCTTTGATCGTCAATCTCATTGATACCTCTGGGCGAGGTCGCCACCTGCGGTTTCAGGCGCAATTGGAAGTGCCTTTGCAATATGAACAAGAGGTGATCACCCTTCTCCCCCGGGTTGTCGATATTTTGAACGGCTATCTTCGTGCCGTTGAAGTGTCAGAACTTGAAAACCCATCCGCCTTAGTGCGGCTGCGGTCGCAGATTTTGCGGCGGGTGCAGATCGTTGCGGGTGAAGGGCGGATCAAGGACGTTCTCATCATGGAATTCGTGGTCAATTGAGGAGCCGGATATGGAACTGATAGCTGATATTTTGATGATCGCCGGGACCTTCGCCGTTGGCGTGTATTGCGCGGTTCTTGCCCGCCGACTTAGTCGGTTTACCGATCTTGAAAAAGGTGTTGGTGGCGCGATTGCCGTTTTGTCCGCTCAGGTGGATGATATGACTAAAACATTGATCAAGGCACAAAAAACAGCGGCTGGATCTGCGGTGAAGCTCGAAGATCTCACCTCGCGCGCTGAAGATGTGTCGCGCCGTTTGGAGCTGTTGATTGCCTCCATGCACGATTTGCCAGAAGCCCCCAAAACTGCTCCGAGCGGAGGTTCATCCGTTGCCCCTCAGTCTTCTTCGGTAGACGTTAATATTGAAGGCGAAACATTGTTTCTGAGTCAGAGACGCCGCGTGGAGGCCGCAGAATGAAAGCGTCCAAGCCCAAGGTAAAAAGGAAGACACCCAAACGCAAAATGCGCTCAGGCCGCGGTGCTCTGTGGATCATTGCCTTGGTCTTTTTGACCTCGGCCGTGGTGCGTTTGGCGTCGGGCACAGGTGCCGCAATTGCAAGGGAAGTGTCGGATCTTAAACATGGTGCGGGAACAGAATCGCATGGGGCGGCTGATCCGGCTGTGTGTCAAACGGACGAAGAAACTCAGGCGCTGATTGCAGCTCTTCTAAAGCGTGAAAAGCGTGTTGGCGAAAAAGAGTTTTTGGTCGCTCAGAAAATGAAAGAAATTGAAGTCGCAAAGGCTGAAATTATTGAAAGCATGGGCGTTTTAGAACAGGCGGAAGCGCGCCTGGAAGCGACCATGGTTCGTTCACAATCTGCCGCTGAGGACGATTTGGCAAAGCTCACAACCGTCTACGAATCGATGAAACCGAAAGAGGCAGCGGCGTTGTTTGAAGCGATGTCCCCCGATTTTGCCGCCGGTTTCTTGGGTCGGATGCGTCCCGATGCGGCCGGTGCCGTGATGGCGGGCCTAAAGCCCGAAACAGCCTATACAATATCTGTCATTTTGGCGGGCAGAAATGCCAATGCCCCAAGCGAATAAAATGCATTTTACAGACTTTTTTAAGAGGTTTGTGACAGGGTTATCTCACCCGGACTCTAGGTTAAGGACATAAAAACATGATCGGTATCGTTGGAATTCTGCTGATCTTTATCATGGTGTTCGGTGGCTACATTGCCGCGGGCGGCAAGCTTGGGATTATTCTCAAATCATTGCCCTTTGAGTTCATGATGATCGGCGGCGCCGCTGCTGGGGCTTTCGTGATTTCCAACGATATATCCGGTATCAAACACACGCTGAAAGATATGGGGAAAGTTTTCAAAGGCCCTAAATGGAAGCATGAAGATTACAAAGACCTGCTTTGTCTGCTTTTCGAACTGATCCGTTTGGCAAGACAAAATCCCGTGGGGCTTGAGGAGCATATTGAGGCACCTGAAAATTCTTCGATATTTACGAAATACCCTAAAATTTTGAGTGACACAGAAGCCGTGGCACTGATCTGCGATACTTTGCGCTCGGCCTCCATGAACTATGATGATCCGCATCAAGTTGAGGAAGTCCTTGAAAAGCGTCTTGAGGCGAATTTGCATCACGCTCTTCATTCGTCCCACGCCATGGCAGCGATCGGTGACGGACTTCCCGCACTTGGGATCGTCGCGGCCGTGTTGGGCGTCATCAAAACGATGGCGTCCATTGATCAGCCACCAGAAATCTTGGGCAAAATGATTGGCGGTGCTCTCGTCGGGACATTCCTTGGGGTGTTTTTGGCATACGGTCTGGTTGGGCCATTCTCGGCGAAAATGAAGGATGTCATTGAAGAAGACGGACATTTTTACCAACTCATCAGAGAAGTTCTTGTCGCAAACCTTCATAATCATGCCACGAATATTTGTATCGAGGTGGGGCGCCAAAATACTCCTGGCCATTGTCGACCGAGTTTTTCCGAGTTGGAAGAAGCCCTAAAAGAGGTCAAATCGGACGCCGCATGATCCGCGTTTTCACTGTCATTCTCGCGATTTTCATTTGTCCGCTGATGCTGCGGGCCGAATCGGTTGCTCTCCTGTCTGGAGAGCATGCCGATTTTTCGCGCATCGTTCTTCAGTTTCCGACAGTTGTGGATTGGGAGTTTGGGCGGCAGGGTGATAGCTATGCATTTCGCGTATCCGAGAAAGATATCGAATTCGATGCAAGAGCCGTTTTCGACAAGATCCCCAGAACCAGAATCACAGCCATTTCAACCGAACCATCCAGCTTTGTCATTCGGGTTTCTGATGCTGTACATGCGGATGCTTTCGAGCTGCGAGAAGGCCGTATCGTCATAGATATCAAAGATGGAGCGCCACGTTCCGCTTCAAAGTTTGAACGGCCTTTTCCTGCTGTTGAGACAAATCAAGTCATGGAGAATGACAACCTTCTTCCTTTGACAAGAGCTGTAGAAACCAACGAAACAATGCAGACTCCCATGCCCAGTTTGGCGGAGGTCAACGTCGCTGAGCCACTCCTGATTTCCGGTGATGGTCGGGACAATTTTAGAGGTGTGCAAGAGGATGTGATTGGTCAAGACATTGGCCAAGACGGTCTGGAGTTCCCGATTGTGTTTGGTGGTGGTCAAGCTGGAGGCGATCGATTTGCATCGCCACCTCTGTCAACCATGGAGACTTACGAAAAGAACACTGAGAAACGCAATCAGCGCGTTGACGAACTTCAATTGCAGTTGCTTGAACAGGTCGGACGAGCCGTATCCCAAGGATTGCTGGAGGCAGATGTGACCCCGACTGAAACCATCGTCGAAGAAGCCCAGTCACATGCTCAAACCGAGGAGCAACAGGGGCAGATCAAGGCCCCAGAAGCTGAGGTTGAAGACACTAAAGCGGATCGCAGCCACATTCTCATTCAGTCTTCAATTGATCGCGAGCAACTGCGACCAGACGACTCCACACGCCGCGATGAAAATGGCAATATCTGCCTTGAGAATACTTTGGTGGCCATCGAAAATTGGGGCGATCCACTGGATCAGGGATTGCAGCTTCCAATGTTTCGTGCGGGCGCGATTGGTGAATTTGATACCCCTGACCCAGAGGGTGTCAAACGTTTGGCGAGGTATTATCTTTTTCTGACATTTGGTGTTGAGGCAAAGTCGGTTCTAACCAATTTTGGGGTGACGGTTGAAGGGCACGATATCCTCTGGGCGATCTCTGATATTATGGACCATGGATATGCCTCTAACCCTGGGCGTTTGGACCAACAATTTCGGTGTGATGGGGAAGTCGCCTTTTGGTCTGTTATGTCCAAAAAACATCTGAACGCTTGGGAAGAGTACAACAAAAACAGTATTTTGTCGACGTTTTCCGCCTTGCCGCTGCATATTCGCCGCCACCTCGGGCCTATTCTTTCGGAACGCTTTCTTGAGATTAACGATGAGACCAGCGCGAAAAACATTCAAAATGCAATTGCACGCGCCGAAGGTGAACATGGCGATGCATACGACCTTCTCGACGCGGAATTGCAGCTCGCTGATGGTGGCACAGAAAAGGCCGTTTCAACTTTTGAAGACATTGTCCGTCAAGATGGCCCCATGGCTGCAGAAGCCTTGGTTCGTTTGATTGAGACCAAGGCGATCTCCGGTGAAGCCATCGACCGAAAATTTGCGGAGAATGCGGAAGCCATGGCGGTGGAGTATCGGGGCAGTGCTGATGGCGAGGCGCTCCAAAACGCGGCAATCCTTGCGCGGATTTACTCTGGTGATGCAGACGTCGCGCTTCGGCGCGTCCTTGATCGAGAAACAGGGTCGGGTGCAGATAAGACCACGCTAGACGTCTTAATGTCCGCAGCTTTGGAAGAATTGGCGTCAAAGAGTGATGAGATGACTTTTTCCAAAGTTGTGATCGGCAATCTTAACAAAATTTCTAATGCACCCATCACAGATTCGTCGCGTCTCAATACGTCTGAGCGCCTTATAGATATGGGGTTTTTCGATGCAGCTTTAGAAATGATGACTCGCTACAATGGTGAGGGCGACGAAGAGGCTAAGTTGATTTTGGCCAGAGCATTTTTGGGAACTGGTGAGCCAGATGCAGCTCTTCGATATGCCAGCCAAGTCCCGGGGGAAGAGGCGCGCGGCATTGAGGCAAAGGCATATTTCTATTTGAATGAACCAGAAAAAGCACTTCAATCCCTAGAGGGCCTTGGAGAAGGCACCAACAAAGACACGTTTGCTGTCATAGCCGAAGATTGGAATGGCCTCGAAGGTTCTCAAAACCCGGACGTGGCACGGTTCGCGGAGTCTGTGCTGGCAACGCTACCAATTTCGGCGAGCAACACTGATGGGACGCCTAGCCTTTCGTCTGTCCAAGACATCCTCTCTTCAAGCCGTGAGAAACGCAGTGCTCTTGAGGCTATTCTCGACTGAAAAGAGAGAGTGCAGGGCTCGTGTACACACTTTGTAAACCACGTTCACCATAGTCTCGTCGAAACAATAGCAAGAATTGCGACAGACAATGAGCGTATGGATTATTTCCAAGGGGTCTGATCTTTTGTCAGACAAGAGTGCCACATTGGGTCGCTCTGGCGTGGGGCATCAAACCGACACTCGAAAATCCTATCGCCCCATATCCCCTATTGGAACATGCATTTTTGAGGTTGCGCGATGACCTTTAGCCTCAAAGAAATATTCAAACCAACGATCATGTTGGCACTGGCGCTCATGGTGGTCATTGTCATGATGGTCCTGCCGGTGCCATCATGGATCCTCGATCTTGGACTCGCCACAAGCTTTGCGCTTGCCATTCTGATTTTTACGGTCACGCTTTTTATTGAGCGCCCGCTGGATTTCTCAGCCTTTCCCACCGTTCTTTTGGCAAGCCTGATGTTGCGCTTGTCGCTCAATGTGTCCTCTACAAAACTCATCATTGGCCAAGGCCATACCGGTACAAACGCCGCCGGAAATGTGATCGAAGGGTTTGCCAGTTTTGTGATGAGCGGATCAGTCTTGCTCGGGTTGGTTGTCTTTACGGTCCTGTTGATTGTGAACTTTATGGTGATCACCAAAGGCGCTGGTCGGATGGCGGAGGTGGGCGCGCGGTTTGCGTTGGATGGTATGCCTGGACGTCAACTTGCTATTGATGCCGATCTTTCCGCCGGCGCGATCACCCATGAACAGGCGAAACTCCGTCGCGAGTTGGAATTGGCAGAAACCACCTTTTTCGGGTCATTGGACGGGGCCTCGAAATTCGTCAAAGGTGATGCTGTTGCGGGGCTTTTGATCACTCTTATGAATATCATTATGGGGTTGGTCATTGGCGTGACTGTGCATGGAATGCCAATCGGTAAAGCCTTTGAAACCTACGCGATTTTGACAATCGGGGATGGTTTGGTCAGTCAAATTCCTTCGGTTATCATTTCTATCGCGGCTGCCCTGTTACTTGCAAAGGGCGGCACGAGTGGATCTGCTGATCTCGCTCTCTTCCGCCAATTGGGAAAATATCCGCCTGCGCTCTATACCGTCGGTGTTTTGATGACCCTCTTTGCTTTTGTTCCCGGTCTGCCATTCGTGCCGTTCATTGGTGGGGCTGCGCTCTTGGCAGGGAGTGGGTATTATATGGCGCGCAAGAATGACGAAGAAGAAAAAGAGCAGGAAAAACAAGAGGTCAAGGCAAGTGCAGAGGCAGAAAAGACAGAGTCCATGGGCGATATTTTGGACCTCGATGATATCCATGTTGAGTTTGCCCCGGACCTTGTCGCGATGGTTCTTGACCAACAAACGGGTCTTGATGCCCGTATCGTGAATATGCGCAATCATGTTGCCACCGTGTTTGGTCTCATTCTGCCGGAAATCCGTCTGACCGATGATCCGACCCTGCCTGCGGGAACATATGTCGTTCGAATTCAGGGCGTTGAGCAGGCCCGTGATCGGTTGCGCAAAGACCAGGCCCTCGCTCTTGTCTACGGTGATGCCAATGGGCTGCCCCTTGGTGAAGACGTGTCTGAACCGGTTTATGGCGCGCCCGCTCGCTGGATCGATCCGTCCAAAAAAGAAGACGCCGCCTTGATGGGGTGTACGGTTGTGAGCGCAACGGAAGTGTTGGCCACCCATCTTCTGGAAGTGATCAAGCGCAATTTCCCACGCCTTCTGACGATGAAATCGCTGCGCAGATTGCTGGACGAAATGAGCAACTTGTCGGACACCAAACGGGCTGAGGCCAACCAAAAGTTGCTCAATGACATGATCCCAGAGCGGGTGCCGATGGATTTGTTGCTCTCCGTGCTCCGACTGTTGCTTGAAGAACGTGTGTCCATTCGAAATATGGCGCTGATTTTGGAGTCGATTTCCGAGGCACGCGGCGCCCATTCCACTGCGGAATCCATTTGCGAACATGTCCGTCAGCGCCTCGGATTTCAACTGATTTCAGAGATCAAACGCGAAGATGGGACCCTGCCGCTTTTGCAACTTGCGCCAGAATGGGAGGATCGGTTTACGACCTACCAAATTGAGGGCGAGCGCGGGAGTACGGATGTCGCGCTGCCTCCCGCCGAATTTAACAAACTTGCCAAAACCATGGCGGATAAAATCGCCAAAGCTGGCGAAACGGGAATTTATCCGGGGATCGTAACGTCGACACGGCGGCGTCGGTTCCTTCGCACGGTTTTGTCTGCGCAAGGCATTCACAATCCGGTCTATTCGTTTGAGGAAATCGGAACCGACGCCAAACCCTCCCTCGTCGGCTTGGTGCCGGCATGACGGTAGAGCTTGGCGATCTGATTGGGCTGAGCCAGACAGGGTTTGCCATCGCATTTCTGGTGTTTCTACGGGTTGGTGCGGTCATGGCCGTTCTTCCCGCCTTTGGTGAGCGGTCGATCCCGGAGCGTGTGCGTTTGGTTCTGGCCATTTGTTTTACGGTGATCGTTTTCCCGGCTGTCGCGCCACAGCTTCAAACCTTGGCGTTGATGCCGTCGGGTCTGGCAAAAGGTGTCATGACCGAAGTGATCTCGGGGCTTTTGCTTGGCTTGGCGCTCAGGATCTTCGTGATGGCGCTTCAGATCGCGGGAACGATGGTGGCACAATCCACATCCCTGTCGCAAATTTTCGGAGGCGGCTCCGTTGAGGCTCAGCCAGCTATCGGGCACCTGTTGTCTGTGTCCGGTTTGGCGCTGGCGGTGATGCTAGGCTTACATGTGCGCGTGGCCGAGGTGTTGATCCTGTCCTATGACTATTTCCCCCCCGGCCTTTTCGTCGCACCTCAGGATGTGATGGTCTGGGGCGTGGGGCATGTCTCGAAAGCCTTCTCGATCTCTTTCACGCTCGCCGCCCCGTTCGTCGTTGGCTCGCTCATCTACAACGTCGCATTGGGAGTGATCAACCGTGCGATGCCGCAATTGATGGTCGCTTTTGTCGGTGCGCCAGCGATCACACTGGGCGGCCTGTTGTTGCTGTTTGCCACGGCGCCGATCTTGCTTGAAACATGGCGCTCAGGCTTTGCGCAGCTGCTCATTGATCCGTTCGGGGTGCCATAATGGCGGAGGGCGATGATGACAGTGATAAGCAATATGAACCGTCACAAAAGCGGCTTGATGATGCGCGTAAAAAGGGTGAGGTTCCCCGATCAAACGACCTGACCACTGCGGCTGCTTATTTCGGATTTATCATTGCTGCGATGGGGCTTGGGGCCACCAGTCTTCAAGGCATTGGCACCACGTTGCAATCACTTATGGCCAATGCGGATCTGAATGCGCAGGCCTGGTTTGATGGCTCGGGACGGGTTTGGACGTTGGGCCTTATGACCTCCATCGGGGGGGACTTACTGCCATGGTTTGCCATTCCGGCGGTTTTGGCTCTGACAACAGTGTTCGCCACCCGGTCGATGATTTTTGCCCCCAGCAAGCTTGAGCCGAAACTCTCAAAAATCTCTCCCATTTCGAATGCAAAAAACAAATTTGGACGCTCTGGTCTGTTTGAATTTGCGAAAAGCTTTTTCAAACTGTTGATCTACTCGATCGTGCTTGGGTTTTATCTCTATTCAAAACTGCCGGAAATTTTGGCGACGGTTTCACTGAGCCCCGGCATGGTGACGACGACATTGGTCAAATTGGTGATCGGTTTCATGACGATTGTTTTGGTGATCTCTGCTCTGATCGGCGGCGTGGATTTTCTGTTTCAATACACCGAACATATTCGCAAACACCGTATGTCACGCAAAGAAATGATGGATGAATCAAAGGATCAAGAGGGCGATCCACATTTCAAACAGAAGCGGCGTCAAAAAGGCTATGACATCGTGATGAACCAAATGCTTGCGGATGTGCCCAAAGCGGATGTGATCGTTGTGAACCCGACTCACTATGCGGTGGCATTGAAATGGGATCGCATGGCAGGCGGTGCGCCTGTGTGTGTGGCAAAAGGTGTGGATGACATTGCCGCGCGCATCCGCGAGGTGGCCAATGAGAACGCAATCCCGATTCACAGCGATCCGCCAACAGCGCGCGCTTTGTATGCGACAGTGGAAATTGGCGATCAGATCCTGCCCGAACATTATCGCGCTGTCGCGGCTTCCATCCGCTTTGCCGAGGCCATGCGTAAAAAGATGAAAACCCAATTTGGCGGTAAATGATGTCTAAAGATCTCAAAAAACTTAGAAGTCTCAAAGATATAGCGGATCTGTCTCTGACTGCAGAGCTGGCTAAACTTGCTGGGATCAAGCGCGAAGAAGAGGGCCCGAAGGCGAAGTTGCGAGAGATCGAAACGGCCCGTGCGCAGCGCGTTCATCATGTCGGAACGTCTGAGGGGTTTGATATGGCGAGCCTGATGGGGGCCGATTCAGCTTGGTATCGGTGGATTGAAAAGGAAAAGCGCCAAGCCCTGAGAGACTTGGCGCAGATTTCTGAACGACGTGAGACTCAGCTGGGGAAAACCCGGAAGGCGTTTGGGAAAAAGGATGCTTTGGAGCGCCTCACCGAGCGTCACGCCGGAAAGACGTGACGCCAATCTGCGTGTTTAGCCAATGTCTTGGCGCACAATGTCGATCACCAAAACATCGTTGATCTGTGGCCCAATGGTTTTCTGAGCCACTTCAACCAAAGCGCGCCGCAGGGCATTCATCGTGCTGCTGTCAGTAAACGCGCCTTTAAACCCGCCCGTATTGGCATGATCAAACAGTACCTGAAGAAACGCATCACGCAATTTGGGTTCGCGAGCATAGATTGCTTCGCGGCTACCGGTTGTGGCCTCAAGGCTTAGTGAGAGTACAACCATCGCGGTCACTCGCCCCCCATCAAGGTCGGGGATCACGAATTGGTTGTTCAACTTCACGTATTCGAACGCGGCGTCCGCCGGGGGTGCGTCTTCGTCGCCAGCATGTTCTGCGTCTTTGGGCTTTGCAGCCTCCGTATCACCGCAGGGGTCAATGGCGACAATTTCTGGGTTCGGGCGCAACATCAGCCCGCCGCCAACGCCCGCGCCAAGCCCGATAAGGGCCAAAAGAATGGGGAGTAGTTTTTTGATCACGAGACTCTCCTTTAGAACGGCAAAACGATGTCCGCGATTTGTTGCCCATAGCGGGGCTGTTGCACCTGAGAAATCTGACCTCGGCCGCCGTAAGAAATGCGGGCAGAAGCGATTTTGTCATAGGTGATTTCGTTTTGGCGCGAGATGTCTTCGGGGCGGACATAGCCTTCGACCAAAAGCTCACGAATTTCAAAATTCACGCGGACCTCCTGTGAGCCTTTGATGTGCAAAACGCCGTTGGGCAACACATCAACAATCGTCGCTGCGACAAGAAGCTTGAGCTTCTCATTGCGCTTGACGCTGCCGTTGCCCGAAGAGGCAGAGGTCGAATTGGTTGAGACCGCAGATCCCATGGAGGCCCCGTCAGGCAACTGATCATTCAGGCGTTCGGGGATGCCGAACAGGGAGGGGATGCCCATGGATTCAGAGCCGGAACGACCGCGGTTGCTGGTGTTTGACATCTCGGCACTGTCGTCGATCTCGACCACCACAGTCATAATGTCACCGCGCTCAATGGCGCGCCGATCTCCCAAAAGCGAGCCGCGGGACGCATTCCACAGCGATGCGGCATCTGACGGGCTGCGGGTTTCGATCTTGTCCGGGAGGGGCGGATTGAGCATCGCGGATGTTTCGGCAGAGGTTTCAACGGGCGAAAACGAGGGAAGGCGTCCGACCTCTCCGAGATTGCTGCAGGCGGTGAGGGTCAAAAGTGCGGGAAGGATAAGGGACGTACGCATATTAAAATCCTGATTATTGAGAGATGGGGCCGCCGACGCGGACGGTGCCATCCGGCGCAACGACGCCTGAGACGGTGGTTTTGGAGGTAAGGTTCATGACGCGGAGCATGTCGCCCGGGCCCGCACGCCCAAGGGCACGGGCATCCGCATAGATGGAGAGGCCGCCACGGCTATAGACGAGCGAGACAATTTGATTGCGCTCGATGATGGCCGCGGGACCGATGTCAGAAGCTGCAATCGGACGCCCAGTGTAAAGCATCACATGCGCTTCAAGGCCCACGGCATCCTCGATGGTGGTAATAGCACCGGGAACATCGCCTTCGATCACGGTTAGATCGTCGGGCAAAAGCAACGTTTGTGCCCGGATTGTGCGGGCAGCGACCACAGTGTCGGCGGCACTTGGTGTTGTCAAAATTGACAAGATGAGGGGTATGATAAGACGTTTGATCATCGGATTTGCGTCGTCGCAGAGAGCATTTGGTCGGCGGCGGTGATGACTTTGGCGTTCAATTCATAGCCACGCTGGGCTTCGATCAGCTCGGTGACTTCGCGCACGGCATCAACAGAACTGTCCTCAAGATAACCTTGGCGCAATGTGCCCAGCCCGTTCACGCCCGGAGATGCGACAAGCGCCGGACCCGATGCGGTTGTTTCGAGGAAGAGGTTGGAGCCGATCGCCTCAAGCCCCTTGGCATTGGTAAAGCCCGCAAGGGAGAATTGCCCCAGAAGTTGTGGATCAATCACGTCGTTGAAATAGGCGTAGACCTCGCCCTCGGCGTTGATCGAAATGGAGCGCGCGTCGTCCGGAATGGTGATGCCCGGCACCACCTCATAGCCGTCTGAGTTGACGATAAGCCCATCGGCTGAGCGTTTGAGCGCGCCGTCACGGGTATAGGCCGATTGGCCTGAGGGCAGGGTGACTTCGATATAGCCTTGTCCTTCGATGGCCAAATCAAGATCGCCGCCGGTCTGCGACAACGACCCTTGGGCCAATTGTACCGTGACCGAGGACGGCCGCACACCAAGGCCAAGCTGAACCCCGGTGGGCAGGATGGTGCCATCGGCGGAGTTGATTGTGCCGGGGCGGGCCATTTGTTGGTAATGCAGATCGGCGAATTCGGCGCGCCGGGCGTTGTAACCCGTGGTGTTCATGTTCGCGAGGTTCTGCGAAATGGTTTCCACCCGCATCTGCTGGGCGCTCATCCCCGTGGCTGCAATTTTGAGAGCACGCATGTCTGGCTCCTTCCTTAACGACCGAGCGTCGAGATGACGGATTGGATCCGCTCATGCTCTTGCTCCATAAATTTCTGACCCATGGTGTAGGCGTGTTGGACCTCGATCATCCGGGCGACCTCTGTGATCGCATTGACGTTCGAGTTTTCGACGTAACCCTGTAAAATGACCGCATTTTCTTGCGGAATGATCGCGCCGGTGGTCATGAATCGAACACCGTTTGTGCGGGTCAGCGTGTTGGGATCTTCTGGCATGTAGAGGCCGATTTGCGACAGTGGCAGACCATCGGCGGAGAGGGTGCCGTCCGAAGATACCGCAACCGTGCCGGCATCTGGCGGGATGAAAATCGGCGCGCCGCCATTGTCGAGGAGGCGATAGCCATCATGGGTGGTCAATTCGCCCTGATCATTGGTGGTAAATGCCCCGGCGCGCGTGAGGGCCTGACCATCGGGGGTGTCGATCATAAAGAACCCATCGCCTTCAATGGCAAAATCATAGGCTCCGCCGGTGGGTGTCAAAGGCCCCTGACTGTCATTGGTCAGCCGCACATTGCCCTCGGCCATCGACAGGCTGTCTTCGCCCGTTTCCAAAGCGGAAATATATTCGGAAAAGATCAGCCCCTCTTTGCGAAATCCGGTGGTGGACACGTTGGCGATGTTGTTCGCAATCGCCTGCATCTCCCTGTTCAAACCAACCATGCGGGTGAGGGATGTATATCCTGCGCTATCCATTACAGGCCTCCAATCAAGGGGATGATGCGGTCGTGGAAAAAGCTGGCAAGGGTTTCGGTCATGAAGCCCATCGACATCCAAAAGACGACAAGAATAGCCACCAGTTTTGGCACAAAGGTGAGGGTCATTTCCTGAATGCTGGTCAGGGCCTGAAACAGGCCAACGACCAGGCCCGCCACCAAGGCGACGACAAGAATCGGCGTTGAAATCATCACCGCAATCCAAAGCGCCTGTCGCAGCGTGTCATAAAAGACCATCTCATCCATGGCTTACACCGGCATCCGCAGGATTTCTTGGTAGGCCTCAACAACCTTGTCGCGCACGGTCACGGCGGCTTCGACGGCCAGTTCAGTCTGGGCCAAGGCCTGAACCAAAGATTGGCTGTCGGCCTTGCCGGACATGGCGGCCTGAGCGACTTCGTCGCCTTGGCGCAAAGTGTCGGCAAAACTGGCGGCCGCCTGACCAAAGGCGCTTTGGGTGGATTGCCCTTCTGCTCCCGGTTTTGGCGCGGTGGCGGGCCGCGTTGAGGCGTAGCCTTGGGCGGCAAATGCTGAGCGGATGTCCATTCTGGTCTCCTAAAGTTGAGCGCGGCGTTCTACCGGCGCAGCAGTTCAAGTAAGGACGACGACATTTGCCGGGCCTGATCGAACATCTTGAGGTTCGCCTCATAGCTGCGTTGTGCCTCACGGGCGTCCGCAATTTCGATCATCAGCTCGACATTGGAGCCGTCGTAAAATCCATCTTCACCGGCCATCGGATGACCTGGATCGTAGACGCGGGTCAGCTCGGTTTGATCCAACTGAACATCCCCTGTGCTCACCGCGCCGGTCCTTGCGCCTTGTTCGACAACCTCTTCGAAAGAAACGGTTTTTCTGTGGTATCCGGGGGTGTCCGCGTTGGCGATATTTTCCGACACATGGCGCAGGCGGTTGGCCTGTGCCTTCATCCCGGAGGCGGAAAGACTAAGAATATTTTGAAGATCTGACATGGCCGGCCTCCTTTACCTGCGCCCGATTGAGGTGCGTAGAATGTTCATTGAGGTTTTGTAGACAGAGAGCGCCAGATCATGTTCGTGCCGCACCTGCGAGGACTTCATCATTTCGGTTTCTAGCGAAACGGTGTTGCCATTGGGCGAACTGGGGCCGGGTGCATCAAAAAGCCGAAATCCATTCGTATTCTCCGACTCCGCGGACGCCATATGGCCCGCACGCGTTGTGCGCATGGCGGTGTCTGCTTGGTTGCCCTCATAGGCCTCTTCAAAAGACGCAACATCTTGGGCCCGATACCCGGGGGTATCGGCATTCGCGATGTTTTTCGCGACGGCTTCTTGACGTGTCACGGCATGACGGGCCAACCCGCTTGCCATCTTAAAAATATCCAAATTCTCGAACATCGGGGCTTCTCCTCCGAGTTATCTCAACCAAGGCTTAACCTTGATTCCTTTAGAAAGGGTTTCAGAACACGGAGGGCGTCATGAACAGTATTGGCTTTGAAATGCTTCTCTCGGAGATTGCATCGGTGAAACCGGTTCACTCTGTTGGGCGGGTTATCGAAGTGTCTCGCGGGGTGTTGACCGTATCGGGCCTCAGTGAGATCGCGGCGCTGGGCGATCTGGTAGAGATTGGTCATGGCACGCAGGTTCGCCGTGGCGAAGTTCTTCAGCTCGACAAAAAGAGCGTGACCGTTTTGCCGGATGGTGGCCCGGATGGATTGTCGATTGGCGATCCCGTGGCCCATATTGGCAAAAACCATATTGCCCCGGATGATATGTGGATTGGTCGCGTGATTGATCCCTTTGGACAACCTCTTGATGGCAAACCTATTTTACAGGGCAATAAACCACGTGCTTTGCGTGGGCAGCCCCTGAATCCAACGGAACGGCGCGCTTTGGGGAAACGGTTGGAAACGGGTTTGGCCGTGTTCAACACGCTTCTGCCAATTGTGCGTGGGCAAAGGATCGGTCTTTTTGCGGGTTCGGGCGTGGGGAAATCCACGCTTTTGGCCAAACTTGCCACCGGACTTGAGGCCGATGTGGTTGTCATCGCAATGGTCGGGGAGCGTGGGCGCGAGGTGCGCGAATTTATCGACCGGGTTCTTGGCCCTGCTGGGATGAAGCGGGCTGTGATTGTCGCCGCAACATCGGATCAATCGCCGATGGTACGGCGTCGGTGCGCATGGACGGCCATGTCGGTGGCCGAGCATTTTCGCGACAAGGGCAAACAGGTTCTATTTATGGCCGATTCTGTCACCCGGTTTGCGGAATCGCATCGTGAAGTGGCGCTGGCCACGGGCGAATCCAGCTCGCTCAGGGGGTTTCCGCCCTCCACCTCGCATCTGATCACCTCGCTATGCGAACGCGCTGGACCCGGGATCGGCGACGCTGGGGATATTACGGCGGTGTTTTCCGTGCTTGTGGCGGGGTCCGATATGGAAGAACCGATTGCGGATATTTTACGCGGGGTGTTGGATGGTCACATCGTCCTAGATCGCCAGATTGCCGAGCGCGGGCGATTCCCGGCGATTGATCTTTTGCGCTCCGTATCGCGCGCGCTGCCTCATGCGGCCTCGGATAAGGAGAATGAGTTGATTGCGCGGGCGCGGCGTCTTTTGGGAGTGTTTGACCGGTCTGAAATGATGATTCAGGCGGGGCTTTATACCGCTGGCACTGATCCGATGATTGATGAATCAATCGAGACATGGCCACGGTTGGATCACTTTTTGGCACAGTCAGAACCCAATGGCGTGCAAGCCAGTTTTGAGCGTTTGGAGGCCTGTTTCACTCCGGTCAAAGCCGCGCGTTAAACCATCTTGATGACGTCAGGCGGGCAACTGAGCATATAGCCTTTGCGTGCGATGTTTTTGACCAAAAGTTCGCTGACCATTTGGTTGCCCAACGTATCGCGAAGTCGCTTGATCCGTGTCGCTCCGGCCGCTTCGTCGCAATCGACAGAGGGACGGCCCGAGATCACGCTTTCGATTTCGGCCCCCGACATCACCTCATCATCAAGGCGCGCTTCGGCCAAAACGGACAGGGTTTCAATCGCCGCAGGGGTCAATTTGAATTCCATATTGTTGAGGTAGACTGTGTGCTCAGCCCGCGAAATCATCAGGGACGACACCTCGATCCCACGCTTTTCGATTTCTGACATGCGGCGGTTCAGCGCGATGATCGTGACCAAAAACACCAAAGCCGCGATGAGTAAAGCTGTTGCAAAAATCAACAGCACAAAGATCACCATCCGGTAGGAGGTCAACGTGTCGGAGAAGGACGTGCCCGATTGGGCGAGGATTTCCAACAGTTTGATCTCAGCCGTTGAGGTCAGATCGTTTTCAACGAATATCCGTTCGACCCGTGCATTAAACGCATTGGCGTCCGGCAGATTCAGGAACAAAAACACCGCAGCAATCAATAGGATGGCGACAATCGCCCCCATGCCAAAGATGACAACGCGCGAGACCTTGCGGCTGTCAGTATCGGAGGAAATAGTTGCCAGCACTGTCTTTCACCTCGCCAAGTTTATCCTCTGGGATCATCGCGACGATCGTCAGAAGAATCCAGCCGTCTTTTGCCAAACGCGACTGGAGCGCCTTGGCGGCGGCGTCTTTGGAACACTGCGCATCGCTGAGTTCGGCCACGCCGAAATGCAGCTTAAGCGGATTGTCCTGTTTGGCCTTATAGCTGGCGTAACAGGCGGCCTGTGCCAGCCCCGGCATGAGGGCAAGCGCGAGGGCAAGGGCAGGAAGGAGGTGTGGTTTCATGGCTCTCACTTTCATGCCTGTGACCCTGCGTGAAAGGACGATGTTATTCAATATCAAAGCCCGAAGACGCCCGCGCTATCCAATGACATTTGACTGATATTGAGCGATTTTCGCCTTTCCCGGCATCTTTGTCCCATCACCTCTTTCGCCCCGGCCATATGGGCCATGAACGGGCATCAGGACTTGAAAGGACGACCGATGAAACTCACGAAATTCACCGCCGGGCTCTTGGCGCTCTCAATCGGCACTGCCGGACTCGCTGCCGTTCCTGCACGCGCCTCTGATCAAGATGTGGCCATGGCTTTGGGTGGTTTATTGACGCTGTTTGTGATCGGCAAAGCCATCGAGAACAAAGGCGATCACAAAGTGGTTGTCGACACGGCCCATGACAAACCGGATGCGTGGCGCGATCGGAACCGGGGCGATGCTTTCCTAATTCCAAATGAATGCGTCCTCACCGTTGCCTCCTCGCGTGATGGCCACCAGTACAAATACGGGCACGAAAATCGGACACGTCTTGTTGCTCTTGAGCGCTGCGTTGATCAAAACCGCAAAGCCCGCGCTCCGCTGCCCCGCGCCTGTGAAACCCGGGTCTCGACCAAACGTGGCCGCGTTGACGCCTATGACGTTGGGTGTTTGACCAATTTCGGGTTCCGAGTGGCACGGTCTCGCGGCGATTACGATCATGGCAAAGGTCACGGCTACAAGTAAGCCGCTCAAATCCGAATACGCGGTTTCTCGTCCCGATGGGCCGCGTCACTTGGCGGGTGGTTCATGCGTTCCACCCGTCTTTTTTTCTTGCGTGCAGGGCGGGCATCGGCTTCACAAGGCCTATGGTAAAAACTGTCCCAGATTACACATTTGAAGAATCCGCTGGCCTGCGTGGATATAGGCGCATCGTTGGTGTGGATGAGGTGGGGCGCGGCCCTTTGGCCGGGCCTGTTGTGGCCGCTGCGGTTTGGCTTGACCCTGCGCGCATTCCGCCGGGTCTCAATGATTCCAAGGCCCTAAGCGCGAAACGCCGCGAGGCGCTTTATGACCAAATCCTCGCCAATGCGGATGTGTCCATTGCCTCCTGTTCAGTGGAGGAGATCGACGAGATCAACATTCTTCAGGCCTCATTGCGGGCGATGGAACGGGCCGTGGCTGGCCTTAAAATCCGCGCGGATTATGTGTTGGTTGATGGCAACAAAATCCCCGCTGCTTTCGGTCTGGATGCCGAAGCGATTATCAAGGGCGATGCGCGCTCTGTGTCGATTTCTGCGGCCTCGATTGTGGCGAAAACATGGCGCGATAAATTGATGGTGGATTTAGCGCAACAGCATCCCGGTTATGCATGGGAGAAAAACGCCGGTTATGGCACCAAAGCGCATCTGGAGGGACTCCAAAATCTTGGTGTGACCCCTCACCATAGACGTTCGTTCAAACCCATACACAACATCTTGTATCAAGAAAAAACCTAAGTATCTGATTCGAAAAAGAAATTGACTGGGAATCAGCAATGACTCATCTTTGTCCTCATAAAACGACGCCAAAAATGGTGCGTAATTGACGTCCCTCAGGGGCGCATATGAGGCAGAAAATGAAAACCAAAACCCGCTCGAGTGCGGCATCACTCCCGCTTAACCAAATTTTGGCTGGCGATTGTATTGATGTCATGAACAGCCTTCCCGAAGGCTCCGTGGATCTGATTTTCGCCGATCCGCCGTATAATCTACAGCTGCGTGGCGACCTTCACCGCCCGGATAATTCCAAAGTGGATGCCGTGGATGATGCTTGGGATCAATTTGACAGTTTCAAAGTCTACGATGATTTCACCCATGAGTGGCTCAAAGCGGCGCGTCGGTTGTTGAAACCGAATGGTGCAATCTGGGCGATTGGATCGTATCACAACGTCTACCGCATGGGCGCTGAGTTGCAGAACCTTGGATTTTGGATTCTCAACGATGTGGTGTGGCGCAAGTCGAACCCGATGCCGAATTTCCGGGGTAAACGCTTTACCAACGCTCATGAGACGCTGATTTGGGCGTCAAAGAACGAAGCCGCCAAATACACGTTCAATTACGAGGCGCTGAAGGCTCTGAATGAGGGCATTCAGATGCGCTCCGATTGGGTGCTGCCGATTTGTAACGGCGGTGAGCGCCTGAAAAACGAGGAGGGCGACAAAGCCCATCCGACGCAAAAGCCCGAAAGTCTGTTGCATCGCATTTTGGTTGGGACGACCAATCCGGGCGATGTTGTGCTTGATCCGTTCTTTGGCACCGGGACAACCGGCGCGGTCGCCAAAATGCTGGGCCGTGAATTCATCGGCATTGAGCGCGAAGAAAAATACCGCGAAGTTGCCGAAAAACGCATCGCTGCCGTGCGCAAGTTTGACAAAGACGCGCTGCATGTCTCCACGTCAAAACGCGCTGAGCCGCGTGTGCCGTTTGGCCAGTTGGTCGAACGTGGCATGTTGCGTCCGGGGGAAGAATTGTACTCCATGAACGGCCGCAAAAAGGCGAAAGTGCGTGCCGATGGCACATTGGTGTCGAATGATGTCAAAGGCTCGATCCACCAAGTGGGGGCGCATCTTGAAGGCGCGCCAAGCTGTAATGGGTGGACCTACTGGACCTTTAAGCGCGATGGCAAAAACGTCCCGATCGACGTGTTGCGCCAACAAATACGCGCGGAGATGCAGTAAGCCTCTGTTCCCGAAGTTTAAAAGTTACCGCCTGGTGCCTGCGGCCTGACATCGCGGCACCATCTTGGCCCCGTCTGTGTGACGGGGCCCTTTTTAGTTTTAGAAACGCGGGAGCGGGTTGGTGCCGTTTTTATACGGCTCCCAATCCTCAAATGTCGCAAGGTCAGGATAATAGCGTTTGCGCCAAGCTTTGACCTTTGGGTTCATCATCCGCCGCCACACAGGTGGGATCACGGCGGCAACCCCCATCAGCGTATAACCGTAAGGCAATTGCGGCGCTTCATCCTCATCGTAGTTTTGCAAAAGTGGGAAACGGCGGTCCGGTTTGTAATGATGATCAGAGTGGCGTTGCAGGTTGATCAACAACCAATTGGTCGCCATATGCGCGGCGTTCCAACTGTGATGCGGCATGACATGTTCGTATTTGCCATTGCCAAGATGCCGACGGGTCAGCCCGTAATGTTCGACATAGTTGGTCAATTCCAACTGCCAAATTGCCACAAGCGCCTGCCACATAAACAGGAAAAACCCGGGCACGCCGCCGACCAGAATCGCGAGGATCAACATGAGGATCTGAAGCGTCCAATAGCGAAAATGCGGGTTGCGTGGGTGCCATGGCGACACTCCTTTGCGCGCCAACAATGCCTTTTCTGCCGCCCATGCCGAACGCGGGCATTCATGGATCACTCGTGCAAAATAGTGATGAAACCCCTCATTATACAGCGCCGTGACCGCATCGCGGCGGGTGCCGACATGTTTGTGATGCACCAAAAGATGCTCAGTACGAAAGTGCGAATAGAGTACACTCGACAGCAATAAATCCCCCAGCCAGCGCTCCAGCGTGTTCCTTTGGTGAAACAACTCATGCGCGTAGACGATGCCGATGGAGCCAGAGGAGACGCCAAGCCCAAAGAACAACACGATGGTTTCAAAGGTTGAGAGGTGATCGGTGTGGGTGACAAACCAGATCAGGCCAAAGATGTTCGCAAACTGAATCGGAAACCAGATCATCGTGATCAACTGATACCAAAACAGCTCACTTTCGGCTGTGTTCGGGTCTGGATTGGCGGTATTGAGTCCCAAAACCGCGTCCAATGCGCCGATCAGATACCATGCACAAAGCGGCACCAAAATAAGGGTCCAACCACCAACAAAAGCGCTCAACCAAAGCAGTGGCACCACCCCAAGCGAAAGCCAAAAGGGCAGGGCGTTGCGGGGGCTGATTTCCGTTAAATTCATCTTTTAGGCTTCCTGATTTGCATCAGACGCTACGCGGTCCGTGGTAAATGTAGAATGAGCGAGGTCAAATGCCTTGCGCATCACGGTCGGTAAATCGGAAGCGCGAAAGGCGTTTTGGCCTCTGAGCGCATAGGACTCCAACGCACCTTCGACCTGATCTGCGCGATGAACGGTGAGAATCAGGTGGAAATGGGTGAAGGTGTGACGGACCTCGCCCACTTCTGACCATGTGCCTTCAAACGGCGCGGCTTTTGGATGGGCCTCGCGCCAATCGGTGCCCGGCCATCCCAACATCCCGCCCAACAACCCTTTGTCAGGGCGCGTTTCCAACACCCATTCCCCACGCGTCGTGCGTGCGACATAGGCATGTCCGTGGCGCGTGGGTTTGGGCTTTTTGGGCGTTTTCAGCGGGAATCGAGCCTGATCTCCGGCTTTGCGCGCGGCACAGCCGTCCATCCAAGGGCAAATCCCACAGGCCGGAGATTTCGGGGTACAGACCGTGGCACCAAGGTCCATGATCGCTTGCGCATAATCGCCCGGACGCTCGTTTGGGGTCAGCCTTTGCGCCAAAGCGGTCAGTTCCGGTTTGGCCGCGGGCAGGGGTGTTTCGAGGCGAAACAGCCGCGATGTGACCCGCTCGACATTGCCGTCCACCACCGTTTCCGGCAGGTCAAAAGCAATCGAGGCAATCGCAGCAGCCGTGTAGGGCCCAACGCCCGGCAGCGACAAAAGCCCCTCTCGGGTTTTGGGGAACACCCCGCCATGCGCGTCGCGAATGACCCGCGCACATTTCAAAAGGTTGCGGGCACGGGCATAATATCCAAGCCCGGCCCATTCGCCCAAGACGCGCTCATCTTCGGCATTGGCAAGCGCTGTGACCGTCGGCCAAAGCACAATAAACCGCTCAAAATAGGATTTCACCGCCGCAACCGTTGTTTGTTGCAACATGATTTCCGACATCCAAACCCGGTAGGGATCGGGCATGATGCCAGTCTTGCGATCCTGCGGCGAGACACGCCACGGTAAGTCGCGCGCATGACAATCGTACCACCCTAAAAGTGTCGTGGCCATTTCCAGTTGTTTCATTCCGTCACGCAATCTTTAGGTCGTGTCATCGGGTTTGTTGTGGCGTGTTTCGCCTGTGGCTCTACAATAGGGCAGACAATCAGATAGACCAGTCGAGAAACCATGGCAGACGTTCAGACACGCGCAAAACGACGCAAACGGGGGTTCGAGAGAACCTCTGGCCTGTTGCAGTCGAAGATCCGTGAAGCAACGGAAGCGCGTGGGTTTTCTGAGACCCGGCTTTTGACCCATTGGGAAGACATCGTGGGCGCACAAACCGCCGGCATGTCGCGCCCGATCAAAGTCTCTTATGCGAAAGGCGGATTTGGCGCGACGCTCACGCTTTTGACCACCGGGGCCTTTGCGCCGATGGTTCAGGCCGAATTGCCGAAAATTCGCGAACGGGTGAATGCGGTCTATGGCTACAACGCAATCAGTCGCATTCACGTGACGCAAACCGCGCCCACGGGATTTTCCGAGGGACGTGTGGCCTTTTCGATGCCGAAAAAAGATCACCGGCTGGTGATCACAGAGGGTGCGGCCGAAGAGGCCAAATCCATGTCAGAGGGCGCGCAAGACGAAGGTCTGCGCCGCGCCTTGGAGAAATTTGCGGGCACATTCTTGAGCCGCCAAAGCAGCCAAACGAAGGAAGACAAATGAATCGACGCATTTTCATGATCACGACCGCCATGGCAGCCCTGGGAGTTGGAGGGGCTTTCTTGTTGAAACCCTCATCTTCGGTGACGAATTTCGTTGTGACGCCTGCCAATGCTCAAGATGCGGCAGAGGTCGACACCTCGTCCATTTCTGATCTGGTGCTTGGCAGTGCTGATGCGCCGATTGAGATGATCGAATACGCGTCCTACACGTGCCCGCATTGCGCCAACTTTCATAAGGCTGTGTTTGAGCCTTTGAAAAAAGACTACATCGACACCGGCAAGGTGCGCTTTACCTATCGCGAAGTCTATTTCGACAAATTCGGTCTGTGGGCTTCCATGGTGGCGCGTTGTGGTGGGGAAATGCGCTATTTTGGTGTTCAGAAAATTCTTTATGACGAGCAAAAAGATTGGATCGCGGGCGGCAAAGACGCGATGGAGATCGTGGAAAATCTTCGCAAGATCGGCAAGCGCGCCGGGTTGACCGACGACAATCTTGATGCTTGCCTCAATGATGGCGAAATGGCCGAAAAGCTCTATGCTAAGTTCACCAAAGAAATGGCTGAATACGACATCGACGCGACGCCGAGCTTGGTGATTGATGGGGTGAAGCACAGCAACATGAGCTATGAGGATCTCAAGGCCATTCTCGACGCGAAACTTGCGGAATAAGGCTCTAATCCAGCCCAAGACGGGTCAAATGCCTGTCAATCTCTGTCCAGTCCGTCAGTTGCAAACGCACCGGCAAAGTGACCACTTTTAAGCGAAAGGCGCGGGGCAAACGCACCGCGTCTTTTTCTGTAGTCACAAGCTGCGCATTCAGGGCCAGCGCCTCAACCTCAAGCCGTTTCATCAATGCCAATGACAGCGGTTGATGATCCTTCAGGGCTTCAGCGCGCAATAGATCCGCACCCAACTCCCGCAGGGTTTGAAAGAATTTTTCAGGATGGCCAATCCCGGCAAAAGCCAAGGCGCGAAGGCCTTGCCAATCCATGCCAGTCGGCAATGGGGTGAGTTGCGCTACGGCGCGTGGAATCGACACTGATCCGGCCCAATCTGTCGAAAACCGGTCTTGCGCGCGGGGGTCACCAATGGAAATCAAAGCGTCCCCTCGTGCTATCCCGACCGCAACCGGTTCCCGCAACGGACCGCCGGGGATAACCCGACCATTGCCAAATCCGCGCCAGGCATCGACCACGATCAAAGTCACGTCTTTTTGCACCGATGGGTTTTGCATCCCGTCGTCTAAAATCACCACATCCGCCCCCGCGGCTTCGGCGGCCTTGACGCCTGCGGCGCGATCTTTCGCGACCCACGTTGGTGTGAAAGCGGCAATTAAAAGCGGCTCATCCCCCACTTCATCGGCGCGGTGTGTGCGTTCGTCCACGCGCACAGGCCCCTCCAGTTTGCCGCCATATCCGCGCGACACCACATGAGGCACATACCCGCGCCCGATCAGCCGCTGCACGAGGGCGATGGTGGTTGGGGTTTTGCCCGTGCCGCCCGCGTTGATATTGCCAACGCAAATTACGGGGATGCGCGCCCGATAGCCCGATTGGGCCACGCGCCGTGCCGTGGTGCGGGCGTAAAGTGCGGACAGCGGGCGCAAAAGCTGCGCCTGCCAGCCGGGGGCAGGTGGCGGGTTTGACCAAAACAGCGGTGGTTTCATGCGCTGATCCTTTCGCGCAGGTCAAGGAAATCCTGAACCAAATCTGCCACGCGATCGGTAACTTCAGCGCCCGAAGAGGCGATATCCCATGCCGCCTGCGCCATCAATGCGGCCTGATCCGGCGACAAAAGTTGCTCGATCTCTTCGCCAAGAGCGTAGCCATCGCGGACTTTACGCGCGGCTTTGCTTGCGGACAGGCTGTCATAGGCGGCTTTGAAATCGCTCACATAGGGGCCGTGGACAATGGCTGATCCCATTGCAGCCGCGCCATAGGGGTCGATGCCGCCTGCCGGAGTGAGCGACCGTCCCAGAAAGCTGACAGGGGCCGTGCGATACCAAATCCCACCACTGGAATGGGGTACGAGAATGACTTGCGCGACCTCAGAAATTGCTTTGTCCGGGTGGAGCCCACAGACGGCGAGGCCCGCCTTTTCCAACTGCGCCATGACGTTTGTCTTGGTGGCAGGATCGGCCAGAGACAGGATGAGCAAAAGCCGGTGCGCCCGTCGCAAAGCGCGTTTATGTGCACGGATCACTTCACCAATCTCTGCCTCATCAACTTGTGCGGCAAACCACACAGGGCGTGTGCCAATCTCGGTCACACGCCGGGTCAATTCCATCTCATCATAGGGTGGGGCGATCCCGCCCTCTTCGAGCAGTCCCAACGCTTCGATCTGTTCCGGGTCAACCCCGGCCCTGCGCCATGGCAATGTGGCTGCGGCGTTTGCTGTGATGACATGGTCAAAACTGGTGAGAACGGCACCGCGCAAACCGGGGATGCGTTGGTAGACTTCTAAGATGGGTGTGCTTTTGGCGGCGTCGATGGACAGGCACTCGACGCCCCTCTCTTGTGCGGCCTGGATCAAAGCGGGGCGAAATTTTCCTCCGACCCAAATCAAACAATCCGGGTCCCAATGGGTCATAAATCGGCGAATAATGCCCGCGCCTTCTTCGGGCGCAACAGTGATCGTACAGCCGTCTGGGAGAGACCCGATCGGAGGTGCCACGCCAGTTCCCAAAGTGATCAAACCGGCGATGTCAGGACGATCTTCGGCCAAGCGCGCATAGAGTTCCATAGCGGGGCGCAGAGCCGTTTGGGTGCCAGCATGCAGCCACACCAGTTCGCCTTTGGAGCGGGTCGGCAATTTATGCGCAAGGCGTTGATTGTATTCTGTTTCAGACAGGGTTCCTGCGCTGTGCAAACGCGACAAGCGTTCGGTGATCCGGCGTTCGGATCGACCGATCAGGCTCTTATAGAGGAGAAAGGAAAGGGCTATGGCCATCCGGCCTGAACCTCACTCTCCGAGTTCTTCTGTGGCAGAAGCCACCGCGCTTTCGTCGCGCAGGCGATGCAGATGGGCAATGAAATAGCGCATATGGGCGTTGTCCACGGTGCGCTGTGCCTCAGATTTCCAGGCATTATGGGCGGTTTCGTAATTCGGAAAAATGCCAACGATGTGAATGTCATCGACGTTGCGGAACACTGTTTTAGACGGATCGACAAGCTCGCCGCCGAACACAAGGTGAAGTCTTTGAACCATGGTCTCTCTCCGTTTTGCTTGGCCGCACCCTAGTCCAATCGCGGGGCGGGTCAAGCGGCGCTGGGGCTTTGCCTAAATCTTAGGCGTAGCACTGCCAATTTGAGCATTTCGGGGGGCGTCTGTTCCCCTTCTGCGGGCTGGGTGCCATGATGGAGCCATGTTGAAAGACCCAAAGATTGCCCCGCGTCTGATTGTGTTTTCCGATCTTGATGGCACTTTGCTGGATCATGAGAGCTATTCATGGGACCCGGCCCGTCCAGCCTTGGATCAGATGCGCACTCTGGGTCTTCCGCTTGTTCTGGCCAGCTCTAAAACCGCCCCTGAAATGGCCGCTTTACGCGCCGATATGGGGTTTGAGGACGTGCCCGCCATAGTCGAAAACGGTGCAGGCGTGTTGGAGCCGGGTGATGAGGCGGCGCAAGACAAAAGTGTTCACACCGCGATCCTCACCGCGCTTGCCGATCTCGACCCTGATCTGCGTCGGTGCTTTACCGGCTTTTCCGATTGGACCACACAAGAACTTGCGCAGCACACAGGCCTGCCTTTTGATCAGGCCAAATCCGCCGCAGCACGGCAGTTTTCAGAACCGGGTCTTTGGCAGGGCACGCCGGAGCTGCGCACTGCATTCGAGACAAATCTGGCCAAAAACGGCATTTTTGCTCGTCAGGGCGGCCGCTATCTAACCCTTTCAATGGGGGCAACCAAAGCGGATCGTATGGCCGAGATTGTAGCCCGGTTTGATCCCAAACCCGTCACCATGGCATTGGGGGACGCGCCCAATGATGTTGAAATGATCTGTGCTGCGGATCACGGTGTTGTCGTGATGAATGCACATGGGCCGGGCCTACCCGTGCTTGATGGCGAGGCCACCGGGCGGATCACGCGCACGCGGGAGCCGGGTCCAAAAGGTTGGAACACTGCGGTGCTGGATCGCATCGCACAACTCTACACAGAGAGAGGATGACAGATGGCTGATTTTCATCAGGGCGGGCGCGTCGCAACGCTTCACAATCTCCGGCTGAACACCGCAGAGGATCTCAATCGCGAACTCAATGCGTTTGCCACGTCGCGCAAGATCACCCTCATCCTACCGTCCCTGTTTTCCGAACTCGAAGGCGACGCTCTTCCCAATATCATTGACGAACTCAACAAGGTCGATTTCATCCACCGCATCGTGATCGGATTGGATCGCGCCACCGAAGAGCAATACCGTTACGCGCGCCAATTCTTTGCCAAACTCAAAGCCGATCATGTGGTGTTGTGGAATGATGGCCCGCGCTTGTCCGCAGTCGATGCGCGACTTCAGGCGCTTGATCTCTCCCCGTCCGAACCCGGCAAAGGGCGCAATGTGTGGTTCTGCCTGGGCTACACCATTGCTCGGGCCGACAGTGCCGTGGTCGCGGTGCATGATTGCGATGTCGTGACCTATACGGCCGAAATGTTGGCACGGCTGGTCTATCCGGTGGTCAACCCGACCTTCCCCTATCAAATGTCCAAAGGGTTCTACCCGCGTGTCGCGGATGGCAAACTCAATGGCCGGGTCACCCGCCTTTTGGTCACGCCGATGATCCATGCTTTGGCCAAAGTGCTCGGCCCCCGTGAATATCTCGATTTCCTCGCTGATTTCCGTTACCCGTTGGCGGGCGAATTCGCCATGCGCACGTCTATTTTGCCGGATATGCGTATCCCGTCGGATTGGGGGCTTGAGATCGGGTTGTTGTCCGAGGCATGGCGCAATCTTAGCCCGCGTGCTGTCTGTCAGGTCGAAATCTCGGATCGCTATGATCACAAACATCAAGACCTGAGCGAAGAGGATGCGAATGCGGGCCTGTCGCGGATGTCCGTTGATATTTGTAAGGCGCTCTACCGTAAACTTGCCGCCGATGGCACGGTCTTTTCAGAGGAAATCTTTCGCTCGATCAAGGCCACCTATTATCGCGGCGCGCTTGATCTGATCGAGACCTATTTCAACGATGCGCGGATGAATGGGCTGCATGTGGACCGCCATATCGAAGAGAAGGCGGTCGAGCTCTTTGCCAATAACATCATCCACGCCGGCAACGTGTTCCTTGATAATCCGATGGAAACGCCGTTCATCCCGAATTGGTCGCGTGTCCATGCCGCTGATCCAGACATCATTGCGTCGATGACCCGGGCTGTGGCGGAAGATATGGAAGAGTATAAATAAAGCGGTTCGCGATAAACGCGTGTGTCACGTTTGTCACGAGGCACTTTAAGCTGGATTAGGGTCTATTTCAGGCGGGAGAGAATGCCATTGGCCAAGGCTGGACACCCCGCCACAATCCCATCCAGTTTCGGCGTGGACTGGTTGAACAGGGGTGTTTTACCGCGTTGATCGGTGACTTGCCCGCCAGCCTCGGACACGATCAAACTGCCTGCGGCCACGTCCCATTCCCATGTGCCTCTGAGCGAAAACATTGCGTCATATCGGCCCTGCGCCACCAAGGAGAGGCGATAGGCGAGAGAGGGGCGGAATTTGTGAACAAACTTCGGCGCACCCCCGATCCAATGTTCGTCTTTGAGGTGTTGCCCTGTGGCCAAAACCCGTGCACCGTCCAGATCACAGCGCTGGCCCGTGCGCAGCGGTTCGTCATTGAGCCAAGCACCGTCGCCCTTGATCGCGGTAAAAAGACGGTCGCGCAGCGGCAAGTAGACTGCGGCGGCGATCACCTCGCCCTCTTCGGCAATCGCCAAAGAATGCGCCCAATTGTCATCGCCATGGATGAAACTGCGGGTGCCATCAATCGGGTCGACGATAAACACGCGGGTCTTGCCAAGGCGCTCAGAAGTGGTGTCCACCGTCTCTTCGGACAACCAGCCGTAATCCGGGCGCTCAGACAAAAGATACTCGTGCAACATTCTGTCTACGGCCAAATCAGCCTCAGTCACCGGACCTTGCCCGTCCCCCTTGTCCCAAACCTCGGGGTTCGCTTTCCAATAGGGCCGGGCGATCTCTCCCGCATTGCGCGCGGCCTCGATCAAAAGCTCAAGGTCGTCAATCGCCAGCAAGTGTCATCCCTTCCACCAAAAGTGAAGGCACGACGCGGCTCAGATGCAGGCGCGCATCATTGGCCGGGATCAATGTGCTCAACATCTCGCGCAGGTTTCCGGCGATGGTGCATTCGTTGACCGGATAGGTGATCTCGCCATTCTCAACCCAAAATCCACTGGCCCCACGCGAATAATCGCCCGTGGTCGGGTTGATCGAGGAACCAATCATATTGGTGACCAAAAGCCCGGTGCCCATGTCGCGGATCAGGTCTGCGCGGCTTTGGCTGCCTTGGGTCAGAGTGATGTTGGAGGGCGATGGCGACGGGGGTGAGGACACGCCGCGCGCCGCGTTGCCTGTGCTTTCCAAACCCAGTTTACGTGCTGTCGCCAAGTCCAAAATCCAAGACGTCAAACGTCCGTTGTCCACCAGGGTCCGTTTTTGTGTGGCCAATCCTTCGGCATCAAACAGCCGGGAGGCGGAGGTGCGTGCCCTGTGCGGATCTTCGGTCACTGACAGCGCGGGCGGCAAGATACATTCGCCCATCGCATCGCGCAGCCAGCTTGAACCACGCGCGACAGAACTGCCGTTGATCGCGGACAAAAGATGGCCGATCAGCGAGGCGGCGACGCGTTCGTGATAAAGTACGGGATAAGAGCCGGTTTTTGGTTTGCGCGGGCCCATCCGGTCCAAAGTGCGCTCTGCCGCAATCCGGCCGATCTCTTCGGGGCTGGGCAAGTCCACGCCAAAAATCCGACCCTCGCCGCAATAATCGCGCTCCATCCCAGAGCCTGTTCCGGCAATGGCGACACAGGAAATCATCCGATCCGTGCGGCTATAACCACCGCTAAACCCGTTCGTCGCGGCCATGTGGATACGGCGCTTGCCGTAGGCTGCGGCGGCTGCGTCAATCTGGGTGATGCCCGCGACGGCCATCGCTGCGGCCTCGGCGCGCAGGGCGTCGTCTTTTAGGTGTTCGGGATTGGGTTCGTCAGACGGATCATAAAGCTCCAATGCGAAAGTATCGGTGAGGTCGGTGATTTGTGACGGGTCGGCCAACCCGGCGGTGGGGTCTTCGGGCGCAAGGCGGGCCATTTTGACCGCGCGTTCCGCCATGGTGACAAGCGTTTCAGGGCGCGTATCCGAGGCTGACACGCTGGCCTGACGGCGCCCGATCAACACTCTGAGGCCAATGTCCACACCCTCAGATCGCTCCGCATGTTCAAGTGCCCCTTGCCGGACATTGATCGACACCGACGTGCCATCAATCGCCATCGCATCGGCGGCGTCCGCGCCCGCGGCTTTGGCCGCCTGTAACAGCGCCTGCGTCAGATCGGAAAGGTCTTGGGCCATGGGCGTTCCTTTGCTGTCCCTGCGTTTGTTTTGGCGCGCGGGTTGGTCGTCTTTATCATGAGTTAGGCCGCCCGCACTCAAAGCGCAAGCGGCCCATAGATTACGTCATCTCAAGATAGCTTAGAACGGCAGGGGTTGACCATTGGCCAAGATCGCACCGTCTTCCGTCATCTCTAGATCAGAGACCAATTCACCCTCTTCGTCGCCCGGCAGGGTGAACATGCCAAGCATCATTTGCGCCATCATGGACTGGTCTTGCGGTAAAATCCCTGAGGCTGTGAGTTTATTGATCAAGTCTGTCACGCCTTTGAGGTTCAGCGACATCGTCCCCGCAAAAGGCGGCATGCCACCGGGCATGGCCGGCTCTTTATCAAGAAATTTTCCAGCCCCGGTGCCCGCAATCGTGGCACCCGCAAGCGAAAGGAAAATCTCGGGGATTTCGACGGTGTTGACCGCCATAGGCGAGGGGCTGTTCGGCCCCATATTTTCGAGGGTCTTGAGGTCAAACAAATCCATTTTGTTGGTCAAAGTGCCCGCAAAATGCAGTTTCAGCGTTGCCGGATCATGCGGCAATTGGTTGGTCGGGTCCGCGATCATCCATGCAAGATCCGGCAGGGCCAGCTCCTCAAGCCCAATTTCAAGCTCATAGGCCTGCGGCGCATCTGCGGCTTTGAGCGGAAATAAAACCCCGGTTGTCATAGACCCAAGGCCAAATTGAACCTGCTGACCCGGAATCTGCGCGCCAGCCACGGACACCAACATGTCTTTTGCATTGA
Organism: Celeribacter baekdonensis; assembly: GCF_003047105.1. Taxonomy (NCBI): domain Bacteria; kingdom Pseudomonadati; phylum Pseudomonadota; class Alphaproteobacteria; order Rhodobacterales; family Roseobacteraceae; genus Celeribacter; species Celeribacter baekdonensis. The sequence goes on from NZ_CP028475.1 coordinate 2,899,387, forward strand.
TCCTGTAGCCGGCAGCGCCGCCGCCCAAAGTAAAGTTCAATGTGGTCGTCCCACTGGTCGATGTCAGCTCCATGTCACCACCGGCCTCATCGCCGGACACTTTGATCATCGCCGTGCCTGGGCCGGAGGACAGCTCAATGTCCATCGACGATTCGCCGATTATAGTCGCAAACGTATCCGCACCTTTTGCACCGGAAAATGACATCGTGCCAGAGCCGCGCAAATCGGTTGCGCTGGTGGCCATTTCGACCGTCGTGCCCTCGGTTTCAAACGGCTCAAACCCATAGGTCATCCGGGCCGCGGTAAAATCCATATCCGATGACATAGCATCGCCATCGCGCAGTACGGTGTAGCTGCCAACAATCCCTTCGATCGACATATCCACGCCGGGTTGGAGCGCAACGCCTTCCACCATCGCAGGCGCGCTTTTCATCGTCATGGAACTGCCGTCCATCGTATAGCGCATGTCGTTTTTCACGCCCGACACCTCGGTGACGCCGCCAAAGCTCATGTCGACGCGGGTTTCATAGCCGGGCATGTCCAACACTGGATTGGCGGGAACGCGGCTGATCGAGGTGATCGGCGCAGCGTATTCGATACCAACCTTGCCGCCAGACAGGGCCTGAAAGCGAATTTCAGGGACGGTTGAGGTCGATGTTATGGGGCCTGCCGGGTTGGGGATGTCCATCCCATACACCATGTTGCGCACAACCAAAGTGTCGCCCTCGCGGCTTTCTTCGGCGGTGATGTCCATGCCCATCGAGGTCATCATGGATTGATAGTTTTCCCACACCTCTTCGGGCGTGACATCGGCAAATACAGGGACCCCAATCAAACAGGTCGTGCTTAGAAAAGTTGCAAAAAGTGTGGAACGCATCAGAAGACTCCTAACAGATGGGCGCACAATTTCGTGAATTGCGGGCAGGGTCAAGGCTGGAACCTTGCGGATCAGCACCCTAAAGTCGCCTGCGAACACAGGGAGAGCAGACCATGTTGGATTTAACCGGAAAAATCGCGCTCGTGACGGGTGCCAGCCGTGGGATCGGCGAAGCCACAGCGCGGCTTTTTGCCGAGGCAGGCGCGAAAGTTGCCCTTCTGGCACGCTCAGAGACGGATATTCGGCGCATCGCGGGTGAGATCGGCGCTTCGGCCCTCGCTGTGCCTTGTGATGTGGCGTCCTATGCGGATGTTGATGCTGCGCTGAGCAAGATCGAGGGGACCCTCGGACCTGTTGACATCCTGATCAACAATGCGGGCGTGATTGATCCGATCTCGCATCTGAGTGAGGCCGATCCAATGGCTTGGGGGCAGACGATCGACGTCAATGTCAAAGGCGTGTTTCACATGATGCGCCGCGTTGTTCCGTCTATGTCGGAGCGTGGGGGCGGGACGGTCCTGACCATCTCATCGGGGGCGGCCCATAAGCCGGTTGAGGCCTGGAGCGCTTATTGTACCTCCAAAGCCGGGGCTGCCATGCTCACATCCATGCTCGATCACGAAGACCGCGCCCATGGTATTCGCGCCATGGGCCTGTCGCCCGGCACCGTTGCGACCCAAATGCAGCGGGACATTAAAGCCTCCGGGGTGAACCCGGTCAGCCAACTTGACTGGTCTGATTACATCCCTGCCGATTGGCCTGCGCGCGCGCTGCTTTGGATGTGCGGACCAGAGTCGGATCGTCATTTGGGACAAGAGCTGAGCCTGCGCGATGACGCGTTTCGACGGACATTAGGATTGATCACATGATTACATTGAAACAAGATGGCACCCTTTGGGTTGTGACCCTAAACCGGCCAGAAAAGGCCAATTCTCTCACATCCGACATGTTGTCACGTCTGATTGAAATTGCCGATGAGGCACAGGGGGCCGCGAAAGTTTTGGTCCTGACGGGGGCGGGTAAAGTGTTCTCTGCCGGGGCTGATCTGGACGAGGCACGCGCGGGTCTTGCGACCTCGCCGTTGTGGGAGGAGCTGTCTGGCCGCCTCGCCACACTGCCCTGTCTCACCATCGCTGCGTTGAACGGCACACTGGCGGGCGGGGCCTTTGGCATGGCTTTGGCCTGTGACATGCGGATTGCGGACCCGGCGGCGAAATTCTTTTACCCGGTGATGAAGTTGGGCTTTTTGCCACAACCGTCTGATCCAAAACGCTTGGCCGACTTAATTGGCCCTGCACGCGCGAAAATGATCCTGATGGCCGGGCAAAAAATCCCCTCCGAGGAGGCGTTGGCTTGGGGCTTGTGGATCGTCTGATCCCCGCCGCCGATCAAGCTGAGGCCATCATCGCCCTTTCAGAGGCGGCGCTGGCCGCCACGTCTGATCATATCGCAGGTATCAAAGGTTTGATCCCGGCGTGACGGCGCACACTCAAATCGACGCGTTGATTGTGGGCGCTGGCCCGGCGGGGTTGATGGCCGCAGAGGTGATCTCTGCGGCGGGATTTTCCGTGCTCGTGGCGGAGGCCAAACCGTCGCCGGCGCGCAAGTTTCTTATGGCGGGGAAATCGGGTCTGAACCTGACCAAAAACGAACCGCTGGTGCCGTTCTTCGCCGCCTATGATCCCATCCCCGGCACATTGCGCGATGCGTTGACTGCGTTCGGCCCCGACCAAGTGATCACATGGGCCGAGGGGCTTGGCCAAGAGATGTTCACCGGCTCCTCGGGCCGTGTGTTCCCGAAGGCGATGAAGGCCTCCCCGCTGTTGCGCGCATGGCTGTCCCGATTGACCGCGCAGGGCGTCGAGCTGCGCCGAAACTGGCGCATGACAGCCCTGGGTGACGAGGTGCGCTTTGACACGCCGGAAGGTTCGGCAAAGGTCAGTGCGAAAACCGTTGTTTTGGCGCTAGGTGGGGCGAGTTGGGCCAGATTAGGCTCGAATGGGGCTTGGGCGGATCTTGTGTCTCCCTATGTCGCTCTGGCTCCTTTCATGGCCTCCAATGTCGGGCTTTTGCGCGATTGGAGTCCGCATATGACCCGTCATTTCGGTGCGCCGATCAAGGGTGTGTGCCTGAGGTCTGGGGCCTATTCCACTCGCGGCGAATGTGTGATTTCGGCGCGTGGGTTTGAGGGCGGTGGCATTTACGCGATCACACGCGGGTTGCGCACGGGTGCGCCCTTAATGATTGATCTTTTGCCAGATTGGCCGGCGGAGCGGGTAAAACAGACCCTAATCCAGCGCAAACCGAAAGAAACCCTCACCACGTTCCTCAAACGGGCCTTCCGTCTCCCGCCGGAAAAGATCGCTTTGATGATGGAATGCGCCGGGTCAAAACCGACCGATCTGCAGACCGCGCTCAAACATCTTGAGATCACCGATATTCGCCTGCGACCGGTGGACGAGGCAATTTCCACCGCAGGCGGTGTGCGGTTTGACAGTCTCACTGAAAACCTCGCCGCCTCATCTCGCCCAGACCTGTTTTTCGCGGGCGAGATGTTGGATTGGGATGCGCCGACGGGCGGCTATCTTTTGACCGCCTGTCTTGCCACGGGCCGATTGGCCGGACTGGGCGTGATCAAAGCTCTTTCATAACCTCGGCGGCGATCTCAAAGGATCTGAGCCGTGCTGTGTGATCATGAATATTACCGGCGATGATGATCTCGTCCGGCTCATAGCGCGCGATCATCGCCGCCAATTGATCCCGTACCATCGGTTTCGTCCCGGTGGCGGAGACGGCAAAAATCGCTTCAAGCTGTGGCAAAAACTGCCGCGGCACAACGCTTGCGACATCTGTGATCGGGTGGGGTAATTTGCCGGGTTTGCCCATGCGTAGATTGGCGAACGTCTGCATCATCGACGAACGTATAAACAGCGCGTCTTCCGCGGTTTCGGCCGCAAACACATTGGTCGCCAACATGAAATGCGGTTTTTCAAGATGCTCGGAAGGCTGAAACATCCCACGATAAATCTCAATCGCTTGTTCCAACGCCGCCGGGGCAAAATGTGAAGCAAAAGCGTAGGGCAGGCCCAAAATGGCGGCCAATTCGGCACCATAGGTCGATGACCCCAGCATCCAAACCGGCACATGCGTGCCCGCACCCGGAAACGCACGCACCGCCGCCGTTTCTGGCATGTCGCCGAGGTAAGCGATCAGTTCCTGAACGTCCTGAGGGAAGGTTTCGCCATTGGCATGCCTTGGCGTCAGTGTGCGCCGAAGGGCGCGTGCCGTGGGCATATCCGTGCCCGGAGCGCGCCCAAGACCCAAATCAATCCGGTCGCCGTAAAGCGCCTGCAACGTGCCAAACGCCTCCGCCACCTGCAACGGTGCGTGGTTTGGCAACATGATCCCACCGGAGCCGATCCGCATGGTTTTGGTGGCATTGGCAATATGGCCAATCACCACTGCCGTCGCAGCAGAGGCGATCCCCGGCATGTTATGATGTTCGGCCAACCAATAGCGATTGTAGCCCCAGCTCTCGGCATGCTGCGCCAGATCGACACTGTTTTTCAGCGCGTCAGAGGTGGGTGTGCCATCGGGTACGGGGGCGAGGTCGAGAAGGGAATAAGGGATCATGTGCGGCTCCTTTGCACATCATGTGGGGCATGTCAGAGCCGGTTCCAAGCGCCTCAGCCTGACCGATTTCGCTCACCGCCGTTGCGCCAGCATGGCAAGGCGGATCAAGGCGCGCTCCATCACCGCCATGGTCGGTGCGCGCGAAGACGAACGCAGAGTCAGATCGGTATCGGTCAAAATGCCCAAGGCGGTCTCAAGTTTATAAACACCCCAGCCTTGGGCTTGTCGGGTCATCCGGTCGCGACGGGGTCCAAAAATCGGCGGACGGGCGCGGGCAATGCCAGAGGCCGCCCCGCCGGGATCAGACGCCGCCGCATGAAGCGCGCGAAAATGGCGCATGGTGAAAATGGAGAGGGCGACCGGATCAATGCCCTGCCCCTCGATTTTGATCATCAAGGGCCCAAGTTCGACGGTACGCCCTTCGGCGACGATATTCAAAACATCATCCACCTCCGCCTCAGAGGTCGCTGGGGCGCAGTTTTGCACATCTTCGCTGGACACGGACGACGGATCACTGAGCTTGTAAAGCGACAATTTTTCAAGGGTTTGGCGGAAATCTCCGGGGTCGATGCTGCGCGACAAGGCTTCGATGTCCACCATTGCCTCGCGGGAAATGTCCTGTACGCCCGCCTTTTTCAACGTCGCTTCGATTTCCGCGCGCGATGGAGGATCGGCGTAAATTGCGACGCAATAGGCGCTGGGATGGCCTTCAAACAATTTGCGCAGTTTCGACGTGGCTTTCAGGCTCCCGGCGGTGACAATCACCTGTGCATCGCCTTCGCGCCAATCAAATAGCGCCTCTTTCATCGCATCGGCCACTTGGTCGGTCGCGTCTTCGACAAAGGCAACGCGGGGGCCGGGGAAAAATCCCTGTGCCTTCATCGCGTCCATCAACATGGCTTTGTCTTTGCGCATCTCGGCACCGGACATTCGGGTCAGGCGCATTTCCTCTTCGCCTTGCGGGCCAATCAGGGCTTCAATCACCTCTTGCCGCCGCAGTGCAATCCGCATCGCATCCGGCCCATAGAGCAAAAGCCCGGCCTTTTTCGGGTCGGGCTTGGCAAAATATCCAATCGCGTCGCGGGGCGAGAGTTTCATTTTTGCATCTCAAGGGTGGTGATGAGTTTGCTAACCATTTGATCCGCCAAGATCACCATCAGCCGCGCGTAAGCATCGCGGGGGACGGTGATGGCATCGACGGTCGAACCGGTGGCGGAATAGGCCGTGAAGCTGGAGACGTCGCTTTTGGTCAAGACACGCTGGGATTGGATTTCGGTCAGGGTGAAACGGACTTTGCCTTCAATATGATAGCGGGTGATTTCCTGATCGCGGGTCAGGCCGATGGCGTGTTCGGTCGTCGAGATGTCATAGCTCAACCGATAAAGCGGCGCTGTGGCCGTGCCGAATACTGTGCTGAGGCGGTTGACCAAAGCATAGCTTTCGCGATCCGAAGGGGGATCCACATCGACATGGCCGCGCAGGGCAGCGCCCGCGCCGCCGGGCGCATAGGCCGGGGCAAACCCGCATCCGGCCACCGCCCCCAAAGAGGCGATGGCGGAGATCATGAAAGTGCGGCGATCAAACAACGACATTGACGATGCGGCCCGGGACAACGATGAGTTTCTTAGGCACCCCACCATCGAGCGCCTTTTTCACAGCATCGTTTTCCAAGACCAGCTTTTCAACCTCTTCTTTCGGCATATCTTTCGGAACGGTGATTTCATCGCGCCGTTTGCCGTTGATCTGGATCGGAAGGGTCACGTTGTCCTCGACCAACATCGCCTCATCGGGGATCGGCCAAGGGGCTTTGGTCACCAAGCCTTCGCCACCCAAAAGCGCCCACATTTCCTCGGACACATGCGGCGTCATCGGCGACATGAGTTGAGCCAGAGTTTTCAGCGCAAAGCGTTTTGCCTCGCGGCCTGCCTTGGATTTGGCGATGGTGTTGGTGAAGCCATAGAGTTTGGCGATGGAGGCGTTAAAGCCAAAGGACTCAACGCCTTGGGTGACCTCCAACATGGCTTTATGTGCGCTTCGGATCAGATCCTCGTCGCCTTGGCCCTGTTCCGGTGTTTCATCCAATTCCGCCGCCAAACGATAGACCCGCGCGAGGTGTTTGGAGGAGGCCTCTGCCCCCGAGGCGGTCCATTCGACGTCCCGTTCGGGCGGACTATCGGACAGGACAAACCACCGTGCCGTATCGGCCCCATATTGCTTGATGATCTCGACCGGATCGACCACGTTGTTTTTCGATTTCGACATTTTGGCCGAAGGGATCACGTTGATCCGTTCGCCTGTCTCTTTGACAAACACGCCACCATCACGTTCCTCGACCTCTTCGGGATAGTGATAGATCGTGCGATCATGCGCGCCTTTGCGTTCGGCATTTTCGTAGATCGCATGGGTCACCATGCCTTGGGTGAACAGCGCGTTGAACGGCTCGCGGGATTTGTCCGGCAGGTGCCCGGTCTCGTTCATCGCGCGGGCGAAAAACCGCGAATACAAAAGGTGCAAAATCGCATGTTCAATGCCGCCGATATATTGATCGACGTTCATCCAATAGTCGGCATCCTCGGCCACAGTCGGGGTAGTGGCGCGTGGCGCGGTAAAGCGGGCGTAATACCATGAGCTGTCGACAAACGTGTCCATCGTGTCAGTCTCGCGCAACGCATCGGCGCCGCATGTCGGACAGGTACAGTTGCGCCATGTTGGATGACGATCCAGCGGATTGCCCGGTTTGTCAAAAGTGACATCGTCGGGCAGCTCAATCGGCAGGTTCTCTTTTTTCTCCGGCACAACACCGCAGGACTCGCAATGCACGACGGGGATTGGACAGCCCCAATAGCGTTGCCGCGACAGGCCCCAATCGCGCAGGCGGTATTTGGTCACGCCATGACCGACGCCATTGGATTCACAGAACGCGATGGCTGAGTTCACGCCGTCGTCGCCGGTTTGAACTTCATCGCCCGCAAAGCCGCGCAGATAGCGCACGGTATCGGATTTCAGCGGTGTGTAGGCCTCTGACGTGTTCAACGCGCCTTTGGTCGGTTCAAACACATAATGGATCGGCAGGTCGTATTTGGTGGCAAATTCAAAGTCGCGTTGATCATGCGCCGGACAGCCAAAAATTGCGCCTGTGCCGTAATCCATCAAGATGAAATTGGCGATATAGACCGGCAATTCCACCGAGGTATCAAACGGGTGGCGCACAGTGAGGCCCGTGTTCAGGCCAAGCTTCTCGGCCGTCTCAATCGCCTCTTCGGTGGTGCCACCTTTGCGGCACTCTTCGCAAAACGCGGCAATGTCCGGGTTGCTGTCGGAGAGATGTTTCGCCAGCGGATGATCGGCCGAAATGCCGACGAAGGACGCACCCAGCAACGTGTCGGGGCGGGTGGTGTAAACCTCGATGCGATCATGATGGTCCGGGCCATCCACCAACGAGAAGGCAAATTGCAGACCGCGCGATTTGCCGATCCAGTTTTTCTGCATGGTTTTGACCTTGTCCGGCCACTGATCCAGATGATCAATCGCCTGTAACAAGTCTTCGGAATAATCGGAGATTTTAAAGAACCACTGGGTCAATTCACGCCGCTCAACCAACGCACCAGAGCGCCAGCCGCGCCCATCTTCGACCTGTTCATTGGCCAGAACAGTCATATCCACCGGGTCCCAATTGACCACGGCGTTTTTGCGGTAAACCAGACCCTTGGCCAGCATGTCGATGAACATCGCCTGTTGTTGGCCGTAATATTCCGGGTCACAGGTGGCAAACATCCGGGTCCAGTCGATTGAGAGGCCCAGAGGTTTCATTTGATCGACCATCGTATCGATATTGGCGTAGGTCCATGTTTTCGGATGCCCGCCGGACGCCATCGCGGCATTTTCCGCCGGCATGCCAAAGGCGTCAAACCCCATCGGGTGCAACACATTGTGCCCAGTCGAGGATTTGTACCGCGCCACAACATCGCCCATCGTGTAATTGCGCACATGGCCGATGTGAATGCGACCCGACGGATAGGGGAACATCTCAAGCACATAGTATTTCGGCCGGGTCTCATCGCGCTTGGCGAGAAACACCTCGGCCTCATCCCAGGCCTGTTGCCATTTCGGTTCGATCTCACTTGGCGCGTAACGGCTCATGCGGGTGTCCTTTGGATGGTCAGTCAAACGCCGAGCCCCGAGGCCCGGCGTGGTCGCAAACGTCATAAAACGTTGGTGGCTTGGGGTCCAGAGGCGATCAAATCACACGGACCAGCAACATGGCCCTGCAACATGGACCTGTGTCGGTCATTTACCCGAACGCAACTGACGTGCGCGGGTCAGAATGGCGTCTTCGACGGCGTGAATGGTCTCTTGGCTGACCGCACCGCCTTTGGTGTAGAGCGAAATGTTCAGCGTGCGCGCATCCAGCGCCGGATCGGTGACATGGATCACCGCACGATAAGCGCGGCCACCGCCCGGAGGGGTGCCATAGCCGGTGATGATCACGCCGGTGAACGGATCGGCCTCTTGCACGGGCAAAAAGGACAAGACGTCCAAAGCGGCGTTCCAGATGTATTTGTTGACCTGAACTTTGTCCTCAACCGAGCCGCGCCCGCCGCCAAAAATGGTGCGGCGTTTCGATTGTTCGATGACAATGGTCTCGCCGTTGGGAATCTCGACAACTTGACCTGTAGATTTGCTGTCGATGACCTCTCCAGCATCCGCGCCGGTCTCAGATGTGGTCACTTTCGGCCCGCCCGAAAACGGGCCTGATCCGATGGAGCCCGCGCTGCCACCCAGAGAGCCAAAGCTGTCAAACCCGCCACAGCCCGCAAGCGTTAGGGTTAGGGCACAGGCGGTGGTCAAAACAAAGGTACGGCGAAACATCAAAGGCTCCCTCTTAAGGTATCGCGGCAACCGTATCGTTCGCCGGGAAAAGGAACAAGGCCTTCAATGCGCAAAAGCGATGAGGCAAAAGGAAAGGGCCGCCCCAAAGGGCGGCCCTCAATTGATCTTCTAGACTTCTAAGAAATTAGAAGGAGAAGGACAGAGCCAAGGTGGCGCCGGATTTCAGCTCGTAGCCGCCGAGACCGGTGTCGATGTCGTCGGTCATAGCTGCTGCTGCGTTGTTCGCATCAGCGTAGGAAGCGAGGAAGGATGCGCCGCCGCCGAGGTCATATTCAGCAACGATGTAAGATGCATAGTCGTCGTCGGATACGGAGTCACCGTCGATGTAACCAGCAGTCACAACCAGACCGTTGCCCAAGTCGTATGCGCCTTCAACAGCGTACTCAGCTTCGCCGAGGAACTCTTCGTTGTAGTAAGCAGCGAGAGTGATCGGGCCGTCGGAGTATTCAGCGGATACGCCGTATGCTTCTTCGGAGTCAACGGATGCGAAGTACGCACCGAGGGTCACCGGGCCAACCGGGTAGGAAACGTCGATACCGTAGCCGGTTTCGTCAAAGTAATCCATGACGGAGAAGTTGAATTCAGCGCCGCCCAAGGTGGTGCCGAGGTTCACAACGGTCATTTCCAGAGCGTCGTCGTAGAACAGGCCAGCGTCAACCATGCCGAATTCAGCGCCGAGGTAGAGCTGTGCGTAGTCCAGGTCACCGTCGTTGGTGCCTTCGCCAGCAGTATCGTTCGTTACGATATAGGAAACTGCGCCTTTGACCATGCCGAAGGAGCCTTCAACGAGGATACCAGCAGCGGTGTCTGCGTAGTCAGCAGCTTCATCGAACGGTGCGAAGAAGTCGTTGTCGTACAGAGCGGACACGCCGGAGAAGGAGGCGTATGCAGTGTCAACGTCGCCGAAGGACAGGGAGAACGTGTCGTTGGACAGTTTCAGAACCCAGTCAGAGGAGTCGACAGTACCCATGGAGTATGTGGTGTCTGTGGTGCTCTCGAGGTCGATGTCGAGCGAAGCAGAAGCGGTCCAGCCGTTGTTCAGCTCTTGGGAGAGGTTCACGGTGAGACCAGCGTCGTAGTATACGCCGTCGTTCCAGTCGTCGTTGTAGCCGATTTCTGCGTCACCAGACCAGGTGACTTCAGCGGAAGCGGCGCCTGCAAGCAGGACGATCGCTGCGGAGGAGAGAAGAATCTTTTTCATTTTTTGCCCTCGTGGAATTTTTGAGTATCAGGCATGCCGGCTAACCCGACACATGGGCATTGAAATGCGCCGAGATGGGTTTTGGGTCAAGCAAACGCGCTCTTCGGCGATAAGCTCTCCCAAAAATGATGCAACTTCGCCACACACCTGTTGCATGGGGGGGGAGACCCGCCTTATGAAATCCAATGAGAGTAGTTGGTTACGCCGAAAGGGGCAGATATGGGATTGGCCGAAATCAAACAGCGGATTGTAGACGAAGCCATGCGCTGTGGGCGAAATCCGAAGGATGTGTGTCTGATTGCTGTGTCAAAAGTCCAGCCGGACGAACGAGTCGCAGCCGTGTTGGAGCAGGGGCATCGGGTCTTTGGGGAAAACAAGGTCCAGGAGGCGGCGGGAAAATGGCCGGGCTTTAAGGAGCGCTTTGCGGGTGTTGAGTTGCATCTGATTGGTCCGCTGCAAACCAACAAAGCGCGGCAAGCGATGGAGTTGTTTGATGTGATCCACACCTTGGATCGCCCGAAATTGGCCAAAACCATTGCGCGTTTGGCAGAGGAGATCGGCACCTGCCCGCGTCTTTATATACAGGTGAACACAGGGGCCGAGCCGCAAAAGGCGGGTGTGCTGCCCGAAGAGGCCGATGCGTTTATCAAAGAGTGTCGCGATCTGGGTCTGTCGATCGAGGGGCTGATGTGCATCCCGCCCGCCGATGAGGAACCGTCTTTGAACTTTGCTCTGCTGGCCAAAATTGCCAAGCGCAACGGCATCAAAGGTCTGTCCATGGGCATGTCTGGGGATTTTGAAACCGCGATTGCCCAAGGCGCGACGCATGTGCGGGTTGGCTCCGCGATTTTTGGCGCGCGGGCCTATGAGGTCTGATTTCTTGAGTATTTAGGCTGCAATGAAGGCAGGGCTTAGCGCACGATCAGTCGGGTCGCGGGGGTGATCCGCTCTGCGATCCATTTGAGGTGATCGGCACGAAACGCCACGCAGCCCTCGGTTGGGTGGCGCTGTTTGCGCCAGCGATGGATGAAAATCGCGGAGCCTTTGCCGGGGGTTGCATTCGGCCAATTCCAGTCTGTGGTGAGCACCAGATCATACAAACGATCGCCTCGGCGCATCTTTTCGTGGCTGGCATGAAATGGCGCGCGCACCAAATGATTGTAGTCGGGGTGATCCGTGGCATCGCACCACAAGTCGCCCCCGCGGATTTTGGTGCCATTCAGTGCGGGCACCCGGTCCGCTCTATAATAGAGATTTGCGATCTCATGTATGCCAATCGGCGTGCCGCCATCGCCTTCGCGCTTGGTCGCAACGATGCCGCCTTTGCCGATGGAACAGGGGAACCGTCGCCCCATGAAGCGCGCGCCCCAGCGGGTCACAACAAGATCCTGCGGCGTGATCGTCATAATAAATGCCCGGATTTTTTCGCCTTGGTGGCCAAATAGGCGGTGTTGAACCGGTTTTCACCCACCCGAAGCGGCACGCGTTCGGTCACGGTGATCCCCTGTTCCTCCATGCGCGCGACCTTGGCGGGGTTGTTGGTCAAAAGGCGAACGGTGGAAAATCCCATCTCTTTGAGGATCGCGGCGCCAATGCGGAAATCGCGTTCATCATCTTCAAAACCAAGCCGGTGGTTGGCCTGTACCGTGTCAAATCCTTGGTCCTGTAATGAATAGGCGCGCATTTTGTTGGCGTGACCAATGCCGCGACCCTCTTGGTTGAGATAAAGCAACACACCCGCGCCGACGTCGCCCATTTGCGCCAAGGCCGTGTTCAACTGAGGTCCGCAATCGCATTTGAGCGACCCAAACAGATCGCCGGTGAAACAGGCCGAATGCAGCCGCGCCAAAACGGGCTGGTCGCGATCCGGGCGGCCGATTTCGACGGCAAAATGTTCCTCGCCGCCATCATCGGGGCGAAACACATGCACATGCCCGGCCTCTGAGGCGACCAGCGGAACGCGGGCATGAACCACGTCATGCAGGGGCGCAAGATCGGCCATAAACGGCATGGCTTGGTCCACCGGGATCACCGTCAGGCCGTTCTGTGCCGCGAGCTCCAGGGCATTTTCGACCTCGACCAAGATCGCTGCGGGCAAGAGGCGCGCCGACTTGGACAAAGCAATCGCGGCGCGCGCCGCCGTTGCATCCCCGCCGCGTGCCGATTGAAACGGGCCTTTCATCGGGTGGGTCAAGTCATCAGCGGGGTCTGCGACCGCTTCGATCCACGTCACATCTACATCTTTTGGCAAGATCAGCCGCGCCAGATCACCATCGTAAGCGCGCGCATTTAATGTTTCAGCTCGCCGTGCCGTGATCGCCAAATGCGCCGCGCCAAGTGAGGCGAGATCCGCCAGCCGCGCAACCGAGACCCCTTCGGCGGCCACGGCAAGCGCGGCACCGGAGACGGTTTGCAAGGCCACAGGGACACCCATTCGCAAATCCGCGCGGGCGCGGGCGACACGTTCGGCAAGAGAGGGCGCTAGGCTCATTGGGGCAATCCGCAGTGATTTCAGACCCTTCATGTAGCGATCTTTGACATAAAGTGAAACATTTCCGGTGAATTTGACACGCTTGCGTGAGCACAGTGTTGCAAATCTTGTCGAAGCGGACCTGTGAGCGCACATCACAATCAAGACACAAACAAAGGAGGTCACTGTGATGGCCACTCTCAAGAAGATTCTGCTCGTTGATGATGATGATGATCTGCGCGAAGCGCTGAGCGAACAGCTTGTCATGACCGAAGATTTCGATGTGTTCGAAGCCGACAGTGGCGCCTCTGCCGTCGAGCGCGCGAAAGAAGGCCATTATGACCTGATCATGTTGGATGTTGGCTTGCCGGACACGGATGGGCGCGAGCTGTGCAAGCGCCTGCGTAAATCCGGTGTGAAAGCGCCGATCCTGATGCTCACCGGCCATGACACCGATGCCGACACCATTCTGGGTCTTGATTCCGGTGCCAATGACTATGTGACCAAGCCGTTCAAATTCCCGGTGCTTTTGGCCCGTATCCGCGCCCAATTGCGCACCCATGAACAATCGGAGGCAGCTGTGTTTCAGCTTGGGCCATATACGTTCAAGCCGGCGCAAAAGATGCTTGTCACCGAAGACGACAAGAAAATCCGTCTGACGGAAAAAGAGACCAATATCCTCAAGTTCCTCTACCGCGCCACCGAAGGCGTTGTTGCCCGCGATGTGCTGTTGCATGAGGTTTGGGGCTATAATGCCGGGGTGACCACGCACACTTTGGAAACCCACATCTATCGCCTGCGTCAGAAAATCGAACCCGATCCCTCGAATGCGCGGTTGTTGGTGACCGAATCCGGTGGCTATCGCTTGGCGTCCTGACACGACGGAGCGAAAGCCCTAGCTCAAGCCCTCCGCGCATCGGGGATCGGATGCGCATTCCCTCGTCCCTCTGGCCCGGCTGATCTCAGTCGGGCCTCTTTTTGCACGTCTTTCGGGTGGCGTCCGGCGGTTCTGCGCTTTAGCTTTGGCCAAACCCAACGAGGACCCCGATATGCCCTTTACCCTTGCCACTTGGAACATCAACTCCGTTCGCCTGCGCGAGCCCATCGTGTGTAAACTTCTGGAAGAGGAAGCACCCGATGTGCTCTGCCTGCAAGAATGCAAATCCCCGGTTGATAAAATCCCGATGGATCAGTTTCGCGCCCTTGGGTACACCCACATGGTTGCGCGCGGGCAAAAGGGCTATAACGGTGTGGCGATCCTCTCGAAGTTGCCGCTTGTCGATGCGGGGGGCGAGGATTACGCCAGCTTGGGCCATGCCCGTCATGTTGCCGCCACGTTGGAAAACGGTGTGACGATCCACAATTTCTATGTGCCTGCCGGGGGCGATGTGCCGGACCGGGAGGTCAACGAGAAATTTGGGCAAAAGCTCGATTACCTCACCGAGATGCGAGACGCGTTTCACGCCAATCGCCCGGAAAAATCCATCCTTGTTGGTGATTTGAACATCGCGCCGCGCGAGGATGATGTGTGGAACCACAAGAGTCTGTTGAAAATCGTGTCGCACACGCCGATTGAGGTCGAGCATCTGGCTGAAACTCAAGAGGCTGGCAAGTGGGTCGACATCACCCGCCAAGATATTCCCGAGGGTCTTTTGTATAGCTGGTGGTCGTATCGGGCCAAAGATTGGGACGAAGCCGACAAGGGTCGTCGTTTGGATCACGTCTGGGCCACGTCGGATATTTCCAACGCCGGGCATGGGTCGCGGGTGCTGCGCGCCGCGCGGGGATGGGAGAAACCATCGGATCATGCGCCCGTATTCGCCACCTTCGACCTTTAATTTTCGACGCACAGCGCGCATATAGGGCCAAGCAAGCAGATAAGGGAGACCACATGATGGACCTGGGTCTAACAAACACCACCGCGACTGCCCCGGATGCGGGCGCCTATGTCAAAGACGTCACAGAGGCCGATTTCATGGCCGAGGTGATCGACGCCTCGCAAGAGGTCCCTGTGATCGTGGATTTTTGGGCACCTTGGTGTGGCCCGTGCAAAACGCTTGGTCCGGCTTTGGAAGCGGCTGTGAACGCCGCCGGGGGCAAGGTCAAAATGGCCAAGGTCAACGTCGATGAAAACCAAATGATCGCAGGCCAGATGCGGGTGCAATCCATTCCTACCGTCTACGCCTTTTTCAAAGGCCAGCCGGTAGATGGCTTTCAAGGCGCGTTGCCCCCCTCGCAAATTGCCGAATTTGTCAAAAAGACCGCTGATCTTGCGGGGGATGGTGGGCTGGCCGAGGCTGTGGCTGCCGCAGATGAGATGTTTGATCTCGGTGAGATTGACGATGCGGCGCAAACCTATGCGGCCATTCTTGAAGAAGATCCAAACCTTGCTGCCGCCTTCGCGGGTCTCGCCAAATGTCATATCGCCAAAGGCGAGATTGATGAGGCCGAAGCGGTGCTGAACGGGGTGCCCGCAGATGTCGCTCACACGGCTGCGATCGAAGGTGTCCACGCCCAAATCGCACTGGCGCGTGAGGCCGAAAATGCGGGCCCCGTTGCCGAATTGACCGCCAAGGTCGAGGCCGATCCCTCGGATATGCAGGCGCGTTTGGACCTCGCCGTTGCTTTGCACGCCAATGGTCAAATCGAAGAGTCAGTTGAAACATTGCTGGCCGCGTTCAAATTGGATCGCGACTGGAACGAGGGCGCGATCAAAGAACAATTGTTCAAGGTTTTCGACAGTCTCAAGCCAAACGATCCTATTGTTTTGGCCGGGCGTCGTAAATTGTCCTCGATCATATTTGCCTGATCGGTTCGGTGCTCTAAGTTAGAGCCATGATAACAGCCGCCGATCTTCCAAAAACCATTGCGATTTTCCCGCTGACCGGGGCGCTTTTGCTGCCTCGGTCAAAGTTGCCTCTGCATATTTTTGAGCCGCGGTATTTGCAGATGATCGAAGATTGCATGAAAACCCCGACCCGCTTGATCGGTATGGTCCAGCCCCGCAGTGGGGCAGGGGAGGGCAAACTCAATTCCATTGGTTGTGCTGGCCGCCTCACCGGGTTTTCCGAAACCGAAGATGGTCGCTATATGATCACCCTGTCCGGCATCTCGCGCTTTCGGTTGGGTCAAGAGAGCACTGGGTTTTCGCCCTACCGTAAATTCGACGTTCATTGGGTGGATTTTGCCGCCGATCTAGGGCCTGCCGAACATGATCCCTGTCTGGATCGTCGGCATTTTATCTCGCTGCTGCGTCGGTATTTTGACGAAGAGGACCTGCGCACCGATTGGGAGAATCTGGGCCGTGCCGAAGACGAATTGTTGATCAATTCCCTGTCCATGCTCTGTCCCTTTGGCTGTGAGGACAAACAGGCGCTTTTAGAGGCGCCGTCTCTTTCCACCCGGCGTGAAACTCTGATAACGTTGATCGAATTCGCTCTCAGAGGCGGCAACAACGAGGAGATGATGTAATGGACGCCCCATCCGAACCGCAAACGCCGCTGTTTGATCGTCGTATGTTGGAGGCGCTTGTGTGCCCGCAAACCCACGCGACGCTGATCTATGATGCTGAGGCTCAGGAATTGATTTCCAAAACCGCAGGCCTCGCCTATCCGATCCGCAACGGCATTCCGATCATGTTGGTCTCAGAGGCGCGCAAAATCGACGCCTAAGTGGGCGGTTTAAAGCGCCCGCCCCTGTAACAGTTTTGGCAAATCACCATTCACCCCGGCGGCCTCGCGGATGGCGGCGCGGCGCAGGCCCGTGATCGAATTGACCACGCCCATCCCCATATCACGTGCGATGCGTAGGATGGGATTGTCGTTTGAGAACAACTTGTTAAAGCTGTCCGTCATTAAGGCCATGGTGGCGACGTCGAAGTGACGCCATTGGCTATAGCGCGCCAAAACATCGGCGCGGCCAATGTCTTCGCCGCGCCGATGCGCGTCCACAATCACTTCGCTCAAGGCGGCAACATCTTTCAGGCCAGCGTTCAAACCTTGGCCTGAAATCGGGTGCATCCCATGCGCCGCATCACCGACCAAAGCCACGCGTGGGGCGTAAAATTTGTTCGCCAAGGTAATGTTGAGCGGATAGGCAAAACGATGGCCAACCAAAGAAATATCACCAAGGAAGCCGCCAAAACGAGGCTTTAACACAGCCATATAATCGGCATCAGACAGGGCCTGAATGTCCCAGGCCATCTTATCCTTTTCGGTCCAGACAATCGAACTTTGATTGCCGGGCAAAGGCAGGATCGCCAAGGGTCCCGAGGGCAAGAAAAACTGATGCGCACAGCCGTGATGTGGCAATTCATGGGCAATCGCACAGACCAGAGCCGTTTGGCCATAACCCCATCCGGTGCGGCCAATCCCGGCGCGCTCCGCCGTACCGGATTTGCGGCCATCACAGCCAACAATCAGCCGCCCGGGCAGCACGGTCCCGTCACTCAGTGTCACTTTTGCCCCATGGGCATCGACCTGTTGCGCCGTGACCGTGCCTTCAATTTGGGTGATCCTGGCTTGCCGATCCAAAGCGGCCAAAAACGCCTGTCGAAGATAACGATCCTCGACCATATAGCCCATCGGGCTTTCATCAATTTCGCCGTCGCGAAATTCCAACATAAACGGTGCAGGGCCCTCGCCCGGCTTGCCGTCCGTGACCTTCACGTCCAAAATCTCTTGTGCATGGGCGGCCGCTTTGCCCCAAATCCCAATGGCTTTCAAAAGCCTCTGAGAGGACAGGGACAGCGCATAGCCACGACCGTCAAAGGCGTCGCTGGCGCGGGCCGCCTGCGGCAAAGAGTCGATCAACGTCACGCTCAACCCCGCATGCGCACAGGCCAGCGCCAAGGCTGGACCATTGAGGCCGCCGCCAACGATGATCACATCACTTGAGGGGGTGGAGTTCTGGGTCATGACGGTCTCCCGGGGGCCAATGTGGACTGCGCTAAATATGATGCACGCGACCGGATTGTCCATGCGCTCATCCGTCGCTAGGTTGTCGAACAGCACGATCTGGGGCGTGCTGCGGGCACGAAAGGAAACGCAATGGCCGATTTCAAAGACATGAGTATGTGCGATCTTGGGCGCGGCATTGGCGCGGGCGACATTGATCCGCGTGATCTGGCGGCTGATTTTTTGGATCGTGCGGCCGCTCACCCGCTCAGCCCCCGCATTTATGCCCGTATGATGACGGATCGTGCTTTGGCTGAGGCCGAGGCTGCCGCCATGCGTGCACAAAATGGCGTGCGGCGTGGCCTTTTGGATGGTGTGCCGGTGTCGTGGAAAGACCTTTTCGACACGGCAGACGTCGCGACTGAAGCGGGCACGGCGCTGTTGAAGGATCGTATTCCCGCCCGTGACTCCGAAATGGTCCGCCGCGGTGCGCAGGCTGGGCTGGTTGCCTTGGGCAAAACCCATATGTCAGAATTGGCGTTTTCCGGTCTTGGCCTCAATCCGATCACCGCCACACCGCCCTGTATCAACGATATGGAGGCGGTTTCGGGCGGGTCGTCCTCAGGTGCTGCCGCCTCGGTGGCTTTTGGTCTCGCACCCGGAGCGATTGGGTCGGATACCGGCGGCTCGGTGCGTATTCCGTCTGCGTGGAACGATCTTGTGGGGCTTAAAACCACCGCCGGACGGTTGTCTGTGGAGGGGGTCGTGCCGCTTGCGGCCGCGTTTGACACGGTCGGGCCGCTGGTCAAAACCGTCGAAGACGCCGCCGCGTTGTTCGCCATTCTGGACGGCACATCCGCCTCCGATCTCAAAGGCGCAAGCCTCAAAGGCAAGCGGTTTTTGATCCTCGACTCCGTCGTGTTTGACGACATTCGTGACGCCCCACTTGCCGGGTTTGACGCCGCTGTGGCCAAATTCAAAGACGCCGGAGTCGAGATTCATCGGGCCCCTGTGCCCGCTGTCGAGGCGGCCATGGACCTCTCGGGCATTCTGTTCACCGTCGAAGCCTATGCCGAATGGCGTGAGTATATCGAAGCCGATCCTGACGTGATGTTCCCGCGTATCTTGGAGCGGTTTCGGGCAGGTGGCACGTTCAGTGGTGTTGATTTCGTGGCCGGTTGGAAAAAGCTTGCCCATTTGCGCGCGCAGTATCTCAAAGCCACGGCGGGCTATGATGCCGTGATCCTTCCCACCGCGCCGATCCTGCCGCCCCACGCGGAGCGGTTGATGACGGATGCGGAGTACTATGTGACTGAAAACCTTTTGGCTTTGCGCAACACACGGGTCGGCAACCTGATGGGATTGGCGGCGCTGACCCTGCCCACGGGTGTGCCGTCTTGCGGGATCATCCTGCAAACGCCGCCCAATACGGAAGCGCGCCTGTTACGGCTTGGGGCCGCGGCAGAGGCGGCGCTGGCCTAAAAGCCACAACTGCGACATGGGGCCCCCGGTGTTTGGCGTCTTTTGCTGGACCCGGAGGCCGACGCCCGCTATCTTGATGGTAATTACCCGGGCAAAAGATCCGGAAACACGAGGCAGTAGCAGTTCCATGACGTTTCCTGAGCGGTTTTCAAACCTGCCAGACTATGCGTTTCCGCGTTTGCGGAACCTTCTCGACGCGCATGCGCCGGGCGGTGAGGTGATGCATATGACCATTGGCGAACCGCGCCACGCCATGCCCGATTTTATCGGAGAGGTTTTGGCCGAAAACATCGCAGGTTTTGCCAAATACCCGAACAACAACGGCTCTGACGCGTTGCTGAGCGCGATCTCAAACTGGATTGCGCGCCGCTTTGATGTGGCGGTCGATCCCGAGACTGACATCATGGCGCTGAATGGCACGCGTGAAGGCCTGATGAACGCCTGTCTGGCGCTGTGCCCAGAGAAAAAACGCGGCAAACAGCCGGTCGTTTTGATCCCGAACCCGTTTTACCAAGTCTACGCCGTGGCTGCCGTGACCAGCGGGGCAGAGCCCGTGTTTGTGCCTGCCACGCGGGACACCGGGTTCTTGCCCGATTACGCCAGTTTACCGACCGAGGTGCTCGACCGCGCCACGATTGCCTATATCTGTAGCCCGTCCAACCCACAGGGGGCCGTGGCCTCGCGCGATTATCTGCGCGCCTTGATCACCTTGGCGGAAAAGCACGACTTCAAAGTGTTTGCTGACGAATGCTATTCCGAGATTTACCGGGATGTGCCGCCCACAGGTGCGCTTGATGTCGCCCGCGAATTGGGGGCTGATCCCGAACGCGTGGTGATTTTTCATTCTTTGTCTAAACGCTCGAACCTTCCGGGGCTGCGTTCGGGGTTTGTCGCCTCTGGACCGCAAAATATTCATCACATCCGTCGTCTGCGGGCCTACTCCGGCGCGCCGCTTCCGGGCCCAATCCAAGCCGTGTCCGCGCGGGTTTGGGCCGACGAAGATCATGTCATCGCCTCGCGCGCACTCTATGCCGAAAAATTCGACATGGCCGATGAGGTGTTTGCGGGCATCGACGGTGCGGCGGCCCCTGAGGCCGGTTTTTTCCTCTGGCTGCCCGTCAAAGATGGCGAAGAGGCGGCGATGAGGCTTTGGACACAAACTGGCGTGCGGGTTTTGCCCGGCGCTTATCTTTCGAGGGACGTGGATGGGGAAAACCCCGGCGCGCCATATATCAGGGTCGCTCTTGTGGCCCCAATCAACGAGACACGGCGCGGGCTGATCATGCTTCGCGACTGTTTGTACACATAAAGAGGCAGGCATGGCATCCTATCAGGCACGTGGTCGCGATCCGCTTTTCGACAGAAACACCCAAGCCGTTTTGGAACGGCGGGGGAAGGAACTTATTGGGCTTGGCTTGATTGTGGCAGGGATTCTGTTTGCCCTGATGCTCGGTTCCTATGTGCCCGAAGATCCAAGTTGGCTGTCCGCCACCGACGCGCCTGTACACAATGTTTTGGGTCGGTTCGGTGCCTCGATTGCCTCGCCTTTGATGATCATCGTCGGTGTCGCCTCTTGGGGCTTCCCTCTGGCGTTTCTGGCATGGGGATTGAGGTTTGTCCTGCATCGCGGGGCTGACCGCGCGCTGACGCGGTCTGTGTTTGTCCCGATCGCAATTGCCGTGGCTGCGGTCTATGCCTCGACCCATGCCTCCACCGCGCCGCAAAGTTTTGGCGGTCTTTTCGGCGACACTGTTTTGGCCGCATTGATCCAAATTATCCCATTTGGTGCGGGGTTTAGCCTTAAAGCCCTTTCTGTCCTGTCATTTTTTGGCACGCTTGCGATCGCGCTTTTTGCCTTTGGCTTTGTTGTCCGTGAATTGCTTGCGGGCGGGCGGTTTTTGCTGATCGGTGTTGTGTCGCTCTATGCACTGGTGCTGCACCTTTTGGGGCGCAGTGCACGCGGGTCGATGACGGTCGGACAGCGGTTGGCTCAAAATGCCGCCCAACGTCGCGATGAGCGCCGCCAGGCCGCCGCCGAACTTGTCGAATTTGAAGCGGCGCAGGCCGTGCAGGCCCAGCCGCGACCGGGGCGCGTGTTGCGAGCGCCGATGCCGGAGCCTGCACCACAGGCTGAGGCTTATCCTGCGGAATACGACTCCAAACCTTCGCTTTTCGCGAAGATGCCGGGGCTCTTGAAACGCACCGCGCCTGAAGATTTGGAACCGGAATTGATCGAACGCGACGAGGCCCCGGATGTTTATGTTGCGCCGGGTCAGGACGATCGTATCCGCTCCAAAATTGCCAATGTGATCAGCGCCCGCTCGCGGGTTGGATCACGCGAGGCTCCGGCGGTTTCCGAGCGGGTTGAACCGCCGCTCACCGCCGCGCAAAAGGCCGCGGCGAAATACAAAAAGGGTCCGAAGCCAATGATCTTGGCGCAGGCCGAGCGGTCACAGCCGGTGGTTGCCCCCTATGCGGCGGCCTATGTTGATGATGGCTTGGCCGAGGGCAACTTGCGTGCTGATGAGACCGACGCGGATCTGTCGCCCTATGACACATATGACGATGCTGCGACCTACGATGCCACTGCTTACGATGACTATGGCTATGGTGCAGCAGATGCGTTTGAGGCCGCGCCTCTTCCAGAAGTTGAAGAGATTGAACCCCCGGAGTATCTGAACGCGCAGCCGCAGCGGTATGAACCGCCAAAACCCGCAGCCCCCGAGGCCAAGCGTGTGGTGCAACATCCGGTGCGCAAACCTGTTGTTCAGTCGAAACAGGCGCAAGCCGAAGCCCAGCCTGCGTTGAAATTCGACCCGAAAGAGGCGCAATACGAAGTGCCGCCGCTGTCCTTGTTGGACAACTCGGTCAACATTGTGCGTCACACGCTCTCAGATGAAGCGTTGGAAGAAAACGCACGGATGTTGGAAAGCGTGTTGGACGATTACGGCGTCAAAGGTGAGATCGTTTCGGTCCGCCCTGGCCCGGTTGTCACCATGTACGAACTTGAACCGGCGCCGGGTCTCAAAGCGTCCCGAGTGATCGGCCTCTCCGACGACATCGCGCGCTCTATGTCGGCGCTCTCGGCCCGTGTGTCCACGGTGCCGGGTCGGTCGGTGATCGGGATCGAATTGCCCAATGATCACCGCGAAATGGTCAGCTTCCGCGAAATCCTGTCGACCCGCGATTATGGCGATGGCAAATTGTCCCTACCTCTGGCTTTGGGCAAAGACATCGGTGGCGATCCGGTTGTGACCAATCTTGCCAAAATGCCTCACCTTTTGATCGCTGGGACCACCGGCTCCGGGAAATCCGTGGCGATCAACACGATGATCCTCTCATTGCTCTATCGGCTCACGCCAGAGGAATGTCGCCTGATCATGATCGACCCGAAAATGTTGGAGCTTTCGGTTTATGACGGCATTCCACACCTTTTGTCGCCGGTTGTGACCGATCCGAAAAAGGCCGTTGTCGCGCTCAAATGGGCTGTGGCGGAGATGGAAGATCGCTATCGCAAAATGTCCAAAATGGGCGTGCGCAATATTGATGGGTACAATGGTCGCGTCAAAGAAGCGTTGGCCAAAGGTGAGCTGTTTTCGCGCACGGTTCAAACCGGGTTTGATGAAGAAACCGGTGATCCGATCTTTGAAACCGATGAGTTCCAGCCCGAAACTCTGCCCTATATCGTCGTTATCGTGGACGAGATGGCCGACCTGATGATGGTTGCGGGCAAAGAGATCGAAGCCTGTATTCAACGTCTCGCGCAGATGGCGCGGGCCTCTGGCATCCACTTGATCATGGCGACACAGCGCCCGTCTGTCGATGTCATCACCGGCACGATCAAGGCCAACTTCCCGACCCGGATTTCGTTCCAGGTGACGTCGAAAATCGACAGCCGCACCATTTTGGGGGAACAGGGTGCCGAGCAGCTCCTTGGCATGGGCGACATGTTGTACATGGCGGGGGGCGGTAAAATTCAACGCTGCCACGCGCCGTTTGTCTCCGATGAAGAGGTCGAGAAAATCGTGTCTTATCTCAAAGCCTACGGTCCGCCTGATTATGTCGGTGGTGTGGTTGAGGGCCCGGATGCGGATAAGGAAAGCGACATTGACGCGGTGCTGGGTCTGTCTGGCGGAAACACCGATTCAGAAGATGCGCTATATGACACAGCCGTGGCCATTGTCATTAAAGACCGCAAATGTTCGACCTCCTACATCCAGCGCAAATTGGCCATCGGTTATAACAAAGCGGCGCGTTTGGTGGAGCAAATGGAGGACGAAGGCGTGGTTTCCTCGGCCAACCATGTCGGGAAGCGCGAAATTCTTGTTCCTGAACAATGACATATCCCATCACGTCAAAATCCGCGTGATGTGATCTAAAGAGAGGTGAAAGGGTGCGCGCAAAGGCGTATATGTGAGGGTATGAAACGCTTTATCACCGCTCTTGCGCCCGCCGCCCTGATCGCTTTTTCCGTTGCTGCTCCGGCAATGGCGGAAAAATTGTCGCTCGGAACCCTGTCGAATTACCTCAATGGGCTGTCCACAGTTCAGGCCGATTTCACTCAAACCAACGATGATGGGTCGCGCTCCTCGGGCACGTTGACGCTTAAGCGCCCGGGACGGATGCGCCTGTCCTACGGCGGGGAAAAGGATCCGCTTGTTTTGGGCTCTGGCGGCCAAGTTGCTATTTTCGATCCAAGGTCAAACGAGCCACCGCAGCGCTTTCCGATGGCGCAAACGCCGCTGTCTTTGATCTTGGCGCGCAATGTGGACCTGTCAAAGGCACGCATGGTGGTGTCGCATACTGAGGTCAATGGCGACACCGTTGTGCGTGCGCAAGACCCGGATCACCCGGAATATGGCTCGATTGATTTGATTTTTAGCGCCACGCCCATTCTGAAAGCTTGGGTTATTCACGATCAGAATGGTGGCGACACGACCGTCCAGCTCACCAAGATGATGCTGGGCGGATCGGTGTCTGACAGCGCGTTCAACATCCGCTCGGAAGCCAGACGGCGCGGTACGCCGATCGACTAAAGGTTTAGAGCTGACGACAGGCAATCAATTGTTGCCGATATGTGGCGGAGCGTGCGCCGACCTCGGTGGAGACACGCATCAACCATGCTTTCGCGCGGTAACTGCCGCGCGAATAGCCGGTGCGGCCTTCGTGATACGCGAGGTATTGTGATGTGGCATCCTGTTTTGAAATGCCCAAAACGGAAGTGGATTTATCCATATACCAACCCATGAAATCGGTTGCGTCCTGAATGCGGTCGCGTTTGGCACTCCAGCGTTTTTGTTCGCGGCGGTACTCATCCCAAGTGGCATCGAGCGCCTGCGCATATCCGTAGGCGGAGCTTTGCCTCCCCATCGGGATCACGCCGAGCACGAAACGATAGGGGGTGCGGGCGTTGCCGATAAATTTGCTTTCTTGATAGAACGTCGCCATTTGCACGTTCACCGGAATGCCCCATTTGCGTTCGGTGGCTTTCATCGCCCGAAGATAGGTCGGGCGTTGGGATACGATGGCGCAGGCGTTTTCGAGTTCCCGGGGGGCGGAAAAATTGCCGCTGCCGCAAGCCGAGACCAAGAGAAGTAATGCCACTGCGCGAAGACGTCTGCTCATGTCTGCCTCTCGCTTTTTTGTTGTCTGACAGAATAGCGGATTTGGGCGTGGTGTGAAATGTCTTTCCCGTGATGTTTGCGCTCAAAGGCGGGCAGGACGTCGCGGGTTAAATGACAATGGCCAATAGAATGGGCAAATATAGGACGGAAAGAAGCGTTGAAGCGACAACAAGCGCGGCCACCGCATCAGAATCAGCGCCATATTTTTCCGCCAGCATATAGGAGGTTACTGCGACGGGTGTGGCGATTTGGACCACGAGCACGGCAAAAGCAATGGGGTCTAGGTGAAAATAGCGACCTGCAAGTGCTGCGATCCCGGCGCAAAGGATGACCTTGGCCACAGCGGTGATCCCGGCTCGACCCAGCCCGTGCGGACGCAGTCGCGCCACGGCGACGCCGAGTGTGATCAGCATGATCGGAATGGCAACTTGGCCCAAAAGTTCGAGCGTGTTCATCGCAAATTTGGGTAGGGTCCAGCCTTGCCACAAAAACAGCGCGCCAAGGGCGGTGGCCCAGACCAAAGGTTCCTTGAACGCCTTCGCAGGGGAGCCGCCCCCGGCCGTCACATAGACGCCAAAGGTAAAGGACCACAACGCCATCACGGCGAACACCACCACAGCATAGCTCAACCCTGTTTCACCAAAGGCGAAGAGGGCAAGCGGCAGGCCAAGGTTGCCGGTGTTGCCAAAAATCAGTGGGGCCAGAAAGGTTCGGCTGTCGAGTTTGAACAGTTTCACTGCAAGATAGGCGGCCAGAGTGACCCCCGCATAAGCAGAGATCGCGGCGAAGGACAGGGCGGTCAACGCGGCGGGTTCAATGTCGGCTTTGACCAAAGCGGTAAAGATCAGCGCTGGGACGGAGAGGGTCATCGTCAGCTTGGTGACAAACTCCAATCGGTATTCGTGGCCGGTTTTGACCCAAGTGAACCCGACCAGTGCCAAAAGGAAAACCGGCGACACGATTTCAAGCACTGTTAAAACGAGGTTCACAGACTGTTTCCCATTTCTTTGCCCGTCCCCCGTGGACAGTCGCCATTTTTACGGTCTACTAACCGTTTATGGGGGTTGCAACGTTATGATGACATCACGCGCCAAATATCATCTTGGGCAAGTTGTCTGCCACAAGCAACATCGCTTTCGAGGGGTGATCTTTGACGTGGATGCGATGTTTTCAAACACCCAAGAATGGTATGATGCCATTCCTGAAGACAGCCGACCCCATAAAGATCAACCTTTTTATCATTTGCTCGCTGAAAATGACCAAAGCTATTATGTCGCCTATGTGTCTGAACAGAACCTTGTTGCCGATTATTCCGGCGTTCCGGTTGAGCATCCCGATCTGTCAGATCTGTTCGGTCCGTTTGAGGACGGGTCCTATCCGTTGCATTTCCAACTGAACTGATGCGAACGTGGTAGGGGCTTAGTTGAGGCGACCAATGGACATGCGAAACGAGAGGTGGTTTTGACCGTCTTCGTGATAGTACTCCAAATCATGCGCCAGCTCCCGGATCAGAAACCAACCAAACCCACCCTCAGGAAGATCGGCAACGTTGCAATTGAGGTCACATTGCAGCCCCAGAGGGGGTTCGCCATTTGGCATCATCTCCCCGGTGTCGATGATGGTGCACCATAACCCGGCGGTGGTTTGCGACATTTGAATTTCAATGATGCCCGCCTCATCCTCACGATAGGCATGTTCGACAATGTTGTTGAGGATTTCCGCCAACACCAGTTCGAGACTGGCAAGTTCATCGGCGGAAAAGCCGATCGGGCCAAGGCCACTTTTGATGCTTTTCAATCCGCGTCGAACGGCGTTTTCTCGTGCCGGAAGAATGATCCTCAACTCATTTTCTTTCGATTGCGGACGTATGCTACGGACCGCTTTGTCTTGTAAATTGCCCTCAGGACGCATTCGCCACGCCCTCCACCGCCGTGGAGACGCTGTCGTGAATGGTGAATACGGTGTCCATGCGGGTCAGGTGAAACACCCGTTGCACGGTTGGATGAAGGGCGGCGAGTTCCAGACGTTGCCCATGGCGCACGGCTTTCAACGCAGCGACAACGGCGCCAAGGCCGGAGCTGTCGAGGAATTCAACATTGCCAAGATCGAGAATGATGCGGGAGGGGCCAGCCTCACTCAGCTCGCGCATCTCATCCTTAAACTGGATTGCGCAGGCCGCATCAATTCGGTTTTCGCCAACGCATACGACACGCACATCCTCAAAATCCTGATGGTTCAGTTTCATCTGCGATACCTTTGCTCTTCCGATGAGAAGAAACTACGATCCAAATATTACCAATGGGTTTGCACAGACCCAAAAAACGGAGAAAAACCACATGGATTATGCTGCTTTGTCAGATCGGATCAAAAGCCTCTGCGAAGGGGAAACGGATATGGTCGCTTTGATGGCAACGTTTGCATGCGAGGTGCATCTTTTTGATGATCGCTTTGATTGGACAGGATTTTACCGTGTTGTTTCCAAAGACCTTTTGAAGATCGGGCCGTATCAAGGCGGGCATGGATGTCTTGTGATTCCGTTTTCACGTGGCGTCTGTGGAGCCTGTGCACGCACCGGGGAGACCCAATTGGTTGAGGATGTCGAGGCGTTTGAGGGCCATATCGCCTGCTCGTCGAGCACGCGTTCGGAAATTGTCCTACCTGTGCGAAATGCAAAAGGCACGCTTCTTGGCGTCTTTGATATCGACAGCAATCTGCCTGCTGCATTTACCCAAGAGGATGTGACGGCACTGAGCGAAATCCTGGATGACACCTTTGCCTCCTGTGCGTAGCCATGCTATCGCCGCGCCATGGATACAATCTACGCCCCGCCGCAAGACCCACTTAAAATCATTCACATGGATCATGAAATCCTCGTGGTCGATAAGCCTGCGGGGCTCTTGTCTGTGCCGGGCAAAGGCGAGCATCTGGCCGATTGTCTCATCGCGCGGATCAAAGCGGTATTCCCGGAGGTCTTGCTGATCCATCGACTGGATCGCGATACATCAGGTGTGATGATCTTTGCGCTCACGCCCCATGCGCAGCGCCACATCGGTCTGCAATTTGAAAAACGACAGACCAAAAAGACCTATGTCGCCTGGGTTCATGGCCATATCGCAGAGAAAACCGGCACGGTTGATTTGCCGCTGATCGTCGATTGGCCCAATCGCCCGCGTCAGATGGTGGACCATGAAAACGGCAAACAAGCGATCACCGATTGGCGTGTAGTGCGCTACACGGAGGATCAAACCCGTGTCCGGCTTATGCCCAAAACGGGCCGGTCGCATCAGTTGCGTGTGCATATGTTGGCGCTGGGCCACCCGATTATGGGCGATCCGTTTTATGCCACTGGCCCCGCGCGCGAGGCGCCGCGTTTGATGCTTCACGCTGAACAATTGCGCCTGCGTCACCCGGACGGCGGGGCGGGGCTGTCCTTTACCGCCAAATGCCCGTTTTGACAAAGCCCGAGTAATTTTGTCGCGGGGTGGATCAGAAGGGTGTAAAATCCATTTTTAGAACCTATCTAAACTCACGAACCACGCATTTACTCAAAGGAGAAAACCATGGGCCTTCGCATCAATGACATTGTTCCCAATCTGACCGTGACCACCGACCAAGGTGAGATCACTTTGCACGACTGGATCGGCGACAGCTGGGCGGTGATTTTCTCCCACCCGAAAGATTTTACACCCGTGTGCACCACCGAATTTGGCGCTGTGGCACAGCTTGCCGACGAATGGGTGGCGCGCAACACCAAGGTTCTTGGCGTGTCTGTGGATGGCGTCGAAGAGCACAAGGGCTGGAAAACCGACATCGAATCCTTTGCGGGGGCCAAAGCGGGTTTCCCGATCGTGGCGGACACAGATCTGTCTCTGTCCAAAGCTTTCGACATGCTCCCGTCTGAGGCCTATCTGCCGGATGGGCGCACGCCCGCTGACACTGCCACCGTGCGCTCCGTCTTTATCATTTCGCCGGATAAAAAAGTTCAGTTGATGATGACCTATCCGATGTCTGTGGGTCGGAACTTTGCCGAAATCCTGCGCGCTTTGGATGGCCTTCAAAAGACCTTTGGTGTGCCTTTGGCGACGCCTGCGAACTGGACCATCGGCCAAGACGTGATCGTCGCGACCTCTTTGGATGACGCCGCTGCGACCGAAAAGTTCGGCGCGCTGGACAAAAAACTGCCCTACTTGCGGTTTGCCAAAGACCCAAAGTAAGGGTCTGACACAGCTTTAATTCGCCCCTGTTCGCCTGTGCCATTCTTTCTTATGGTGCTCGCGAATAGGGGTTTTTTATGCTGTCATTTCTGCGCCGAACCAAATCCATCTCTCGCATCGCGCTTGATCCGCCAACGCCCTTACCGGATCGCACAGGGATAGCCCTTGTCGTGATCGTCAAAAACGAAGCGGCGCATGTCGGCGAATGGGCGCGGTTTCACCTGCGCGCCGGGGTGTCGCATGTCTACGTCTATGACAATGGCTCCACCGACACGACATTGGTCGAAATGGTCGCGGCCATCGGCGTGCAACACATGACCGTGGTCCCATGGGACCAAAAGCTGCGCGATGGCATCACAGGTGCGGAAATCCATAATCAAGTGCTGGCCTATACCCATGCCGTGCGCAATTTTGGCGCGGCCTATCGGTGGATGTCTTTCATTGACGTGGATGAATTCTTGGTGCCGAAGTCCGGGCATACGCTGCCTGACTGCCTTGCGCATCTGGAGAGGGAAACCAACATCTCGCTGCCATGGCATATGTTCGGGCGCAACGGCTTTGAGGCCGCGCCTGAGGGTGGCATTATCGCCAATTACACCCGCCGTCACCCCGACCCGATGAGCCCCTTAAAAGGCATGTGCAATTTTAAAATGATCGTCGACCCCTGTGCTGTGACCGCGATCAAAGTGCATTCGGTCGAGACGGACGGGTCCACCGCAAGCGTGAATGACAAAGGCACACGCGCCGCCGCCGGGGATCGTAAAAAGCCGGGTTTTTATTCCGCCGATCACATCCAACTCAACCACTATTACACCCGCTCAAACGCGGAACTTCAGGCCAAAATTAACCGTGGCTCCAACATGACCCAAGACGAGGCCGACCATAAACGCCGCGTCATGCGCAAAGTCGATCAGATCGAGGCGGAGAGTGTCGAGGATTTGGTGGCGAAACGGTGGTTTGGCGCGCGTCCCTAGCTTCATTGCAGTCCAAATACTCGAACAAAAAGCCCCGCCAAAAGCGGGGCTTTTCTTATGTCTGACCAAAGAGCTGATTACTCAGCGGTTTCTTCAGCCACGGCTTCTTCGCCCGTCGTTTGATCGACCATTTTCATGCCGAGGCGCACTTTGCCGCGGTCATCAAAGCCCAGAAGTTTCACGTAAACGTCCTGACCTTCTTTGAGAACGTCAGACGGGTGATTCAGGCGGCGGTTTTCGATCTGGGAGACGTGCACAAGGCCGTCACGCTTGCCAAAGAAGTTCACGAACGCGCCGAAATCGACGAGTTTCACGACTTTACCTTTGTAGACCTTGCCTTCTTCCGGCTCTGCGACGATCGAATAGATCATATCGTAGGCTTTCTGGATGGCTTCACCGTTGGCGGAGGCGATTTTGATGATGCCGTCGTCGTTGATGTCGACTTTTGCGCCGGACATTTCAACGATTTCACGGATCACTTTACCGCCGGAGCCGATCACTTCACGGATCTTATCAACCGGGATTTGCATGGTTTCGATGCGCGGAGCGTGGGCGGAGAATGCGCCAGCGCCGGACAGCGATTTGTTCATCTCACCGAGGATATGCAAACGACCTGCTTTCGCCTGAGCGAGCGCTTGTTTCATGATCTCAGGCGTGATGCCCGCGACCTTGATGTCCATTTGCAAGGAGGTGATGCCCGCTTCGGTGCCCGCGACTTTAAAGTCCATGTCACCCAAGTGATCTTCGTCACCCAAGATGTCGGTCAGGATCGCGAATTCGCCATCGTCTTCCAACACCAGACCCATGGCCACACCAGCCACAGCGGCTTTGAGCGGCACACCAGCGTCCATCATCGACAAGGAGCCACCGCACACAGACGCCATGGAAGAGGAGCCGTTGGATTCGGTGATCTCAGACACGATGCGGATCGTGTAGGGGAAATCGGTGGCAGCGGGCAGAACGGCCTGAAGGGCGCGCCATGCGAGTTTGCCGTGGCCGATTTCACGACGACCCGGGGAGCCTACGCGACCCACTTCACCCACAGAGTAGGGAGGGAAGTTGTAGTGCAGCAGGAAGTTGGATTTGAAGTTGCCATGCAGCGCGTCGATGAACTGTTCGTCATCGCCGGTGCCCAGCGTGGTCACAACCAGACCCTGCGTTTCACCACGGGTGAACAAAGCAGAGCCGTGGGTGCGCGGCAGCAGTCCGGTTTCGCAAACGATCGGGCGAACCTGATCCAATGCACGACCGTCGATGCGCTTGCCCTCTTTCACCACAGTGCCGCGAAGCACGGAGGATTCGAGTTTCTTCAACGCAGAGCCGAGGTTTTCATCGGCCAACTGGTCCTCAGAGAGGGTGGCTTTGATGTCGTCCTTGGCGGCAGAAACCGCAGCAACGCGCTCTTGCTTGTCGGTGATCGCATAAGCGGCGCGCATTTTGTCTTCGCCAGCAGATTTCACCGCAGCGAACAACGCGGAGTAATCCGGTGCGTTGAATTCAAACGGCTCTTTTGCGGCATCTTCGGCCAGATCAATGATCAGGTCGATGACCGGCTGGATTTGCTCATGGGCAAAGGTCACAGCGCCGAGCATTTCGTCTTCGGTCAGCTCGTAAGCTTCCGATTCCACCATCATCACGGCGTCTTTGGTGCCCGCAACAACAAGGTCGAGACGCTGCTCAGGGTTCGAGCGCAGGTTCTGCATGTCATCGACTTCGGGGTTGAGGATGTATTCGCCATCCACAAAACCAACGCGGCACCCGGCAATCGGGCCACGGAACGGTGCGCCGGAAATGGTCAGAGCGGCGGAGGCGGCGATCATTGCAACGACGTCCGGGTCATTGACCAGATCGTGCGACAGAACCGTACACATCACGAGAACTTCGTTTTTGAAGCCCGGCACAAACAGCGGGCGGATCGGACGGTCGATCAAACGCGCAGTCAGCGTCTCTTTTTCAGTCGGACGTGCTTCGCGTTTGAAAAAGCCACCCGGCACTTTACCGGCGGCGTAGTATTTCTCTTGGTAGTGAACCGTGAGCGGAAAGAAATCCTGCCCCGGTTTCTGTGCCTTAGCAAAGGTCACGTTGGCCATGACCGAGGTTTCGCCAAGAGTGGCGATCACGGTGCCATCGGCCTGACGGGCAATCTTGCCCGTTTCCAGTGTCAGCGTCTCTTCGCCCCACTGGATCGATTTTTTCACTTCGTTGAACATCAAGTGTATCCTACTTGGGAGCTCTCCCGCCCCTGCGGGTCTCCCGATTGATTGGCGGCCCCATTGCCGCCGACCCCTCTATCCTAATTTCACAACGCCGGGGTCACTGCGTCACGTCTCAGATGGCTCCGCCCTTACAGCAATTTAGGGGTTTTGTAAAAGACTTCGTTCTGGATGCGGCATCCCAAAATTGACATAAACGGATGCAAAATGAACGCAGAATCCCTCGTGAGGTCTGAAGTGCGATTGAAATCTGGTTTTTATGGCCTGCTGGCCGTCTTTTTGTGTGCTCTGTCTTTGGCAGGCGCGCCTCGCGAGGGCTGGGCACAATCCACACAAGAGGTCGTGTCAGAGGATCAGGCCGCACGCATCCTTGCCATCGGCGATTCCATGATGGCGTGGCACGGGATCACCGGGAATTCGATTGCGGATGCGCTGTCTGACGCGTTGGATGAACCCGTGGTCAACCGCTCTGTTGCGGGGGCACGGATCATTTATGGCCTGCCGATCACCGGTGCGCTTGGGCTTAAAATCGCCAAACAATACCATGGCAAGCCGTGGGATTGGGTGGTGGTCAATGGGGGCGGCAACGATCTTTGGTTGGGCTGCGGCTGTGGCAAATGTGAGCGCAAGATCAACAGGATGGTGGCGAAAAATGGCACCAGTGGTGACATTCCGCAGTTGATTACACGTATCCGTAAGACCGGTGCGCGCGTGGTCTTTATAGGCTATCTGCGCAGCCCTGGTGTCGATTCTATCATCGACGCGTGTCGTCCGTCCGGTGACGCGCTTGAGGCGCGCCTCATACAGATGGCCAAGGAGATGGACGGGGTTTATTTTCTCTCCATCGCCGATCTCGTGCCTGATGGGGATCGCTCTTTTCATGGCGCGGACATGATTCATCCCTCAAAAAAGGGGTCAAAAGCCATCGGGCGTATGGTGGCCGATCTCATTCGACAGGTTGATGAAAGCCGCTAAAGGCGACTGATCCCCATAAAAAAATCCCCCGGTTCCCCGGAGGATTTTAAAACTGCAACGCGAGATCGCCCACACGACACCTGAAACGATCCCCTTGTGGGAGGTGTAAGGTGCGGGGGCGATCTGCTTTTGGCTTAGCGACGCAGGCCCAGACGTTCGATGAGGGACTGGTAACGGGACTCGTCTTTGCCTTTGACGTAGTCGAGCAGCTTACGGCGCTGTGCGACCATCATCAAAAGACCACGACGGCCGTGGTTGTCTTTTTTGTGGATTTTGAAGTGCTCGGTGAGCGTGGCAATGCGCGAGGACAGAATGGCAACCTGAACTTCAGGCGAACCGGTGTCGCCCTCTTTGGTCGCGAATTCTTTCATCAGCCGTGCTTTTTCTTCAGCAGTAATCGACATCGGGGTCTCCTTTAAGATCAAAGGGTTATGGCGCAGGCCGGGATGTCGTCCAGCAAGGCCCTTGGAGGGTATTCTCAATCGGATCGACTGAGAATAGGCGCACTTAGTCGGATTCTGTCGAAAAGGAAAGGGATTTGTGAGTCTGCCGCCTTATTGGCCTGCTCCAACCTTTGCTGTTTCATTCATAATCTCTGCCGCCATTTGCTTGGCCCATTCGCCGACAATCGGAACGACTTCCATTTGATTGAGAACATAGCCCACAATCGACACAAGAATGGTTGCCCCCGCCACGGACCCAAAGCCAAATGCCAAACCGCGCAGGAATTGAAACCACATCAATTTCCAATAAGAATCATGAATGCGCACAAATTTATGCCGGTTAAAACGCGCCACCTCTTCGCGCAGTCCTTTGATATTGCTCGATAAGGTTTCGGTGTCGTCCGTCATGATCCATGCCTTGTTTGGGGATGTCTGTGCCCCCTTATTAGCGTCTTTTTCGCACTATGAAAATTAACCTTTGTTAACAAATGTTTAGATTAACTTGTCTGGAGTTTCCCCCTTTTATTTCAAAACAAACGGCGTAAATTGGACGAGGGTGAATATGTGTGAGGAATGGGTGTATGCTTTGGGCATTGGCGTTGTTAGGGCTGCTTCCTGCGGCATTTGCGGTCAGCGATATGGCCATGGCGTCTGATGATGCTGATTCCCCAGATGACTCCATTGACGATCCCACGGATGACCCCACAGATCCGTCAACCGAGACGGGTGATCTCGTCGATCCATTTGAGGATGTCGATGCATCAGAAGGTGTCGACGCCTCCTCCGTTGATCCGATTACTGATGACCCCGGTGAGGATTACACCGTGTCTCTCGGCTCCGGCGAAACACAATTTGTAAATTTCACAAGTGGCGAAGACCAAGTGACCCTTGACCTCAGCGATGGCGGAACAGGCGAATTTGTCATTGAGCCAATGCTTGATGACAACGGTGCCGAAATTGGCACAAGCCTGTCCTATATGGAGGGCGAAGACGAAACCACACTGTCCTTCCTTGGTCTGAATGAACTGCCGGTTGGTGATATTTCTGTGCTGATTACCGATCCGGACACATTGGAAACACATCTCTTTTCTCTTAGCGAGCTTGGTGATTTCGGCGCCATTGATCCAAACGATCCCGATACGCCAGATGTGGCTGGACCGTCGGGGAGCGCTGATGACGACGTGCTCACGGCCAATGATCCCGATGTGCCCGATGTTGCAGGGCCTGTGGGAACTGCCGATGATGACGTGCTCAGCCCAAATGCGGATGACACCCCTATCGGTGGTGCGCCAACGGGGTCACTGACTGGCGAGACGGTCGAGTATACCTTGGGCGATGATGGCGAAACTTTCATTCTGGCTGATG